>JAEWYL010000286.1 GCA_023395675.1 Chloroflexota bacterium | reverse complement strand
GCATTTTGCAGCGGACGTTTTTGTTCACCCTTTCAGGCTCCGGGCGGGAGCGCAAAAGGAGCGATTGGTCCGTTCAGAAACTTAATCCATGTCCTCTTCGGTCTCGGCGTCGTCGTAGAGGTCGTCTTCCACCTCGTCGAAGGCCTCGTCCTCGTCGTCGGACAGGGACATCTCGTGCAGCAGGGCCTCTTCGGCCTCCTGCTGGGCCGTCATCTGGAAGCTGCTGCCCTTGGGCGCCGGGCCGTAGCCATCCCCGTTGGCTTCCATGCTGGGGTGGATCTCGTCCGCAAAGCGGCCGGGTACGAAGCCGGTGCCGGCGGGGATCAGCTTACCGATGATGACGTTCTCCTTCAGGCCGTAAAGCGGGTCCTCGGTGGAGGCGATGGCCGCCCCGGCCAGCACCTTGATGGTGTGCTGGAAGGAGGAGGCCGACAGGAAGGAGTCGGTGCTCAGCGAGGCTTTGGTGATGCCCAACAGCACCTCGGCGAACTTGGCGGGGCGCTTGCCCTCAGACAGGAGCTGCTCGTTGGCACGGCGCAGCTCGAGCAGGTCCACCAGGTCGCCGGGCAGGTACTTGGTATCGCCCGGGCGGGTGACCTGCACCTTGGACATCATCTTGCGGATGATGACCTCGAAGTGCTTGTCGTTGATGTTCTGGCCCTGCGAGCGGTACACCTTCTGCACCTCAGAGAGCAGGTACATCTGTCCGGCCTGGCGGCCCTGGATGCGCAGGATGCGGTGCGGGTTGAGGGAGCCCTCGGTCAGCGGCTGGCCCGGCTCGATGTGATCGCCGTCTTTGACCAGCAGGCGGGCCGTGGTGGGGATCTCGTACTCGCCTTCCTGGCGGTTCTCGTAAGAGACGATCACCTTCTCGCGGCCTTCTTCGGTGGTCTCGATGCGCACGCGCCCGGCGTGTTCGGCGCTCAGGCTGGCCTTGGCCTCCTGGGCGCTCTCGCCCATGTAGGCCACCACCGCGCCGCTCTCCACTTCGTCCTCATCCTTCACGTTGACGGTCCAGCCCTCGGGCAGGACGTACTCGTCGCCGATCATCTCGCTGTGCTCGATGCGCACCACGCGCAGGTCGGAGTAGCGGTCGGACTGGGTCACGCGGGCGACGCCGCCCACCTCAGCCACCACCGCCTCGCCTTTCGGGGTCTTGCGGGCCTCGAAGAGCTCTTCCACGCGGGGGAGACCGGTGGTGATGTCACCGCCGGCGGCCACACCGCCGGTGTGGAAGGTGCGCAGGGTGAGCTGCGTGCCGGGCTCGCCGATGGACTGGGCAGCCACGATGCCGACCGCGGAGCCGACGTCCACCATCTTGCCCCGGCCCAGGTCCAGGCCGTAGCAGTGGGCGCAGATACCGTGGACCAGCTCGCAGGTCAGCGGGGAGCGGACCAGCACCTGGCTCACTTTGGAGGCCGCGATGCGGCGCACCAGCTCGTGGTCCAGCACGTCGTCACGCTCCGCCAGCACCTCGCCGGTCTCCGGGTCAATCACCCGGTCGGCCACCAGGCGCCCGTAGAGGCGGGCCGAGATGGACTGTCCGGCCACGTCATCGGTGCGGCGGATCCACACGCCGTCGGCAGTGCCGCAGTCGGTGTCGTTGATGATCACGTCCTGGGCCACGTCCACCAGGCGGCGGGTGAGGTAACCGGCGTCTGCGGTGCGCAGGGCGGTATCCGCCAGACCCTTGCGGGCGCCGTGAGTGGAGATGAAGTACTCCAGGGCGGTGAGGCCCTCGCGGAAGTTCGAGCGGATCGGCAGCGGGATGATGCGCCCGGAGGGGTCGGCCATCAGGCCGCGCATACCGGCGAGCTGAGAGATAGGACCGAAGCCGCCCTTGGTGGCGCCGGAGATGGCCTGGGCTGCCAGGTTGCCGTCCGGGTCCATGGACTGGCGCACCTCGTCGGCGATGCGGTTGGTGGTGCGCTGCCAGATCTCGATCACGCGCTCGTTGCGCTCCTGCTCGGTGAGCAGGCCGCGGCGGAAGTCGCGCTGCACGTTGTCCTCGTTCTGCAGGGCCTCGTCAATGATCTCCTGCTTCTTCTCGGGGACGCTGATGTCGGAGACCGCCAGCGAGTAGCCGCTGCGGGTGGCGTAGTAAAAGCCCAGGTCCTTGATGGCGTCGGCGATCTCGGGAGTGTTCTCCTCGCCGCAGACTTCGTAGAGCTCGGCCACCAGGTCCTTCAGACCGCCCTTGTCCAGCACCCAGTTCACGAACTGGACCTGGGGCGGGAGGATGCGGTTGAAGATGACGCGGCCGACCGTGGTATCCAACAGGCGCTCCTCAGATTGAGGCAGGCGGTTGTTGTCGTCGTCGTACCAGGTAGTGACGCGCAGCTTGATGGCGGCGTGGATATCCACCTGGTTCAGGTTATAAGCCAGCTCGACCTCGTCCATCTCGCCGAACACCCAACCGTCGCCGCGGTGATCCGCATTGGACTGCTTGGTCAGGTAGTACACGCCCAGGACCATGTCTTTGGAAGGGCTGATGATGGGCTCGCCGTCGGCGGGCTTGAGCAGGTTGCGGGCCGAGAGCATGAGCTGGCGCGCTTCCCAGACCGCCTTCTGCGACAGGGGCACGTGCACGGCCATCTGGTCGCCGTCGAAGTCGGCGTTGAAGGCGGTGGTGACCAGCGGGTGAAGCTGGATGGCGCTGCCCTCGATCAGGATCGGCTCGAAGGCCTGGATGCCCAGGCGGTGCAGGGTGGGTGCGCGGTTCAGGAGGACCGGGCGCTCTTTAATCACCTCTTCCAGCACCTCCCAGACCTCGGGGCGGTTGCGCTCGATAAAGCGCTTGGCGCCCTTCACGTTGGCGGCGTAGTTGTGCGTCACCAGGCGGGAGATCACGAAGGGCCGGTAGAGCTCGAGGGCCATGGTCTTCGGCAGGCCGCACTGGTAGAGCTTGAGCTTCGGCCCGACCACGATCACCGAGCGCCCGGAGTAGTCCACACGCTTACCGAGCAGGTTGCGGCGGAAGCGGCCCTTCTTCCCCTTGAGCATATCGCTCAGGGATTTGAGCTCGCGGCGGCCGCGGCGGGAGAGCGCCTTGCCGCGCTGGGAGTTGTCAATCAGGCTGTCCACGGCCTCCTGGAGCATGCGCTTCTCGTTGCGCACGATCACGTCCGGGGCGCCCAGCTCCAGCAGCCGCTTGAGGCGGTTGTTGCGGTTGATCACCCGGCGGTAGAGGTCGTTCAGGTCGGAGGTGGCAAAGCGCCCGCCGTCGAGCTGCACCATGGGGCGCAGGTCGGGCGGGATGACCGGCAGGACGGTGAGCACCATCCACTCGGGGCGGTTGCCCGAGCGGCGGAAAGCCTCCACCACCTTCAGGCGCTTGGTGGCTTTCTTGCGCTTCTGCTTGCTGCGCGAGGTGCGCACTTCGTACCACAGCTCTTCGGAGAGCTTGTCCAGGTCAATGCGCTTGAGGATATCGAAGAAAGCCTCGGCGCCCATATCGGCGCGGAAGACCTGCCCCCAGCGGGATTTCAGCTCGCGGTAGCGGCTCTCGCCCATAAAGGTGAGCGGGCGCAGCTCCAGCAGCTCGTCGCGCAGGCGGGTGTTCTCGTCGCGCACGGCCAGGGCCTGGTCGTCGAGCTGGTTGCGCAGGGCTTCCATGTCCATCTCGGCCTGAGAGCGGGTGCGGTCGGCGTCCAGGCGCAGGTGCTCCAGATCGCGCTGTTTCTGGTCGCGCAGCTCGCGCTCCAGCTCTTCCAGGCGCTCTTTGACCACCCGGGAGACGCTGGCGACGTGCTGGTTGCCGATGGTCTCGCCGGCGGGGACGATGACGATGTCGGTATCGGGGAAATGGATGGGCGTGCGCGCGCCCTCGCCCATCTGCTCGCGCAGCGAGGCCTCCAGGCGCTGCCCCGCCTGCATGATCGGCTCCAACTGGGCCGCTACGGCCTCGTCGGCGCTCTGGTCAATGGCGGAGCGGCGGGCGGTGATCTCCGCCAGGCTGCGGTCGCGCTCGGACTTGATCTCGGCGATGCGGGAGTTAATCTGGGTGGCCTGCTCGCGCTCGGTGGAGGTGATCTTCTCCTCCAGGCGCTTGAGGGCCTTCTGGCGCGCGTCCTCGTCCACATAGGTGACCACGTACTGGGCAAAATAGAGCACCCGGTCCAGGTTGCGGCGGGAGATATCCAGCAGCAGGCCCAGGTAGGAGGGGATGCGCCGGGTGTACCAGACGTGGGCGACCGGAGCCGAAAGCTCGATATGGCCCATGCGCTCGCGCCGGACCGAAGAGCGGGTGACTTCTACGCCGCACTTATCACAGACAATACCTTTATAACGGATATTCTTATACTTACCACAATAACACTGCCAGTCTCGCGTTGGCCCGAAGATCGCCTCACAGAAGAGGCCGTCTTTCTCGGGCCGCAGGCGGCGGTAGTTGATGGTTTCTGGCTTCAGGACCTCACCGTAAGACCAGGAGCGGATAGTCTCCGGCGACGCCAGGCTGATACGAAGCTTCGTCAACCCCTTGGTTTCCACTTAGTCGCCTCCTGAAAGAAAATAACGGCTGATTGCCGGCAACACGGGCAGCGCTGCACTTAACCGGGGTGTTTCACCCACCTGTGCGTTTCCGCCAACCGCGGTTCTCTGTGGCGCTGCCACAAAACAATACGGGCCAGGCCCGAAAAATTAACTAGCTGATCCTGGCGTCAGCCCCAGACACACCTCACCTATCGACCTTTCAAACCGGCAGGCGGGGCCGCCGGCGCAGGTTTTCATCACAGATCTGCTTTCGTAAGCTCAAAAGCCAGGTGTTTTCTCGGTCTGACAATTTCGGGAGCGCCCGGCGAGTCTGATTCCCTGCTGAGTGCTCGCCAGACAAACAAAACCAAGCGCATGAGAATCTTTCTCACACGCTCCCCAACAAAATCTCCAGGCATTCAGTTTTCATGCGAGCCGAATTTTACTATATTCAGTCCACTTTTGTCAAGGGCGGCAATGCGGCTTTCGCGATTTATAAGTATATCACAGAAAAAGTGAAAGTAAAGAGGGAGATTTTTATCGGGACAGCCCCCCATCAGCCTGCTTGAGAAAACCGGTTTACTTTTTCCCCTCTTCGGTCTTCTGCACCGCTTGCTTGAGGGGCACGGAGAGGTAGAAGACGCTGCCCTTGCCGAGCTGGCTCTCCATCCACACCCGCCCGCCGTGGCGGTCGGCGATGGATTTGACGATGGCCAGGCCCAGGCCGGTGCCGCGCTGCGTCTTGCCGCCCTGCACGCCGCGGTAGAACTTCTCGAACAGGCGCGTCTGGTCCACCGGGGCGATGCCGATGCCGGTGTCGGAGATGATGAACACCATCTCCTCCTCAGCCTCCTCCACCTCCAGGCTCACGTTGACCCTGCCCCCGGCCTCGGTATATTTGACGGCGTTCTCCACCAGGTTGTGCAGGGCCTGCTGCAGCAGGGCCCCGTCGGCCTCCAGCAGGGGCACGCCGGGCGGGTCGGCCTCCAGCGCGAGGGTGATGCGCTTCTGGCTCGCCTGGAGCTGCAGGCCGTTCACCACCCGCTCGACGATGTCCTGCACCGGCACCATTTCGAGCTGCAGGTCAATGCCGGCCTCGATGCGGCCCAGGTCGAGCAGGTTGTTGACCAGGCGCGACATGCTCTCGACCCCGCCGATGATCTTGCGCACGTAAGAGACCTGCTGCTCGTTCAGCTCGCCCACCATCTCCAGCATGGTGGCGTAGCCGCGCATCAGGGTGAGGGGCGAGCGCAGGTCGTGGGAAACGGTGGCGACGAACTCGGACTTGAGGGCGTCCAGCTCCATGTAATAGGTCACGTCGCGCAGGACGCAGACCCGCCCCACCCGCTGCCCGTCGGCCTGGACGGTGGAGGCGGTGGCGTAGTAGACGCGCCCGTCGGGGAAGGCCACCTCCACCGAACGCTTGTCGTCCTCGGGCGAGCAGAGCAGCTTCAGGAGGTTCTCCTGAGAGACCACCTCCTCGATGCGACGGCCTTCCTCCCACTCTAGCCCGGGCCCCAGCAGGCGCCAGGCGGCCGGGTTGGCCAGCAGCAGGCGGTTCTGGTGGTCGGTGACCAGGACGGGGTCGGGGGTGGAGGCCAGGATGGCGGCCAGGCGCTGGCGGCCGATCTCGGCGCTGGAGAAGAGGCGGGCGTTGGCGGCGGCCAGGGCGGCCTGCCCGGCCAGGGTAGCCAGGAAGCGCACCTCTTCTTCGGTGAATACGTGGGGGGTGTCGAAGGCCACCCACAGGGCCCCGTAGTACAGGTTCTCGTGGCGCAGGGCCAGGGCGTAGAGCGACTGCGGGTGGGGCATGCCGGCGGGGAACTTGAGCCGCCGCTGGCGCGCCAGGCTGGTGAAGGCCAGGCGGTCTTTCTGCCGGGCCAGCTCGAGGATCTGCTCGTCCAGGCCGGCGTAGATCTCGGAGGCCGGGCCGAGGCCGAAGCGGGCGATCTCCAGATCGTCGGCCAGGTCGGGGGCGACGGACTGCGCCAGGACCACGCGCGCCGAGGAGGCCCCGGAGAGGGTCTGGGCCGATTCCAGCACCGGGCGCACGGCCTGGCCCATCTCCAGGCTGGAGGCCACGCCCTGGCTGACCAGCAGCAGGCGGTTCAGCTCGTCCAGGCGCGCTTTGAGGGACAGGCGCATCTGCTCGAAGGCGCGCCGGAGCTGCCCGACCTCGTCCTCCCCCTCCACCGGCAGCGGGTGGTCGAGCTGGCCGCGGGCGATATTGGCGGCGGAGGCCGCCAGGGTGTGGAGCGAGGCGGTGACCACGCGCAGGCCCAGGCGCAGGAGCAGCACCGAGAAGCCCGCCAGCAGCAGGATCATGCCGAGCAGGGGCAGGGCGATGTTCAGCGCCATCTGCTGGGCGAGCTGGGCCGGCACCGAGAGCACCACCGCCCAGGGACGCCCGGCGGCGGGCTGGAAGTAGACCAGGCGGCGCGTGCCGTCGGAGGCGGCCTCGTCGTAGAAAGCCGGCTCCTCCGGGAAGCGCCCGGAATAGGGGGTCATCAGCGAGGCGGAGTTGAGGGCGAAGAGGATGTTGTGGTTCTCATCCAGCAGCAGGCCCTCCCCCTGAGAGCCCGCCAGGTTCTGCAGGCTGTTCAGGATCGGTTGGGTGAAGGGGTTGTCGGCCAGGTCGGCCCGGCCCACCAGCACCCCGCGCACCTCCCCCTCCTCGTCCAGCACGGCCTCCACAAAGGAGACCCGGGCGGCTTTCCCGCCCTCCTCGGGCGGCAGGGTGAAATACTGCACCGGGGCTTCGCCGGTCAGGGCGAGCTGCACGCCCACCTGCTCGTCGGGCGGGGCCAGGTGGCCGGCGTAGGCGCGGTCCGGGTAGCCGGCGACGACGCTGCCGCCGGAATCAAGCAGGTAGAGCTGGTGGAAGAAGGGCACGCTGCGCAGGCCGGCCTCGAGGGCGTCCTCCAGCTCGCCCGTGCTCGTGGAGAGCAGGCTCTCGTCCTGCGCCAGGCGGTCAATCAGGCCCTGCCCGGCCTCCAGGAAGTAGGGCACGTTTTCGGAGGCCAGTTGGGCCGCGTTCGCCATGCGCTCGCGCAGCATCTGGCGCGCCGCCCGGTTGGAGACCGCCCAGTCGCCCGCCATGAGGAGCACGAAGAGCAGGAAGGCCAGCGGGGCGATGCCGTAGAGGAAGCGCGCTTCCAGGCTGCGCTCGGAGGGCGAGGGCAGGCGCTTGCCGCGGTAGCCCCAGGAGAAGGCCTGGGCCAGGGCGGCGGCTTCGGCGAACAGGCCGGCCAGCAGGAGCTCGCCGGCCCGGGCGAGCGCCGCCAGGCTGAGGTTGGAAAGGGCATAGTCCAGCCGGGCAGCCAGCCCCCCATTGGCGGAAAAACAGGCCGAGACCAGGAAAATGAGCGGGTAGATCACCGCCAGGAGCAGCGCCGCCACCAGGGGCCGGCGCAGCAGGCGGTAGGACAGGGTGCGGTAGGGCTGCTGGACCGCGGCGGTGAAGAGCACCGCCAGCAGCGCCAGCTCGAAGATGGTGAAGGGGGTGTGGGTCTCCCACAGGGCCAGGAAGAGGCCGGAGAGGGCGCCCAGGGCGGCCGCCGGGGCCATGCCCAGCAGCCCCCCGGCGAAGACCCAGGGCAGGGCGGCGAAGACCATCAGCGCCGGGCCGCGCGGCTCCATGGGCAGCCAGAGGGGCGGCAGGGCGCCGCTGGCGGCGGGCAGGCGCAGCCCCAGGAACAGGCTGGTGAGGGGGACCAGCAGGATCAGGAAGGCCAGGAAGAGCTTCTCTTTCCGGCTCCGCACCCGCCTCTCCCCGCGCCAGCGGCGCGCCAGGTACAGGACGGCTGCCAGGAAGAGCAGGCAGCCGAGGATCACAGTGAACCGCCCGGGGAGATCGCGCGGGAAGTTGATGTAAGGACCGGAGGTCAGGAGATTCAGTAAAAACGTCATACCGCCAGAGAGGCCTGAGAACAGGTGAGTTCAGGGTTTAAATCAGGGCCACAAAAGCCATACGGTATGGCTTGCGAATCGTCTCGGTTGAGGTGCTTGAGCGGCCTTGTGTGTTGGATTATAGCACGGTAACGGCTTCGTTACCGCGCCGCAATTGGGACAGAGACCCGATAGATTTGTCAGGAGTGCGGGGGGGGGAAAGCAGCATCCGCAGCTTATGCCGGTGGACGCAGATCAGAAGATCTTTGGTATTCTGTCTGCGTCCAGCTGTGGTTAGAACCTACAGCAGCTCCAGGGTGTCGCGGGTGGCGCGGGAGAGGTCGGCGTAGACGCCGCGGCGGTGCTCGGGCAGCAGCGAGGCGACCACGTACATGGCCTCGTCCGTCATCTGGCGCAGCTGCTCGCGGGTGGGGCGGGCGTACTCCGCCCGGAAGCGGAACGGGCGCCCGAAGCGCACGCTGCCCCCCGGGCCGCGCCAGCGCGAGGAGAAAAAGCGCAGCGCCGGGAAGCCCTCGGTGCCGTCCACCGCCACCGGCACCACGGGCACGCCGCTGCGCGCCGCCAGGTATGCCACCCCCTCTTTCCCCTGGGTGAGCGCCGGGCTGCGGGTGCCCTCCGGCGCCACCAGCACCATCTCACCCGCCCGCAGCACCTCCAGCACCTGGAGTATCGCCCGCCGGTCCACCTCGTCGCGGCGCACCGGGATCACCCCCCACAGGCGGGGGAAGATGCCCCACAGCGGCTCCCGGTACACCTCGATCTTCGCCAGCGGGACGATATTGCGCGGCACCAGGTGCAGGACGGCGATGGGGTCAATAAAGGCGATGTGGTTGATGAGCAGGATCGCCGGCCCCTGCGCGGGCACATTCTCGAGGCCCTCCACCCGGTCCAGCTTCCCCAACAGGGTAAAACCAATACTGCGGATCAGGAAGCGCAAAAAGCGCCTCATGGGCTCGTGCCGGGCGTGATCGTATCCGCTCGGGGCGGTGGCTTTTCTTTCCAGGCTCTTCAGCGTCATAGCAGGCAGGTCCTCTACGGGTATATCTTGAACCTAATCGATAATCAATTATATTCTGTTGGGCTGGGAGACTGCGCCCCCCAGCCCAACAGAATATATGCGGATAGAAACCTATGGGTCGCTCCTGTCCTGGTACACCCCGCGGTACTCGGGCGGGAGCTGGCGGGCCAGGGTGTGCATGATGCGCTCGGTGCCGCTCTCGATGGCGCCGCGCAGGTTGGGCGGGCGCTCGAACTGGAAGGCCGGCCCGATGGTGAGCGAGACCCGGCTGCGGCGCAGGCGCTTCAGGTTTGCGAAGATGGCCGCGTTCTCGGTGCCGGTGAAGGTGACGGGCTGGACGGGCGCGCCGGATTTGAGCGCCAGGTAAGCGGCCCCGCCGGTGCCCTCCTCCAGCGCGCCGGTGACGCTCTCGCGGCCCTCGGGGGCGATGGCGAGGATGCGCCCGCGCTCCAGGGCCTCCAGGGCCGAGCGGATCGCCCGCCGGTCGGCGCGGCCGCGGTGGATCCAGATCACCCCGTAGGCCTCCAGCAGGCGGCCCACCACGGGGTAGTCGTACAGCTCCGCCTTGACGAAGGTGTCCACGTCGTAGGGCGCGAAGGCCAGGCCCACCAGCCAGTCGGCGTCGCCCAGGTGGTTGGAGACGATCAGCACCGGGCCCTGCGGGTTGACATTCTCCATGCCTTCCACGCGCACGCTCGCCAGCAGGCGCACCAGCAGGCGCACGAAACCGCGGAACAGGCGGCGGAAGAACCGGCGCCCGCGGGTGAGCTCCGGCAGGCGGGTGATTTCGTGGCGGACGGTCTCGGCGACCGGTTTGGGAGGCGTGGTTTCCATGGGGGCGCTCAGCAGTTTTTCACCAGCTGCAGCACCTGCTCCAGCACCTGGCGGGAGGTCAGGCGGTCGGAATCCAGGATCACGGCGTCCTCGGCGGGCCGCAGGGGGGAGACGGCGCGAGAGGAATCGATGGCGTCGCGGTTGAGCACGCCCTTCAAAATCTCCTCGTAATCGGCGTGCTGGCCGCGCGCGAGCAGCTCCTGGTAGCGGCGGCGGGCGCGCTCCCCGGCGGAGGCGTCCAGGTAGACCTTCAGCTCGGCCTCAGGCAGCACCACCGTGCCGATATCGCGCCCCACCATCACCACCTGGCCGCGCTGCCCGATGCGGCGCTGCTGGGCGGTGAGGGCCTGGCGCACCCCGGCATAGGCCGAGACGGCGGAGACGTTGGCGTCCACTTCCGGGCTGCGGATCTCCCAGGTGATGTCCCGCCCGTCGAGCAGCACGTCGCAGGTACGACCGTCGGCGGCGGAGGGCGGGCGCACGTCAATGTCCACCTCCTGCGCCAGGCGGTTCATGGCCTGCTCATCGGACACCGGCGCCCTCCGGTCCAGGGCGGCCCAGGTGACCGCCCGGTACATGATGCCGGTATCGAAAAACAGGTAGCCCAGGGCCTCCGCCAGGTTCTGGCCCAGGGTGGACTTTCCCGAGGCCGCCGGTCCGTCAATCGCAATGACATTCACAACGCACATGCTCTCTCCAACTCAAGGTTCAAATGACCCGGGTCTACCAGCCCCGCTCTCCTCCCCGGGGAAGAGGTCGGCGCGGGCCCACAGGATGAAGCGCTCGATGCGCGCCGGGGCCTGGCGAAACGCCCACCAGCGGAAGAGATCGTCGGGCAGGGCGCCGGTCCAGGTGGGGATCAGGCGCCAGGCGAAATCCTGGCCGCGATAGGCGGCCTCCAGGCTGGGCTCCTCCGCCAGCTCGGTGGTGACGATCACCGCCGGGGACCCGGCCGCGGCGCGGGGTGCGCTCCCGGACGGGGCCTGGCTGACCTGTGGGAATTCGCGCAGCGCCCAGCGCAGAGAGGGCGAATCCACCGCCAGGAGGATGTCAATATCGGTGTGCCAGCCCGTCTCCCATTCCGCCAGGTCCTGCACCGTCTCCAGCAGCAGGTCCGGGGAGGCGGATTCGGGCCCGGGCGACCAGAGCTCCTGGCGGGCGTACAGGTTCGAGAGCTGCTCCGCCGGGTGGAGCTGGGCGGCGCCCCAGGCGGCGGAGAGGGTGGCGGCGCCCAGGCCCAGGGCCAACCCGGTGACCAGGCCGCGCAGGGCCGCCTCCCAGGACCATCCCAGCCCGACCAGCACGGTGGTGAGCAGGCCCAGGGCGAGCACGCCGATCATCACCCCCAGGCGCAGGGTGTAGGTCTGGGTCCCGGCGGGCGCGAGGGTGAGGCCCGCCAGGTTCAGGAAGAAGAGGGCAAAGAGCACGAAGAGGAGCAGGGCCTGCGAGACCCACAGGGAAGGCGCGGCGGCCTCCGGGCGGGGGGCGGGCTGCAGCAGGCGGGCGATCGAGAAGCCCGCCAGGGCCCACAGGGGGACCAGGGCCCACAACAGGTGGTCCATGCGCCGCCCCGGGTAGAGCGCGGCCAGGAGCAGGGCCGCCAGGAAGAGCAGGCCCAGGCGGCGCACCCAGGCGCTCCAGGGGCCGAACCAGCCCGGACGCAGCCAGGCGCCCACCAGACCCAGCAGGCCGAAAAGCAGGGCCAGCGGCGTGTAGAAGGGCAGGGCGGCCAGCAGGCGCAGCACGGGGAGGTAGCCCTCCGCCTCCAGGGCGCCCGGCCCCCAGCCCGCCAGGTAGGCCGCCAGGCTCCCGCCCCAGGCGCTCAGGCCGGAGGGGAAGCGCAGCAGCAGGCTGCCCGCCAGGAGCAGGGCCGCGGCGGCGGAAACCAGGAAGCGCGTCCAGAATACGCGCCCTGCCGGGAAGGGCAGGGCCGCGGCGGGCGCGAGGGCCGGGGCGGCATAGGGCCCGGGCCAGGGCAAGGGGGCGGCCGAGGCGGTGGCCTCTGCGGCCGCCTCAGGGTCCGGCAGAGAGGGCTGCGCCTCCCTGGCGAGCGGGTAGACGGCGGCGCCGCCCCCATCCCCGGAGGGCGGTCCAGCCTGAGAGGCGGCCGGGGCGCCCGCCCGGCCGAAGCGCCGGAAGAGCGCCGCCCCGGCCCATGCCAGGGCCAGGACCAGCGCGCCGTGAAAAATGTCCGCTCCCATGAGCAGGGCCAGCCCGGCGGAAGCGCCCGCCAGGATGGGGCGGCCCGCCCAGGCCAGTGCCAGGGAGAGCAGACCCAGGCTGAGGGCCGGCAGCCCGCTGCCCGCCTGGCGCGAGAGAGCCGCCAGCCCCGGCTCCAGGGCCAGACCGAAGGCCAGGATCAGCCCCGCCAGCCGCCCGGTGGAGAGCCAGGCCGCGCCGCGCGCCTGCCCGGCGGGGAGGAAGACCCCCCGCAGCAGGTAGGGCAGCCAGACCAGCAGCGCGCCGGCCAGGGCCGGCAGCAGGCGGGCGGCGAAGCTGCTGGCGCCGGCCAGCCAGAACAGCAGCCCGCTCAGGAGCACGTAGCCCGGCTGCGGGCCCATGGCCAGCGGGGCCTGCCCCCGGGCCACGTCCAGGGCCTGCAGGGCCCAGCGCGCCTCCGCGTCGGAGAGCGGCGCGCCCCCCAGGTTGTAGAGGCGCAGGCCGAGCGCCAGCAGGAAGGCGAGCAGGTAAAGGCTGTTTTCGAGGCTGAGTCGGTCTTTCATAGGCTCATGTCTTGAGAATTTTTATGCTACCGAATGATGGCGGTGAGGTGCTGGGTGTAACCCTGCACCCCGCGCTGTTTAACTGCCGGCGAGAGGCCCGGGCTGCCTTTGATCCGGGCAGGCGGGGCAGCCCCATTGGCGACCCGAAAGGTCTCGGAGACTTTTCGGGTCTTCCTGCGGCCGCTGCGCTTAACCCCTCCCCCAGCCCCTCCCCCAGCCCCTCCCCAACGGCGGTTTGCGCTTAGGGGAAGCCCGTAAGCGCAAACCATCCCGCCGTTGGGGAGGGGATCAGGACAGCCTCGCGTGGGGCAGGGCGGTGCCTGAAATGGTTCATTCCCAACCCGTTTGCAGCCGTGCCCAGCGCCCGAGAGGGCCCGGCTTCTCGCCGCGCGAGCGTGCAGGTGCAAGGCACTACCTCGCCAGGTCAGGTACATGCCAGGCAGGCGTTCTTTGCCCGTCTACAGCCGGGCCGGCAGAGAAAGTGCCTCGCACCGGGCACCTTCAGGGTCTTCCGGCGGCTGCAGCCGTGCCCCCCACGGGCAGGTACTCGTACACCACCGCCCCGTCCTGGCTGAATACCGGGGTCAGGAAGGCCTCGAATTTCTCCTCATTCAGCCCGGCCCGGCAGTTCTCGGAACCCGGGCTGTAGGTGCTGCGCTCCAGCAGGCCGACGAAGACGTAACGGATATTATACCGGTCGAGGAGGCTGCGGGCGGTGTCCCAATCCTGGCTGCAGTACAGGGTCTGCATATCCTGCTGGCGGGAGCCGATCTCCTCCGACCCGCCGCGCCACTGGTTCTCGTGCCCGATCCAGCCCAGCACCACCGGCTGCCCGGAATGGACGGCGACCATGGCGTAATCGCTGTAGCTGCCGCCCGTGGGCGACACCGCCGCAGCCACCACCCCGAGCGGGGCGCGGCTGAGCCATTCCACCGCGGGCCAATCACTCGCGTAGCGGCGGGCGTAATCCAGCGAGCCGTCCAGGGTCCATTCGGCGGGTTGGAAGCCGTTGGTCTTGCTCCAGATACCGAAGACCGGGTACACCAGCCCGGCAGCGACCACCAGGAGCAGCAGGAGGCTAAAAGCCGCCCGCGGCAGGCCGCGCAGGCGGGTGAGCAGCACGGCGGAGCCGAAAGCAGCCGCCCCGGCCCACAGCAGCCAGGCCTGGAAATAGAACTTGAAGATGGTGTTAATGCGGTAGGCGAAGACGTCCCGCAGGTAGAAGAACTCCGGGCCGAGCACCATGAGCGCGCCGAGCAGGATGAGCAGCAGGGCGAAGAGGTCGGCGGAGCGCAGGGGCAGGGCGGAGAGGGCCGGGGCGCCCTCCGGCGCGCCGGCCTCGGGCGCCTGGTCTTCAGCTTTGCGTGTAAACGCGGTCCAGTGGCGGAAGGCTAGCAGCAGCAGGCCCAGCACCCCCGCCAGGAGCAGCACCAGGCTGATCCAGCCGCCCGGGTTCTCCAGGCGGCGCGCCAGGGCGCCGCGCAGCAGGCTCCCGGCGTCTGCGGCGCCGTGGATGCCCAGGAACAGCCCCGCCAGCTCGGGGAAGAAGCGGTCGCCCAAGGCCAGCACCACCAGCGCCAGCAGCAGGGCCAGGAGCCAGAGGAGCAGGGTGAAGCCCAGGGCCGCCAGCAGGCCGCGCCCCTCGGCGCGCCAGTCGCCGCGCCGCACCCACAGGAAAATCAGGTAGGCGAACAGCGGCAGCCAGAGCGTGCCGAACATGACCCACAGGTGCGCGCCGCGGGTGGCGTAGATCAGGTTGGGGATGAGGCCCCCCGCCTGGGAGGAGAAGCCCAGGTAGAAGGGCAGGTAGAGCAGGACGCCCAGCAGGCCCAGGGCCAGGCCCGACCAGACAAAATGCACCAGGAAGGCGGACAGGGAGGGGCGGCGGGAGTCCCGCTCGGCCTCCACCCGGCTGCGGCGCAGGGCGTAAGCCCCGGCCACCAGGGCGGTGTAGACGGGGAAGTCCCAGGTGTTGAGGAAGGCCAGCCCGCCCAGCACCAGCGCGGCCAGCAGCAGGTGGGTCCGGCTCAGGTGAAGGGGCGGCCCGAGCTGCACTTGCCCGGAGAGGGGCAGGGCCGGGCGTTCCAGGCCCGCCTCGCCTCCGGCAGCGCCCAGTCCGGCGAAGGCCAGCCCGCCCGCCAGCAGGCCGCCCAGTCCTGCCAGGGCCGGGCTGACCTGCCCGCCCAGGGCCGCGGCCCCCAGGGCAAACAGCACGGCGCAGCCCAGGCTCAGGCCGAGGGCCGCCAGGGGGCGGGCGGGCAGGCGCAGGCGCAGGCCCTCCGAGGGGCCGCGCGCCCCGCCCAGGAACAGGTTCAGCGCCAGCAGCACCGCCAGGAAGGCGAAGGGCATGGCGAGCACGTGCGGGTGCAGGTCTCCCAGCAGGAAGGAGAAGGCCGGGAACTCGTCAATCACGTCGCCCTTGTTGTTGCCCAGCAGGTCGTAATCCTGAACCACGCGCGAGGCGCGCCACCACCACCAGAAGCGCTGCGGCACCCAGGAGAGGGGCAGCTCGGGGGGGAGGTTCAGGTCGGGGATGTCGAGCCACTCCCAGAAGGCGGACCGGCCGTCGGACCAGAACAGGCCGCGGTTGTGCAGGGAGTGGAGAAAGCCCTCCAGGTTGGACACAAAGAGCACGAAGAGCGGGCCGAGCAGGGGCAGGCCCAGACCCGGCGCGACGGGATCATCCAGGGCCGGTTCCCTCCCGCCGGGGCGGCTGCGGCGGGCGAGCAGGTTGTAGACCAGCGAGTAGGCGCCCAGCGCGGTGAGGGCGAAGACCAGCGAGAGGGCCAGGTTGAAGGTTACCCCGCCGGTGGTCCCCGCCAGCCTGCCCAGCATGGCCGCCAGCACGTAGCCGAAGTAATAGTAGGAGATGGCGTAGCCCGAGAGCCAGGGGTCGTGGGGCGGGAAGGTAGGCGAGCGCAGGATGGCATTGAGGAAGGCCAGCTCCATGGGCTTCTCGGTGCCGGCGGCCTCGGGGTTGGCGGCGCGCACGAAGGCCATCCAGGCAAAAGCCGCCAGGAAGAGCAGCTCCACGGCGAGCACCAGGCCGCTCCGCCCCGCCAGCCAGCGGCGCAGCGGGTGCGCCTCGCCGGGGGGAGGGGCCAGGCTGCGCCAGGCCCAGAGGGAGAGCCCGGCCAGCAGCCCCAGGGCCAGGAGCAGCCCGCCGGGGGTGTTGCGCAGCACCCCCAGGGAGGCCAGCAGCCAGAAGATGAAGCCCCACAGGAGCCAGCCCAGGGTGCGGGCGAGGGCGAAGCCCCGGTCGGCCAGCCCGGGCAGCAGCCGGAAGGCCAGGGGGAACGCCAGCCAGCCCACGGCGGAGATGAGGAGGTACCAGAGGAAGAAATCTAACATGAG
>JAEWYL010000214.1 GCA_023395675.1 Chloroflexota bacterium | reverse complement strand
GGGGCCAGCGCCGCGCTCCCCCCCCACTTTACCCTGATCAATAAATTTATCAAGGCCGGATTGGCTGAAACCGGATCAATCCCGAGCGCCGGCCGGGTGCACCAGGCGCAGGCGGTCCAGCAGGCTGCGGAAAGAGGGGCTGCGCACAGCCCCGCGCAGGTAGGTCTGCAAACCGGTGTAAAAGACCGCCAGCTCTCCCGCCTCCCCGCACAAATCCAGCCGCCCCGTGAGCACCGCGTCAATAAACGCCAGCCGCCCGTCCACCAGATCCAGGACCGCGTCCCAGCCGGTGGTCAGGCGGATGCCCGCCTCGTCTTCGCCGGCGGCTTCCAGCCGGGCGCTCTCCCGGGTAAAAGCGAGCGTCACGGTCTCGTCCTCAATTTTCAGCCGGACGCTCCGGCCCGCCAGCCTCACACAGAGTTCACGGTAAGCCGGCCGGCATTCCTGCTGCAGGATTTCCAGCGAAGCGCCGATAAACGCCGCCGCGCTGGCGCGCTCAGGCCAGAAATTCAAAGAACCCTTCTCCTTCGATCTCAACCTCTTCGTTTTTGATCCGGCCGCGCGCCGTAAATTTACCCACCGCCTCGTTGATAATCGTCTCCTCCAGGTCTGTCTCGTTTGGGACGATGATCTGGGCCACTTCCTGGGCCTCGAAGCGGCATTCGAGCCTGTCCTGGGCGGAGGCGGCCTCGATCTGGAGCACACGAGGCACGTCCGTGGTCCATTCGGGGGAGATCAGCGCCATCACGGGGGGAAATTTCGGGACGCGCATGGGGGGCAGGAAACCCTCGGGCCGCGAGGCCACCTCTTGTTGGGAGAAAACCCGCGCCAGCCTGGGCCCTTTCCACAGGCAGAGCTTGATCTGCGTCGCCTGGCTGCGGGCCCTGTCCGTCATGCACTCGTACACCAGGCTCCAGGGGCTTGCCTCGACGGCAGGCAGGGCAAAACCCCACTGCCAGGCGAAATCGTGTCCCCAGAGCCAGCTCCCCCAGTTGTGATCGTGATAGGCGGGGGCCTGCTCCAGCCTGTGGACCCGCCTGCCCGACACGATCACCCCGCTGGCCTGCAGGCGGGGGAGCACCAGCCAATCGATCACCCCGGCGCCGATCGCCGCCCGGTTGCGCATGAGCGGGTAGGTGAGCGGGCGGAGCTGCAGGTCCAGGGTGATCGGGCGGCTGTCCAGGGCGGCGCTGAGATGGAACAGCCCATCCCGCAGAGCGAGGCAGTTGTGCCCGAAGCGCAGGTCCACCCGCCCGGGAGCGAGGTGCACCTCCCGGGGGTCAATCTCGAACACCTCGCCGTCCCAAGAGCCGGCCTCTTCCAGCAGCACGGTGACGCGGGCCTGGCGCGTAGGCCCCGGCCCCGCCTCCTCCGGGCGGTTCATCAGGCTGAAGTTCACCACCGCCCGGACCTGCGGCCCCATGATGCAGAAATGGAACCACTCTTTATACCAGCCGGCGCGCTCCCCGGCTTCCTCCGCCAGGCGGAGGCTGTCGGTCAGGGCCAGGACGCGGCTGATCAGGTTCATCGCAGGAGCTCGCGCAGGACGGGCTCCCGGCTGGGGCTGCGCGCCGGACCGTCCGGGTCCGGCGCTGGGGGCCCGCCCAGCGCCTGCTCCAGCCGCCCGGCGAAGGCGAGCAGGCCGAGCAGGAAATGCAGATAGGCCTCTGACGGGCCTTCGCCGGTTTCGTCCGGAGCCCCCTGCGGGGCAGAGGCGGCCTGCCCGGCGCCTGCCGCCGCCCAGTTCTGCAGGTCGGAGGCGGCCTTCGCCAGCCCGAGGGCCAGGTACAGGCAGTCATCCTGCTCCAGGTAGGCAGCCTGGAGCTTATGTAAGGCCGAAGGTTCCATTCTGGACTTCCTCGACCAGCAGGTTGGAGAGGATGCTCTCCAGGTCCGGGTCCGCCACCGCCGCCAGGATCAGGTCGAGCCAGGCCGAGGGGAGCCGCTCTGCGCCGGATTCCAGCAGGGCGTCCAGGCTGTAGGCGTCCCAAATAAAGCGACCCCGGTGCACAATCTCAGAGGCGGCCAGCTTCTCTTTCCAGGCCTGGCCTTCGGGTGTGGCGGCGAAACGCCGCCCTTCCTCGACAAAGGCGGCGATCAGGGCCCGCGCAGCCTGGGGGTAGCGTACCAGCAGGTGCTGCCCTTCCTGCAGCAGGCGGGAGAGGCTGCCGGGCTCGGGTGTGAGCACCAGGCGAGGCAGGGAATCGGGATTATGGGCATCCACCGGCGCGCTCTCCATGCTCATTCCTCCTCAGCTTCAACCGGGCGGAAGACCGGCCCCTTCGCACTCTCACTCTCCGGCTCATCTGGCTGCTCCGGCTCGGAGGCGGCCGCCGAAGCCCGCGCCTTGAGGTGAAGCTGCAGGCCCTCGAAACCGCTGGCGACCAGGGTCGCGCTGTAGACCTGACCCGGGACGAAAAATTCCTCCAGTAGCGGCAGGGTGAGCAGGACCTGGCGCTCCTCCCCCGGGTTCAAATCAAACCGGGCAGGGGCCAGCTGCAGCGGAGGGCGGAAGTTCGCCTCGCCGCTCTCGTCCGTGAACTCCGAGATCAGGAAAGAGACCGCCACCGGTTCGTCCCGCTGGTTTTCGATCACAAAGGCGCGCCGGGCGTCCCTGCCCAGGGGCCCCTGCAGCTCCATCTCGACGATGCGCACCCTGCGGCTGCCGTTCTCGGATGCGCCGTTGCGGGGGCTGTCCGGGGCGGCGATATGCTCGAAGAAGCGCTCGTTGTAATGCCGGTTCAGCTCGATCAGGGAATGGTAGAAACTCAGCCCGACCCGCGTCAGGTCGTTGAAATAGCGCAGGCCCTCCTCGCGGGCGAAGCGCAGGTATTCCTCTCGCAGGGCGGTCCCGTCCAGGTCGCCCCGGGTCGCCTGGCGGACGAGCTCCTCGAAACGATGCAGATTCTGAAGCTGGTCGGAAGCCGAGCGTGAGATCAATTCCTGGATGATCTGTCGCAGGTCGTTCGGATTGCTGCTCATCATAACTCCCTTTCGATGACGTAATCCACCATGGCCGTTAGAAAATCGCGGTGAACGGAGGCGGGCATCCAGGCGGCAGCGCGGGTAAGGGCTTTTCCGGCTTTCGCCCCCAGCCGGCGGGCGATCGCGCTCGAATATTCCAGGCTGCCGCAGCGCCCCACCAGGTCCAGCAGGAAGTCCACCTCCTCGGCGGTCTTCTCCAGGCGGCTTTTACACAGGATCTCCCGGGCCCGGGCTGCCTCTCGGGGAGCGGCTGAGCGCAGCATGTGCATCAGGATCAAGGTGTGCTTGCCCTCCCACAGGTCGCCGCCGATCTCTTTCCCGTACTTGCCCTCGTCTCCCGCCAGGTTGAGCACGTCGTCCTGAATCTGGAAGGCGACCCCGATGTACGCGGCGTACTTCCGCAGGTGAGAGAGCAGCGGCTCCTGGCCCCCGCTGATCACCGCCCCGATCTGGGTGGGCGCGATAAAGGTGTACCAGCAGCTCTTTTTGTAGCACATCAGGCAGTAATCCCGCTCGCGCATCTGGAAATTGCCCCTGCGGATCCAGTCCAGCTCGAGCGCCTGCCCCTCCACCGATTCGCGCGCCATGCGGGCGATCAGCTCCAGGATGGTCAGGGCCTTCCCCAGGCCCAGGCGGCGCGTGTTCTCCAGCAGCGGCTGCAGGCAGAGGGCAAAAATGCTGTCCCCCACGTTGACCGCGATGGGCACGCCAAAATCCTGGTGCAGGGTGGGTTTCCCCCTGCGCATCAGCGAACCGTCTTCGATATCGTCGTGGACCAGGAAGGCGTTGTGGAAGAGCTCCAGGACCGCCGCCGTGCGCAGGACGTCCTCCAGGCGGCCTCCGAGCGCCCTGGCTGTGGCGATGCACAGCGCAGGACGGAATGCCTTTCCGGCTCGCAGGGGGTAATCCAGGACCAGGTCGTAGAGGACCGGTCTGTAGCGGTTCTCCGGCACGATCCCCAGGATCTCGTCCAGTACGAGCGCGCGGCATTCATCCAGGTAGCTTTTCAGAACCGAGATTTCCACCCTGGCTGTGCTCTCGTCAGCAGCAGTTGCACCCGCACTCAACGACGAATGGATCGCAGTCGTAGGGGAGCAGGGCCAGGGCCAGCCGCACCGGGCGGATATCGCAGCCCTCCACCCGCAGGTCCCCGTAGAGCACCACGCACTCGTCCACGTCCGGGATGCGCCCCGGCACGTCCGGGTTGTCCGACCCCTGGCTGATATCCACTCTCAGCCGCACCTCCCGCTCGCTGCAAGGGGGCAGGGTGAACTCGCCCTCCGGCTGGATCTGCGTCTGGATGGGCGCTTTACCCCCGCCGCGCCGGGACCAGCCGCTGAACTCCAGGTTGATCACCCGCTCCCTGCGGCGCTGGTTCTCGATCCGGATAGGCAGGATGCGCACCTCGCCCAGGCGGGCGTAGATGACGTAGTCCGCGTCCCCGATGCAGCAGCGGCAGTCGCAATCGTCCCGGTAGCAGGAATCGCAGCAGTCGTCGGGCGCGCCTTTGGGCGAGCGCTGGGGTCTCTTTCTGCTGCCGGTGGCGACGGCGGGCTGGAGGGCGTCGAGCACCATCTGGTTCATGCGATCCATGACCATGGTGTTCAACCGTGAGAACTGGTCAACCAGCTCGCCGATGGATGGGCTGCCGCCCCGCACGGCGGAAGTGGAACGCCGCATTGAGATGGGGTCCGATCGCCGGGAAAAAGGTCCTTCGCTGCTCATGACTGGTTTGCCTCCTCATTATCACGCTCCGCTTTGCTTCTCCGGCGGCGCGGCTTTGCCGGCGGCGGCTCATCCTCCACCAGGACCGGGCCTGCGGTCGGTACGATCACAAAGGTCAGGTTGGCGGTGTACAGGGCATACACGCCCCGGAAGCGCCCGCGGCGGTCCAGGTCCGGCGGGATGCGGATCTCGAGATCCACGGGCTGTACCTCACCGGGCTGGACGGTCACCTCGCCGCTGCGGTTGTACACGCGCAGGATGCCCGAACTCTCCGCCACCTGCTTGGCTGAGAGCAGGATGCGGGCCAGGTACTCCTCCAGCGGCCTGAGCTCATCGTCCACCGAAGCGGCTGCGTGGCGCAGTGTGCGGCAGACGAGCAGCTCGTCGTCCAGGAAGATGGCCCCGAATTTACCGACGGTTATGGGTACGTTTCCCAGGTTGCTGACCACAATGCGCCGGGCGGTGATCTCCTGCGGGCGGTTCTCCACCACGATCAGGTTGGGGGAGATGCGCAGGGCGACCCGTTCGGTCACGTGCATCACCACCGGGCGGGCCTGCCCGGCAATCTCCACTTCGGCGCGATATTCCCCGGGCGGGGTATGCGGGTCCAGCGAGAGGGAGAGGGAGACCGGCCCGGCGTGGCCGGGACGGAGGATGCCCGGGCTGAGGCGTACGGCAGGCCCGGTGCTGGGATGGGCGGCTGCCAGCGCTGCGCCCCCTTCCTTGCTCAACGCCAGGGGCAGGCGGCGCAGCCGCACCCGCTCCTCGCCGCTGTTCTGCAGATACAGGTCGCCTCTCAGGGCGCGCGGCTGCCCGGCGAGGACAATTGGCCCTTCGGAGGCGATCCGGAGGGGCTGCGGTTCGTCAGGTTTTTGCTTCGCCATGGCTGCCTCGCGCTAACCCAGGCGAAAGCGGATGCCTTCGGAATCCTCTCCACCCGAGCGCCTGTGCTGGCCGCGCTCTCCCCGCTTCGGCCCGCCCCCAGGCTCGCCGCCCCAGGCGACCTGCGGCTTTTTCTGCACCTCGTCGATCTGGATGCGAGATTCCCCGGCAAAGTTGAAGCCCAGGATCTCCAGACCGAAGAGGGTAATGCCGAAGTGATGCTGGTACGGCTGGCGGATGCAGGCCGCAGGGAGCTTGCCGAGCTCGAACTTGAAGCAGAAATCCATCACCAGCGGGCGGATATCCAGACCGATATCGCTGGTATTGCGCATTTCGATCGGTTCGGTGATGGCAAAGTTGCTTTCGGTGCGGAACGGCTGGGGGAGGACGAGCTCGGTGCGGATATTACCGGTGTCCACGGTAATATTGCTGTCGGAGTTGATGGTGCTGTTCGAATTTACATTCGCGTTGATGGTCGAGTCCGAGGTGATCGAGCTGTCTGAGTTAACGTCGACCTTGATGTTTTCCAGGTTGACTTCCACATCTTTTCCACCCATAACAAATACCTCCAGAATAACCAGGCGCCTGTCTGAAACCACGAATACAACGCTTGTAAGGATAGGTTAAGCGGACAATGCCGGAGACCGGCTTGACGGGGGAATGGGTTGGCGAAGGGAGCGGGATGTGAGTAGCAGTGAGCGGAGAGGCGAGAGACCCCGGTCAGCAGCAGGATGAATAAAAAATTGCGACTTTATATACCGTTTTTCAAAGAATATACGGATTATAGATGAGAAAACCCGGCAGGTCAATAATGAAAATATCCTATAGCAGGGCAATCGCGGCTTGCCTTTTTCCTCCCACCCGAGAGGAGAAAGCAGGGTTGTTTGTGGGGCTTCGCCC
>JAEWYL010000201.1 GCA_023395675.1 Chloroflexota bacterium | reverse complement strand
GGTGGGAACCGTCAAGAAGCACGTCCATAACATCTTCGGCAAGCTGCAGGTGAGCAGCCGGACACAGGCTGTAGCCAGGCCGCGTGAGCTGGGCATCCTTTAGCTCGGGTAGATCAACCCCCTCCACCCGACAATCAACCCCCGGATACTACTTTGGGTAACTGACAGTTCACCCTCCTGTTTGCTATTCTGTTGGCAGAACGAGCATTACAGGAGGTGAGGTATGCTGTCAATGCAAGAGAACGTTACCCTTTACAACCAGACGTTGGGACAGCCGGATGCCAGGCACCGCGCGCGCCGCCAGGCCATCCAGCTGTTCCGGCGAGTCTACTCCCAGGGGCAGCGCAGGCGGTTGTGGAAAAGTTTGATGCACGGTGGGAAAACTCTGCGCGAGCTGAGTGAAACGCTGCAGAACACGCAGCTAAAGTCGCGCCATGCTGCCGGCCTGCAGAATGTGCCCATCGCCAGGATTCACGGCAGCGAGGGGCGCAGCCGGGATTTCGACGCCGGTTTTCATCCCACCCACGACCGGACGGAGCAGCGCTGGGTGAGCATTGCAACCGCTCTGATGCTGGATACGGCCCTGCCGCCCGTCGAGCTCATCCAGGTGGGCGACGACTATTACGTCCGCGACGGCCATCACCGCATCTCGGTGGCGAAGGCACTCGGGCAAATGGTGATCGAGGCCGAGGTGACGATCTGGGAGCTCGAGCAGGCCTGAGTTCGAGGCCAGGGAGCGCCCCGCCGCCAGGACTGGCAGGCGGCTGAAGAGGGAGACGAAGAACCCAGCCACAATGGTCCTGTTGAAGCCACACATATAAAACCAATCTGCAGGTTTGATGACCCCTGGAAGCTTCAGAATTGGTTTCAGGTCCGTTATCCAGGTAATCGGATAAATTAGGTTATAATTTTTGTATTACTCAACTGATCAGACGGGGATGGAAAAAGGAGCAGCGAGCCATGAAAAAATTGCATTTCTCAGTTTTAATCAACGCGCCAAAGGAAAAAGTGTGGCATACGATGCTTGACGACGAGCCATACCGCGAATGGGCAACTGCCTTTAGCCCAGGCTCATATTACCAAGGGGACTGGAGCAAGGGATCAAAGATCCTTTTTCTTGGGCCTGACCCCGAAACCGGCGGGGAGGCTGGCATGGTGAGCCGGATCGCGGAAAACAAACCGTATGAGTTTATTTCGATCGATCACCAGGGTATCTTTTTCAATGGTGTTGAGGATACCACCAGCGACGAAGCGCGAAAATGGGCGCCGGCCTTTGAAAACTATACGTTCAAAGAAAAAGATGGAGGTACCGAAGTTCTGGTGGATTTGGAGGTTGATGAAAATGAAGCAGAAATGTTTACTGAAATGTGGCCGGCGGCGTTGCAAAAGTTAAAAGAAATCGCTGAAAAACGATGATGAAATCACCTACTTTCTCTCCACCCGGCGCTGCCGCGCCGCTTCCACCCACATCCTCTCCCCATCCGTAGAAACTTCGATCCAGCCGTGCAGGTCCGTCCGGAGCAGCGTGTAGCCTGCTAACGCTTCCAGCGTCTCCGGGTCGGGCCTGCCTTCGCGGTCGCCCGCGGCCACGCTGAGCAGGGCCAGCTGCGGGCGCAGCCGCGCGATCCACTCCGGCGGGTTGGACGCGGCATAGCCGCAGTCCGCCAGCAGCAGGACCTCGATATGGCAGAGGCCCGGGTCCGCGTTGAGCGCCTCCATCGCCTCGAAATCCAGGCCCAGGGGCAGCAGGGCGTGGAAATTTTCCCACGCCAGCAGCAGCACCGCGCCGCGCGGGGTGAGCGCCAGCACTTCCAGGCGCGCCCCCTGCCCCAGGTCCAGGGCGTGGCCCTCCTGCGCCTCGACCGGCTGCAGGCGAAGTGCGCTCAGGCTCTCCTCCAGGCTGCGCGCCGCCCGGGAGGCCCCGTGCGGTCCGGCCCAGAGCACATTGGAGACCGGGAAGCGCTCCAGCGCGGCGGGCAGGGCAGCGAGCTGCTCCTCGCCCGAGCCTGCCAGCACCAGCCAGTCCAGCCGGCGGTCGAAGGGCGGCAGGCGCCGTCCGAGGCCGTCCGAGAGCCGGGTGGCGCTGGCCCCGCCGCCCACCAGCACGAAGCGGCCTGTGGGGCTCTCGACCAGCAGGGCTTCGCCCGCCTGGCCCCCTGCGCCGCTCTCCAGCAGGGTCAGGCGCAGGCGCCCGTCGGGCGCGGCCAGGGCCAGGCGCCAGGCGACCACCGAAGCCGCCCCGAGCAGGACCAGCGCCAGGCCCGGTTTCAGGAGGCCCTGCACCAGCCCGCGCAGGCGGCCTTGGGTACCCAGCCAGGCCAGAGCCAGCAGGGCCGCGAAGAGCAGCCAGGAGGCCAGGGGACTGAACGAGACCGGCGCCCCTGCGAACCCGGGCAGCGCCTCGGACAGGCGGTCGAAGAACTCCACCGCCCGGATGGTGTAGGCGGCGAAGGGCCAGGCCAGGGCGGCAGCGGCCTGCCCGAGCGGCGCCGACAGCAGGCCGAGCAGGAGAGAAAGCCCGCCCAGCAGCATGATCGCCGGCTGGGCGGGCAGGATGAACGGGTTGACCAGCAGGGAGACCGGGCTGAGCCGCCCAAAATGGTAGAGGGTGACGGGCAGCGAGGCGAGCTGGGCGGCAAAGGTGAAGAGCAAGTACTCGCCCACCGGGCCGGCCAGCCGCCGCGCAGCCGCCTGCGGCAGGCGGCGCGCCGCCAGTCGCTCGAAACCTTCCGCCAGCGGCCCGCCGAAGAGCACCAGGCCCAGGGTGGCGGTGAAGGAGAGCTGGAAACCGGCGTCCCAGGGGATCAGGGGGTTGAAGAGGGCCAGGACGGCGGCGGTCAGCGCCAGGCTGTTGAGGCCGTTGCGCGGGTCATACCGCAGGCCGTCGCTCTGGCGGCGCCCGAGCTGGCGCGCGAACAGGGCCAGCCCGCCCATCAGGGCGGCGCGGGTCACGGCTGGGCCTGCCCCCACCAGGAGGGTGTAGCCGGCCAGGCCCAGCGCGGCGGCCCCGGCCCCCAGCCGGCGCTGGAAGGCCAGGGAGCGCCCCACCGCCAGGGCCGGCAGGCGGCTGAAGAGCGAGACGAAGAGCCCCGCCACGATGGTCATGTTGAACCCGGAGATGGCGATCACGTGCGCGGCGCCGGTCTCTTGAAAGGCCTCCTCCACCGGGCCGGGGAGCCAGGCGTCTGCGCCCAGCAGGATGCCGGACAGCAGGGAGGCCTCCGGCTCGGGGTAGAAGCGGTAGACCAGGCCCACCAGTCTCTCTTTCAGGCGGTAGATGGCGGATAAGAGCGGGCTGCCGCCCCCGGATGAGAGCAGTTCGGCCTGCGGGTAAGACAGGTAGGTATGGATTCCCTGCCGGGCCAGGTAGTCCCGGTAGGAGAACGCCTCGTTCTCGAACGGAGTCTCCGGAGCGCCGTCCAGGCGCAGCCGGTCGCCGTAGCGGAAGGGGGCGCCGGGGTCCAGGCGCGCCAGCAGCCTGCCGCGCACCGGGCGCGCAGCCTCCTCCTCTTCTTCGAAATAGAGGGTCTCGATCTCCAGGGTCAGGTTGGTGTGGGTCTCGCGCCGGTCCGGCGGGTCGCTCACCACCCCCTCCAGCCCGTACCGGGCGCCCCGGTCGTTGTACCAGGCCAGGGTCCCGGGGTCGGGGCGGAGCCGGGTGGAGGCGTAGCGGGCTGCCCCCAGGCAGACCAGCAGCGGGAGCAGGGCTGCCAGGGGCAGGCCGGCCTGGAAGGCCGGCAGGTGGAGCCGGGCGGGGAGCGGAGCGCGAAAACCGGGCCTCAGGCGGGCCAGGACCCGCCCCGGAAGCCCGACCAGGATCCCCGCCGCCAGCAGGGCCGCCAGCGCCGCACCCAGCAGCCAGGCGTTCGACCCGAGCGGGAGCAGGGCGGCCGCGAGCAGGCCGGCCAGAAAGGCGAGGGAGAGCCAGAGCAGGGGCATGGAACCTCGGATGCGTGACTCTGACGGGAGAAAATGAGGCGCTTCAGGCGTTCAGAGGCCAGGCTGCCAGCGCACCGCCGCAGCCCATTCCTCGGCTGCGGTGATGATGAGATCGAAGACTGGGTCTTTGACCTCGTAGTAGGCCTCTTTATCGTCCGGATGCTGGCGCGCCAGGGCCTGTTTGACGCGGGCGTAGGCCTGGGCCGCGACCGGGCGGGCGCGCAGGTAGTCGCGGAACAGGAGCGGGTAGCGCTGGTTGGGCCGCCCCTGGACGCGCACGTGCAGGTTGGTGGGACGCTGCCCGGTCGGGGGGCGGAAGAGCCATTTTTTCCAGTCCTCCTCCGGCCCGGAGGCCAGGGGCGGGCGGTGGTCGGCGGTGATGTCCGGCCTGCGCGTGTACCCCAGCGCAGCCAGGGCCGCCTCCACGGGCGGCGTGAGGGCGCGCACGGTCACCTGGATGTCAATCAGGTCCTTGGCCGCCAGCCCGGGGACGGACGTGGAGCCGATGTGGTCCACCCGCAGCGCCAGGCTGCCCAGGGCCTCCTGTAAAGCGGCTGCCAGGCGGGCGAATTCGGCCGGCCATTCAGGGTTGTAGGGGACGATCGTGATGCTCATGATTGGATGTGTGATGCGGGTTTACTCGAGTAGAAAATTGAGCTGCGCAGCTCTTATTCTATTGAATTTTAGCAAATAACTCGTTATAATGGTCTTTGTGAACGAGATCTTTCACCCTCCCAGGTAAGTCTTAGCGGGCGCTGCCCGCCCTCGCGCTCCCCCTTTTTCTCTCGATAGTTCGCTACCGGGCGCGCAGTTTTTGCGCGCGCTTTCCCGGCAGTACAGGCCGGGCCGGTTTCCGGTCCGTGCCCTCCCAGTGGATCGAGAGAAAGAGGTAATCGTGTTTAAGCGTATTTTTTCAACCCTGTCTTGCCAATTGGATTCTGGCCTGCCTGTGCGGCTGGGGCTGCGCGCCCTGCCGCTCAGTTTCCTGTTCCTGCTGATCGAGTTCTTCGATGAGTTCAACTACACCGTCCAGGGGGCGGCGCTGCCCGCCATCCGGGACGACCTGGCCCTCTCGTACGTGCAGATCGGGCTCTTCCTGGGTTTGCCTAACCTGATCAGCGTATTGATCGAGCCGGTGCTGCTCCTGCTGGGAGATACGGCTCTGCGCAAGCGCCTGGTGCTGTGGGGCGGGCTGGCGGTCGCCGGATCGCTGCTGCTGGCTGCGGGCGCTTTCAACTTCCCCGTTCTGCTGCTGTCCGCCTTCATCGCATACCCGGCGAGCGGCGCATTTATCAGTCTGGCGCAGGCTACCCTGATGGACCTGAACCCGGGCCGCGAGGAGCACAGCATGGCGCGCTGGACGGCGGCCGGCTCGTTGGGAAACCTGCTGGGCCCGCTGCTCCTGGCGGCCTTCCTGGCGCTGGGGCTCGGGTGGCGCGCCGCCTTCCTGGTCCTGGCCGTCCTGGCCCTGGGGCTGGTGGGGCTGGCAGCCCTGCAGCCCTTCCCGGCGCAGCCTGGCTCTGCCCGTGAAGAACCGGCCGGAGCGGAGGCCCACCCCACCCCGCGCCAGGTGTTTGGAGACCTGCTGCGCGGCCTGTGGGAGGCCCTGCGCAACCGGCGCCTGCTGCGCTGGCTCTTCCTGTTGGAGGTCTCGGACCTGCTGCTTGACATTTTTTACGGCTTCCTGCCGCTCTATCTGACCGACGTGACCGGCATGACCGCCGTCCAGGCGGGCGTGCTGCTGAGCGTGCTCATGGGCGCCTCGTTGGCAGCCGACCTGCTGCTGATCCCCCTGCTGGAGCGCGTGCCGGGGCGAAAGGTGGTGCGTCTCTCCGCCGCGCTGGCCCTGGTCGTCTATCCGGCCTTCCTGCTCGTCCCCTGGCTGCCGGTCAAGATCGCCCTGCTGCTGGTCGTGCCTTTCACCACCATCGGCTGGTATTCGGTCCTGCAGGGCGAGGCTTACGCCACCGTCCCGGGGCGCTCGGGGACGGTCTCCGCAGCCGGCTCGCTGGGCGGGCTGCTGCTCGGTGTCATGACCTGGGCCGTTGGCTGGGCGGCAGGCGCTGCCGGGCTGCAGACGGCCATGTGGCTGCTGCTGCTCGGCCCCCTGGCCCTGATCCTGTTCACGCCGCGGCCTGATCCGGCGAAGCAGGCGCTGGGGGACACGCAAGAAGCGTAAATAAAGGGGTTGGTTCAGGCATGGTTCCACCGTGCCTGAACCAACTCCATAACTACTCCCCTGGCAGCCGGCCGGTCTTGAAGTCAAGATGAGAATCAGATTAATAATCCATTTTTCTGTCATTTTGGCCCCTCCTGCTGCGACGTAAGGATAGAACGGCAGAAACAGCCGTAATCCAATTTTTCAGGAGGAGCTTACTATGAACCAGGGCGTCAGAACCGTTGTGTATCCTGTAAAGGACATTGCCAGTGCAAAGGCGCTTTTCCGCCGGCTGCTCGGCGTGGAGCCCTACGCGGACACTCCCTATTACGTCGGCTTTAAAATGGGCGGCCAGGATATCGGCCTGGATCCCAATGGTCACAGGGAGGGATTGACGGTATATTATCAGGTGGATAATATTCAGGAGAGTCTGCAGTCGCTCCGCGAGGCCGGGGCGACGGTGGTTCAGGAGATCAAGGACATTGGGGGAGGCGGTCTGATCGCATCCGTCCAGGACGAAAACGGCAATCTCATCGGGTTGGTCCAGTAGTCATAGGACTGACGCAGCCGGCAGGGTTGGCGAGTGTTTTGTGCAGGCTCAGCCCGCACAGGATACTCATGAACTGCTGTGCTCCAAAATCATTCAACGGGCGGCGCGGCTGCCCCGCCCGGAAAGGACCGAAGGCATGAAATACCTGTTATTGATGTATGCAGACGAAGCGATTGGCTCCGATTACTCCGAAGAAGAGATGAAGGCCGCCGCGAAGACCTGGGCCGATTTCAGAAAAGAAATTTCAGGGTCCGGTGTACTGCTCTCCAGCAGCGGGGTCGCGCCTGACACCACCGCGACCACGGTGCGCGTGCGGGACGAAAAGACCCTGATCACCGACGGACCGTTCGCGGAGACGCACGAGCAGTTGGGCGGTTATTTCCTGCTGGATTGCAAGGACCTCGACGAAGCTATTCGCTGGGCGGAAAAAATCCCCACCGCGAAATACGGCTCGATCGAAATCCGCCCTTTGTGGTCCCCGAAAGCCTGAGGCCGGAGCGCGGATGAGTGCAGCGGAACAGGTCGAAAGGATCTTCCGCGAAGAGCACGGGCGCGTCCTGGCGGCGCTGATCAGCCAGTTCCAGGATTTTGACCTGGCCGAGGACGCCCTGCAGGACGCGCTGGTGGACGCGCTGGAGCGTTGGGAGCGGGATGGGTTCCCCAGGAACCCTGGGGCCTGGCTGACGACCGTCGCCAGGCGGCGCGCCATCGACCGCGTGCGCCGCTCGGCGGCCCTCGGGCGGGCCCTGGACATCCTCGACCCTCCTGTTACACAGAGCGAGCCTGATATGGACGAAGCCCAGATCCCGGACGACCGGCTGAAATTGATGTTCACCTGCTGCCACCCGGCGCTGGCGCTGGAAGCCCGGGTGGCCCTGACCCTGCACACCGTGGGCGGCTTGAAGACGCAGGAGATCGCGCGCGCCTTCCTGGTGCCTGAGGCGACCATGGCCCAGCGTCTCGCCCGCGCCCGCAGGAAGATCCGGGACGCCGGAATCCCTTATCGCGTGCCGCCCGCCGACCTGCTCCCGGAGCGGCTCGAAGCTCTGCTGGCGGTCATCTACCTGATCTTTACCGAAGGCTACGCCGCCACCGGCAGCGCCGCCGGGGAGGGTCAGCCGCTGACCCGCCAGGAGCTGTGCGGAGAGGCGATCCGCCTGTGCCGGGTGCTGGTCGGGCTGCTGCCCGAGAGCGTGGTGCACGCCAGGACTGCCGAAGCGCGCGGCCTGCTGGCGCTGATGCTGCTGCACGATTCCCGGCGCGAGGCCCGGCTCGATGCAAACGGCGAGCTGGTTCTGCTCGAAGACCAGGACCGGGCTCGCTGGGACCGGGAAAAAATCCAGGAGGGGATTGCGGTGCTGGACCAGGCCCTCGCCCTGGGCAATCCGGGCCCGTACCAGGTCCAGGCGGCGATCAGCGCCCTGCACGCCGAAGCGCCGGAGGCGGAGGCGACCGACTGGCGCCAGATCGCGACCCTGTACGATACGCTGGCAAGGATGACGCCCTCGGCGGTGGTCGAAGTGAACCGGGCCGTGGCAGCGGCGATGGTCTGGGGCGCGCCGGCGGGCCTGCAGATGCTGCTGAGCCTGCAGGAAAAGGCAGAAAGCGCCCGCCAGCTGGCCGGGTATTATCCCTATCACGCGGCCTGCGCCGACCTGCTGCGCCGCACGGGCCGGCGCGAGGCTGCCGCCGAGGCCTACCGGCGGGCGTTTGATCTGTGCGGGAACCGGGCCGAGCGCGCCTATCTCCAGCGGCGGCTGGACGAGATGCTCGGGCCTGTTTCGCAGCGATGGAGCGATAGGAGTGAAGCATGATGCTGCGCACCTGCAAGAATACGAGCGGGGTACCAGAATGAACGGGACCGCGTATACACTCGAACCCATTGGGGTGATCCGCTCTGAGCTTACCAGCCTCGAACTGGCCCCGATGCAGGGCGATGAAGGCGCGCCGGAGGCCTGGTTGGAGCTGAAACCCGAGTTTGCCCGCGGGCTTGCCGGGATCGCCGCCGGGGATGAGCTGATCGTGCTCACCTGGCTCCACGCTGCGCGCCGCGAGGTGCTGCAGGTGCATCCGCGCGGCGATGTCGAGAGGCCGCTGGCAGGCGTGTTCGCAACCCGCTCGCCGGACCGTCCCAACCCCATCGGCCTGCATCGAGTCACGGTGCTGGAAGCGCCCGGGGACAGGTTGAGGGTCGCGCCTATGGAAGCGATTGACGGTACGCCGGTCGTGGACATCAAACCGGTCCTGGGCCGGCTGGACGAACGCTGACAGGCCGAAAGGAACACAGAGATCATGACCAGTTGGGCAGAATTTTCGAGACAGGCGCCGGAACTGGCAGCCTTTGGCGAAACCCGCTTTCGCTTCGGCGTGGCCTATCTCGGCACCCTGCGTGCGGATGGAAGCCCGCGGGTGCACCCCGTCACCCCGATCATCGGCGAGCAGCTGTTCCTGTTCATGGAGCCCACCTCGCCCAAAGGGAAAGATCTGCTGCGCGACCCCCGCTACACGCTGCACTGCTCGGTGGAGGATTCCAGCGGCGGAGGGGGCGAGTTCTACGTCCGGGGGCGCGCGTTTCTGATTGAAGATGCTCAAACACGGGCGCAGGCGGTACAGGCCGCCTCCTATGCGCCGCGCGAGCGCTATATCCTGTTCAGGCTCACGCTTGAGTACGCTTTTATGAATACCTATCCGGATGGGAACCCCACCCCCCGGCGCTGGCCGGCGCTGAAATAAGCGGTCCGCGCAGGGGGTGCAGGAGGGGCGGCGGATTAACACGACTGCGGGGGGCGAGCGCAGCTCGCCCCCCGCAGTCGTATTAAAGAACCTCAGATCGGGCTGAGGAATGCAGGGAGCCCGGCGGGAGAGGGCCTCAGCCCCCCTTGGAGGCCAGGTCGTTCTGAGCCGCCCGGCGGGGGAAGGGTTCCTGGGCGCTCTCGCCCGGGGCGGCCTGTTCCAGGTCTTCCAGGACCTCCAGGTCCTGCTTCAGGTTGCGCCTGCGGACGGCCAGGCTTGCCAAATAGATCAGCATCACGCCGAAGATCACCGCGTAGCCGGCGATCAGGAAGGCCGAAGTATCCGGGGTGGGTTCTTGCAGAAGGAAGAACATCGTCTGTCTCCTTATTTAGGTTCAGGACATGGTTTTCAGGCGCAGCTGCTCGACCTTATCGGCCAGCCAGCCCAGGCGGATGCGGTGCCAGAGCAGGTCGAAGAAGACAAACGTGAAGGCGAGCAGGCTGAACAGGAAGGTCTGGAGCATCCGGGGGGTCATATCGAAGGTGCCCTGGGCCGAAGGATCGCCGCTGCCGATCACCACCGGGTGGATGGTGCGAAAGATGCGGGCGGAGAAGTAGGTCAGCGGCACGCTCAGGACGCCGATGATGGCGTACACCGCCCCAAAGCGGGCCCGGCGGTCGGGGTCCTCGATCCCGGAACGGAGCATCAGGTAGGCGGCGTAGATCAGCTCCATGATGGTGGCGGTGGTCAGGCGCGGGTCCCAGGTCCACCAGGTGTTCCAAATTGGACGGGCCCAGATGGCTCCGGTGACCAGGTTGATGAAGATAAAGGCAATCCCGATCTCCACCGAGGCCAGCCCGGCAATATCCCAGCCGCGCTTGCTGGTGACCAGGTAGAACACCCCCGCCACCGCCGCGACGATGAAGCTGAGCATGCCCACCCAACCGGCCGCCACGTGGAAATAGAACACGCGCTGCACCTCGCCCATCACGATCTCTCTGGGGGCGTAGAAAAAGACCATCCCCACCGCAGCCAGGAACAGTAAGCCGGTCACAGTGTCCAATATCGTCAATAATCGGGGTTTCGCTTCCATGATTCCCTCCTGATTTGGTTTTCGGATTTAACAATCACTCTCAATACCGTCTTATTCATCTCTCGCAAAGACGCAAAGCCGCAAAGCTTTACGCCCGGTTTTTCTTTTCTTGGCGTCTCTGCGTCTTTGCGAGAGCGCTTTTCTTCTGCAGCAGATCCCCTCCAACCTCTCTCGCAAAGACGCTAAGCTGCAAAGTTAATGGCTGCGAGCCTGTTACTCTTCCACGACAAAATCAAAGACCATAAAGGCCACCGCCGTGAAGACTACATCGTATACCAGCAGCATGTTCAGCCAGGGCGTGATCTCCGCCATCTCAAACCCCTGCAAGAAGCCGTTCGTGGCTTTCACGCAGGCGATGAGAAGCGGGACCACCACCGGGAAGAGCAGGATGGGCAGCAGCACGTCGCGCGTGCGGGTCTGGACCGCCATGCTGGAGAGCAGGGTGCCGATCGCCACGTAGCCGATAGAGCCCAGCACGGTGACCAGCAGCAGCCCGGGCTGGAAAAGGTTGGTGTTGTACAGCAGGCTGTAAACCGGCAGGACAATCGCCTCCACCAGGAGCATGAAGAGCAGGTTGCCCAGCGCTTTGCCGAAGTAGATGGCGCTGCGGTCCACCGGAGCCAGCAGCAGCCCATCCAGGCAGCCCCGGTCTTTCTCCACCGCCATCGAGCGGTTCAGGCCCAGGGTGCCGGCGAAGGCAAAGGTCACCCAGAGCACGCCCGAGGTGAGCTCCGCCGCCGTCCTGCGCTCCAGCTCCAGGGCAAAATTGAAGACCAGGATGACCAGTAGCGCGAAGACCAGCATGGAGGAGAGCAGCTCGCGGCTGCGCAGCTCGGCGGCCAGGTCTTTCCACACCACCGCCCACAGGGCGCGCAGGTAAGCGGGCGAGGCGCTCCGCCGGGCGGTTTTGGATGCGGAAGCCTCAATTTTTTGCATGCGCGGCCCCTTCTTGCAGCGCCTGCCGGTAGAAAGCCAGCAGCCGGTCGGGCTCCAGCTCTTCCCGGCGGGTGGAGGCGACGATCACCCCGCGTGAGATCACGTCGAAGCGCGAGGCCAGGTCGCCCACCCGCGCCAGGTCGTGCGAGGTCATCACCACCGTACGGCCCCGGGCGGCGACCTCCTGCAGCACGTGGTCCAGCATGGCGCTGGCGTCCTGGTCCAGCCCGGTGTGCGGCTCATCGAAAAGCATCACCTCCGGGTCGTGCAGCACAGCCCGCCCGATGGCCAGGCGCTGCTGCATGCCGCGCGAAAAGGTACGCACCAGGTCGCGCCGCCGGGGGTAGAGGCCCACCAGGTCCAGCACTTCGGCAATGCGCTTATCCAGAGCGGGCACCCCGTACATGCGCCCGTAGAACTGCAAATTTTCCTCGGCGGTCAGGTCCCCGTAGAGCAGCGGGAGGTGCGAGACCACCCCCAGGCGGCGGCGGACTGCGCCTGCCTGGGACGGCAGGCGGAAACCGGCGATGCGCACCTCCCCAAATGAGGGGCGGGAGAGCGAGGAGAGGATGCGCAGGAAGGTGGTTTTGCCGGCTCCATTCGGGCCCAGCAGGGCCACGAACTCGCCCGGCTCGACCTGGAAGTCCAGCCCGCGCAGGATGGTCTTCAGCCCGAAGCGTTTGACCAGGCGGCGGACCTCGATGATGGCTGCGGTCCCGGTTTGAGGCCGGGCCGGCGCTTCCTTCGTCTCGCTCACCGGTTCATCAGCTCCTTCAGCCGTGCTTTCAGCGCGCCCCTGCGCTGCAGATAGGCCTCTTCCGGCAGCTTTCCGGCTGCATACAGGTCGTCCAGCGCGAGGATGGCGTCCATCAGCGAGTCGGGGTTTTCGGGGCCCAGCTCTTCCTCGTCCAGGCCGGCGCTCTCGATCCCCTCCTCGGCTTCGGGGGTCTGCGAGCGGCGGTAGAGCACCAGACCTGCGGCGACCAGCGCCAGGCCCAGCCCTGCCAGCCCGATCACCAGGCCGCCGCTGGTGCCCAGCGAAAGGGTGGGGCGGCTGCCCGCCGGCCGGCCGGTGATGGTCAGGTTCAGAGCTTCCCCGGCGCCCAGGCGGCTGACGCTGTAGAGGTGGTACTGCGCGCCTTCCATATCCTGCACGCCGTCATCCTCCAGCCCCTCGCCCCGCACCTGGATGCTGCCCTCCGGCACCAGCACCACCACCGCCTCTACCGGCAGGGGGGGCGGCTGGGAGAATTCCAGCTTGCGCTCGTAGGGCAGGTTGTAGGCGAACAGCACCTGGTAATGGGCCGTCCCCGGGCGGATGGGGAGCGTATCGGCAAAACCCTTGTCCGTGGCGATGTAGCGCCCGCCGAGGACGCCGTCCTGGAACTCCAGGCCGGCCGCCGCCTCCGGGATCTGGAATTCGATCACCGGCTCCCCATCACCCGGGCCGACCACGGTTTTATTGCCGTTATTGGAAAGGATGTAGAGCTCGATCACCCGGACGGTGCTGGCGTCCACAAATTCAAAAAACAGGTGCAGGCGGTTGATCGAAACCTGGGACAGGTCCGCCGTGGTCTCGTAAATGGTCACCGGCAGCTCCAGGCTGCTGGCGCCCTCCTGCACGCTGGCGATATCGGAGGCGTAGCTGGCGCCGCCAAACTCGGCTACCACCACGAAAGAACGCCCGAGGGGCATCTCGATCTCCTCAAAGGCGAAACTCCCGTCCGGGCGGATATCGGTGGTGCTGGTGATCACCGCCTGGACGTTGTCGAAACCGTGCAGCATGAGCACCAGGTCGGAGGGAACCTCCCCGCCGGAGGCGTTGATCACCTGGCCGGTGATCACGCCGGCGCCGTTCTCCGCGGCCGCCAGGGCGGTGGGCTGCGCCTCCTCTCCGTTCTCACCCGCAGGGGGCTCCTCCTCGCCGGACGGCTCTTCCGCCTCTGCCAGGCTGCCGGGGGCGTGGAAGGTCATGTTCCGCAGGTGGGAGGCCAGGGACCAGCGTTCGGCCTCGCTCAGGCTCTCCTCGAAGGCCGGCATATCGGGGGGGACGCCCTCGGAAATGGCGGTGAAGTGATCCGCGGCGGTTTTCTGGGTCGTGCGAGCCGGGTCTGCGAAGCTGGCGGGGGGCGCCGAGAGCCCGGCTGCCTCCGGCCCGTCGCCCGCGCCGTTCTCCCCATGACAGGCGGCGCAGTTCTCGGCGTAAAGCTGGGCGGCGGTTTCGTCTTCGCCGGGAGCCGCGCTCAGCGAGAAGGCGTAGGCGACCACATCCCAGCGCTCCGCATCCGTCAGGCTGGCGAACCCGGGCATAAAGCGCTCCAGGTTGCCCCGGGTGACCATACTGTACCAGGAGGCCGGGGAGGCCTGGCGGGCAACCTCAGAGCTGCCGATCGCCGCGACGGGGTTCGGGAGCTGGGCGGCCTGCGGCCCGTCTCCCAGCCCGTTTTCGCCGTGACACTGGATGCATTTCTCGGCGTAAATGGCGGCTCCGGTCTCCAGGTCCGGCGCTGCAAGCGGGTAGAGCGGGCCGCTGAGCGGCTCGGGGGTCACGGCGGCGACCGGGGGTTCCTGAGGAAGCTGCTGTTCGTAGCCGGGTGGAGGGGTGACGTCGCCTGCCAGTGAACAGGCCGAGATCAGCAAGGTAAAGAGACAAAGGGCGAATACTTGCGAAAGTTTCATGAGTCCTGGTTGTCCCACCAGTTCCAGACGGAAGGCCGGCAGGCATAAAGAAAAGACGGTATCTGAAAGGCGGTTCTGGAAAATGGCCCTCGATAAGGGAAAGGGTGATGAAAAAAAGCACCCGCCGTTCAGTTCAAGGCCGCGCCGCACTTCGGGCAGAACCGGTCGGATTTGTGGACGGCGTTTCCACACTGCGGGCAGAATCCTGCCGCTTTCTCCGAGCGCTCCCTGCGCCGGTTGGCGAGGATGGCTTCCAGATCGTCGTCCGGTTCAATCCCTACCGGGACCACCCGCCTGCCGCCCCCTGCCGGGGCAGCCGCCAGATCGGCTCTGCGGGCGGCAACGGCGGCTTCCAGGCGGCTTTCCGCCTCGCCTTCCACCGCCGGTTCTGTGCTGGTGGTGAACTGGTCGAGCTGGCGCAGCACATCCGCGCCGCGTTTGAGCAGCAGCGCCCGCTGCGCCGGGTAGTCCTCCGCAGGGATTTTCCCCAGGGCGTGGTCAAAGTCCAGCTCCTGCAGGGCGCCGATCAGGCGGTCGCGTTCGGCCAGGAGGTGCGAGTGTTCGTGTTCCTCCCGGCTGAGGGTCTCCCGGCGTGCGGCCCTGGGCTCCAGCAGGGGCCGGGCGATAAACAGGCTGACCAGAATTAGCAGGCTGAGAATGAGTAATATTGAGCCAATGTCCATGAGTTCGATGATCCGGTGGTCAGAGCTTCGGGCGGCCGCCCGGTCTGCTATTCACCCAGGAGCGGGTCAATGGCGGCCAGGATTTCGTCCAGCGACTGGAAGGGACTGATTTTCACATGAGAGATGGTCCCATCCACGTCCACAATATAGGTTTCCGGCACCCCGGTAATGCGGTAGAACTGGGAGATGCGGGTGCCCAGGTCCGGGCCGTTCGGGTAGGTGATGCCGAACTTCTCCAGGTAACCCCTGGAGGCCGTCTCGGTATCCGTCCAGGCTACGCCCAGGAAGACCACGCTGCCGCTGTCTTGATAGTAGCGCCAGGCGGCCTCCAGGTCGGCGGCCTCCTCCTCGCAGGGCTTGCACCAGGAAGCCCAGAAGTTCACCAGCACCACCTTGCCTTTGAGGTCCGAGAGGCGGATTTCCTCGCCTTCGAAGGTGGTCAGGGTGAAATCCGGAGCAGGCTCGCCCACCGAGGCCGAGCCGCGCTGCGCCCGCAGCAGGCCGAGGAAGAGCAGCGCCAGCAGGCCCAAAACACCGGCCCATACCAGGATGCGTCCCAGGACGGGCTTGCGGGGCGCAGGGACGCTCTCCGCACCGGGTTCGGGAGCTTCCAGGGTTTCAGGGAGTTCTGCATTCATGCCCACGATTCAGCACCTTCTTTTCTTTTACTGCTTTTTCAGCTCTTCTTCCAGCTTCCGGATGTATTCATCGTCCGGCAGCTGCTGGGAAAGCTCTTCCGCCGCCGCCGGTGGGGGCTGCCTCCAGCCCTGGATGGCGCGAAAGAGCAGGTAAGCGCCAGCCAGAATCGCCAGCGGGGGGACGACGTAGACCAGCCAGTTGAGGCCGCGCGCCGGCGGGGTCGCCAGCACCCTGTCGCCGTACTGGTCTACGAAATACTGCTTGATCTGGTTCTCCGACCAGCCGGCGACCAGCTTCTCCCGGATCAGCCCGCGCCACTGCTCGCAGGCCACCGTGCCGCAGACATCCAGGGGGATGTTCTCGCACACCGGGCAGTAAAGCTGTTTGGCGATGCTGTTGACCTCATCGGCTGTCGGTTCATCTCCGCTGCCCTGGGCCAGGCCCGGGGCGGCCGGCTGGAGCAGCATCCATACCGCCAGCGCCAGCAAGAGCAGGCCGAATAACTTGAACGCCTTCTTCATTGTTTGATCCTATTCAGGTTCAGCAGGCTGAACCGGTCCTATGCTTTAGCCGGAGCCGCTGTAGAGCGGCGGGCGCGCACCCTGGCAGGCTCCGGGTCCTTATCGGGCCAGGCGGCGATCAGGGTGCCGAAAATGAAGACGATACCGCCCAGCCAGAGCCAGTTCACCAGCGGGTTGTGGTAGAGCTTGAAGGTCGCGCCGGAGGCCGAGATGGGCTCCCAGTCCACCAGCAGGACGTAGAAATCATCCTCCCAGGTGCTGCGCACCCCGGGGATGGTCATCGGCTGCTGGGATTCGATGTAATAGTCGCGGCGGGGATAGAGCGTGCCCACGTACTGGCCGTTCTTCTCCACGCTGACCACAGCCCGGGCCACCTCGCGCCCGTCCTCGGTGGGGAAGATCGCCAGCGAGTCGAAGCTCATCCTGTAGGCGCCCAGGTTAAGCTGCTCGCCCTGGCGGATGGTGCCCTGCGTCTCGCTCTGGAAAATCTCGATACCGATAATGCCGATCGCCATCAGCACCACGCCCAGGTGGATAACGTACCCGCCGTAGCGCCGCCGGTTGCGCGCCGCCAGGCGCGCCAGGGCCAGGGGCAGGCTCTCGCCCGAGTTGCGCCGCCGGGCCATGGCCCCGCGCCAGAACTCGTACAGGGTGACGGAGACCACGAAGGCTGAAAGCCAGAAACCCGCCAGGGCGGCGAGCTGCCGCACCCCGGCCGCGAACACCGCCGCGACCACGAGCAGGGAGAACAGGAAGGGCTTCCAGGCGGCGCGCCCCAGGGATTTGGCGGTGGAGTGCCTCCAGGCCGCAAGGGGGGCGACGCCCATCAGGAGCAGCAGCCCGGCGAAGAGCGGGCCGGTGGCGCGCTCGTAAAACGGGGGGCCTACCGTCACTTTTTGCCCGGTAAACAGCTCGGAGATCAGGGGGAAGATCACGCCCCAGAAACACACCACCAGAATTGCCAGGAACAGCAGGTTGTTCAGCAGGAACAGGGCCTCACGCGAGAGCATGGAGGTCATCTGCGTCTCGGACTTCAGCTCGTTCCAGCGCTTGAGCAGCAGGGCTACTGAGACCACGAAGGTGAGTCCGATGAAGATAAAAAACAGCGGGCCGATGGCGCTCTGGGCGAAAGCGTGCACCGAGGAGAGCACGCCCGAGCGGGTCAGGAAGGTGCCGAAGATGACCAGGGAGTAGGTGAGGATGATCAGCACCATGTTCCAGTGCTTGAGCATACCCCGTTTCTCCTGGATCATCACCGAGTGCAGGAAAGCGGTGCCGGTCAGCCAGGGCATAAAGGCCGCGATTTCCACCGGGTCCCAGCCCCAATAGCCGCCCCAGCCGAGCACGTCGTAGGCCCAGCGCCCGCCCAGGATCAGGCCCAGGGAGAGGAACAGCCAGGCCACCAGGGACCAGCGGCGGGTGAGGCGGATCCAGCGGTCGTCGGTGCGGCCCGTGATCAGCGCCGCAATGGCGAAGGAGAAGGGGATCACGAAAGCGACGAACCCCAGGTAGAGCATGGGCGGGTGGATGATCATGCCGGGATGGCGCAGCAGCGGGTTCAGGCCGCGCCCGTCCGGCATGCGCAGCAGCTCCGAACCGGCCGGGGGGAACATGGCTTTAACCGCCTGCCCGAACGGCGGCTGCCACAGGCGGGCGAAAGGATTCTCGAAAAAGATGATCATCACCAGGAAAAAGGCCAGGGTGACCAGCGAGACCACGATCACCCAGGGGAGAAATTCCCGGTCCCGGTCCCATTTGCGCAGCGTGACCGCCGAAGCGAAAGCCGACATCAGCCAAGTCCAGAACACCAGCGAGCCCGCCTGCCCGCCCCAGAGGGCGGTGATGCGCAGGTAGAGGGGCATGCTGTCGCTGGTCACCGAGGCGACATATTCGACCTCATAGTTGCCGTTTACCAGCAGGTAGATGATCGCCAGCGCCGACAGGGTCAGCAGGGGAAAGGTCAGCAGCATAGCGTTGCGCGCGCTGTTGACCCAGGCCGTATTTTTCTTGCTCGCGCCGTAGACGGCGGCAAAAATCCCGTAGATCGCGCTCAGGAAGGTGATGACCAGGGCGCCAAACCCAAAATTTGCAACCATAAATTCTCCCCGCTCGCTAGCCTTCGCTCTGCTCCGGAACGGCTTCTTCGTACTTGGTGGGGCATTTCAGCAGCAGCTCTTCGGCGTAAAAGACCCCATCCTCGCCCAGTTTGCCGGTCATGATGGCCTGGGCCTCATGGCGCAGCAGGTCCGGTTTGACCCCGTTATAGACCACCTTCAAGCGCGGGCGGCTCGGATCTACGGTGGCCTCGTAAAGCGCCTGTGCCAGGCCTCCCTGGGCCTCGATCTCCGCATTATCGCCCGGAACGTGGGCCACTTCGAAAGAGAGGGTCAGCGATTGGGAGTCGTACTGGATGCTTTCGCCCAGCACCGCGCCGGAAATGCGCAGCTCGCGGCCCAAAACTTCGCTGCCCTTCGTGTTCAGCTCTTCGACGGTCATGAAATACTGGGCTGCGCCCACGGTCGAGGATGCGATCAGGTAAACGACGGCCGCAAGAATCAGCAGGCCTCCGATGATGAACTTTGCGCGTCCAGCCAATCCGGATGCTTTGCTTTCTGGGAGGGTTTGCTCCATCGGTTCGCTCTCTCCTTTTCCTGTAAGTGAAAATCCTGGCTCTGAGTTTACCATCCTGGTTCAAATTAATGGGCAGGTCGCCAGCCCTCCGGCACACCCCCTTGTGCGCCGGTGCCATGGTGCAAGGTAAATTGTTACATACCTTGATTAACCGAGGCTGAGATGAGACCCAATAGATTATGAGATTTTTCTCAAGCTGCACTCAAAAATATTGCCCCTCTGCCGGCGGACCGCAGCCTGCCTGCAGGGAAGCGGCTAACGAATGCTGATTAAGCCGGTCCGAATGGCGAATTTTACCAGTTCTGTGCTTGAGTGTAAATTCAGCTTGTTCATGATCCGCTCCCGGTGGCGGGCGACGGTTTTACCGCTGATGCCCAGGCTTTCCCCGATTTGGGAGTTGGTGCGGCCCTCCGCCACCTGTTCGAGCACCTGCCGTTCTCGCTCGCTCAGGACTTTCAGGTCTTTGACGTCCTCAGGTGAAGAGGAGGCCTCCTGCGCCCGGGTAGAACCGAGCAGGCGGCGGTAATCTTCCAGCAGCCAGCGCGCCAGTGCGGGCTGGAGATAGACCAGCCCGCGCGCGACCGAGCGTATGGCTGCCAGCAACTCATCCGGCGTGGCGTGTTTGGAGACGTACCCGGAGGCGCCTGCGTCCAGCATTTGAAAGAAATGATCCTTGTCCTCGAATACGGTAAGCGCCAGCACCCGGCACTCTGGCAGCGCGGCCTTAATGCGGCGCGTGGCTTCCTGCCCGTCCATATCCGGCATACCGATATCCATCAACACGACGTCGGGCTGCAATTCCAGAGCGAGGCGGACCGCCTCCTGGCCTCCGCTCGCTTCCGCAGCCACCTGCACCCCGCTCTGCATCTCGAGAAAAGACCTCAGGCCAGCCCTCACGATATCGTGGTCATCCACTAACAACAGCCGGATTGTATTCATCGGGCCTCTATCCTCTGAGAACCTATCCAAAAAATAGTTCTGTACTGTTGTATTGATGGGGGCTCTGCCTCTCAATCACTGCAGCAGTACATTTTTCGGATAGAACCTTAACCATCACTTCCTGATTGTACTAGAAGTCGCCAAAAAAACGGGAGAGCGGTTGAGGTTTACAGGCGGCGGCTGTGAGAAAGCCGCGCACTCGGGAGCTCTCAAAAGAAAAGATAACAAACTTTTCGTACACCCATGCGCCAGGGCGCAATCCCGTAAAATCAGGAATTTCCGGGATGTTTGTGGGCCGCAGCCCCACAAACATCCCGGCTTTCTCCTCCCGGGTGGGAGAAAAAAGGCAGGACGCGATTGCCCTGGGCAAGCACCCTGATCCCTGTTCGATTCGGCAAAAAATCCGGTACAATAAAGAGGCTTCTGAAAGGTGAAGTGTATTTACCTGGCAAAATGCGAACAACACTGTGAAAGCTCCTTGACATGGGGAAAGCAGGTACGGCTTCACGGAGCAGCACATCCGCTAAGTGATAATCCAGGCTGAGAACAGGCGGCGGGCGGAAGGATGATCTTCGCCCAGCCGGGCTGGATAGTTCTCTCTCCCCGGCGGCGGGGCAGCCCGCCGTTCGCCAGAGAGAAGGGGGAGGAGGTGGATGGAACCCGCAAATCACTATTTGTCATATTCTCTATAGGACATTTGCCACTAATCCGGCTCTGTTTGTTGGGTTACAATACCCAATAGATAGTCTCCAGGTTGTGTTGAATCACACATCTCTGCGAGGGTATTTTTCATTATTTAATGAAGCACGCTAAAAGAAAGGAGGTGGCTGCCATCACTCCAGGACACCCTTGATCCAACAACGCGAACGAAGCACGGTCTCTTTTTCTGACATTGAGAGGAGAATGGCTATGAAATCCAAACAAGTGCTGCTTTTGGGCGCATTGCTACTGGCTATAGCAATGGTCCTGGCAGCCTGCCAGCAAGGGGACACTGCGCCCACTCCCCAGCCGACCGAGGCGGAGGCCGAGGAAGTCGCGCAGCAGTCCACGCAGGCTCCCTGTCCGACCGCGCCCGCGGTCCAATGCCCCGAGCAAATTATTGAACATGTCCCATACCAGGAAGAATGGCTCGCCTCGCCGCATGCCGATGTGGAGGCGGAGGCCTTTGTGCATTGGGATGAAGAGGACCCCGCAGAAGTACCGGAAAACTGCGCCAAGTGCCACAGTTCCTCCGGGTATATTGACTTCATCGGGGAGGACGGGTCGGAGGCCGGTGTGGTGAATGCCCCCGTCCCGGTCGGCGAGGTGGTCACCTGCCAGGCCTGTCACAATCCCACCACAGCCACCATGACCAGCGTGGTCTTCCCCTCCGGGGCCGAGATCACCGGGCTGGAGGACTCCGCCCGCTGTATGCAGTGCCACCAGGGACGGGCCTCCAAAGTGCAGGTGGATGAGGCTCTGGAGAGATTCGGGATTACCGAAGACCTGGATGTGGTGCCCGAACCCGTGGAAGAGCGGTCCCTTGGCTTTATCAACATTCATTACTATGCGGCGGCGGCTACGCTCTACGGCACCATGACCCAGGGCGGTTATGAATACGACGGGATGTCGTACGACTCCAAGTTCCAGCACGTGGAAGGCTACGACTCCTGCGCCGACTGCCACGATCCGCACACCACCGAGCTGCGCATCGAAGAATGCCAGGCCTGCCATTTTGGCGTGTCCACGCGTGAGGACCTGCGCAATATCCGCATGCAGGGCTCGCTGGCCGACTACGACGGCGACGGCGACGTCGAGGAAGGCGTGGCTTCGGAGATCGAGGGCCTGCAGGGTATGCTGCTGACTGCCATCCAGAGCTACGCCAGCGAGGTGGCGGCCCAGCCCATCGGCTACAACGCCGGGGCGCACCCGTACTGGTTCGCCGACCCGAACGCGGACGGCGAGATCAGCGAGGACGAGGCTACCGGCGAGAACGGCTTTGGAAGCTGGACCGGGCGCCTGCTCAAAGCAGCCTACAACTACCAGGTTTCCCTGAAGGATCCCGGCGCTTACGCGCACGGCGGCAAGTACATCATCCAGCTCCTGCACGACTCGATCAACGACCTCAACGGCGCGATGAGCCAGCCGGTTGATCTGGGCGCTGCTTCCCGGGACGACCCCGGGCACTTCGCCGGCTCGGCTGAGGCCTTCCGCCACTGGGACCATGAAGAAACCCGCCTGGTTCCCGGCGACTGCGCCCGCTGCCACTCCGGCGAGGGGCTGCCGATGTTCCTGGGCGAGGCTTCCCGCGCCCGGGACCAGGTCTCCGGGCTGAACGTCGCGGTCACCCCGACCAACGGCCTGCTCTGCACCACCTGCCACACCAACCTGCAGGACTTCGGCCGCTACACGGTGGAGCAGGTGCGCTTCCCGAGCGGTGCGGTGCTGGCGCTGGACAACCTGGACAGCAACCTCTGTCTGCAGTGCCACCAGGGCCGCGAGTCGAAGGCGAGCATTGACGCCGCCATCGCCAGGGCCGGGGTTGCAGACAACGAAGTCACCGATATGCTGACCTTCCGCAACCCGCACTACTTCGCCACCGGAGCCACGCTCTTCGGCACCGAGGCGAAGGGCGCGTACGAGTTCAACGGCCAGCAGTACAACGGGCGCTTCGCCCACGTCCCCAACTTCGACACCTGCACCGAGTGCCACGAACCGCACTCGCTTCAGGTAAGGATCCAGGTCTGCACCGCCTGCCATCTGGACGTCGAATCGGTGGAGGACCTGGACGCGCTGCGCATGGACCGGGCGGTGGCCGACTATGACGGCGACGGCGACACCACGGAAGGCATTGCCGGCGAGGTCGGGACCATGCACGAGCAGCTCCTGGCTGCGCTCCAGGCCTACGCCCGGGATACCGCCGGGACGCCGATCCAGTATGCGCCAGCGGCCTATCCCTACTGGTACACCGATGCCAACGAGAACGGCAGGATTGACCAGGGCGACGAGGGCTATACCTCCTGGACTCCCACCATGCTGCGGGGAGCGTACAACTTCCTGTGGGTGGACAAGGATCCGGGCGCCTTTGCCCACAACGGCGATTACATCATGCAGATCCTGTACGACAGCCTGCAGGCGCTGGGCGCGGACGTGTCCGGCCTGACTCGCCCCGAGGTCGCTCCCCCGCCCGCGGTGACGGGTGAGCAGTAGTACCCACTGGTCTGAAAAAGACCGCAGTTAATCGCAGTAACAAATATGGCGGGGCCTCGCGGCCCCGCCATATTTGTTTTCCCCAGTGAATTCCTTCTCCGGTACGGATTACAGCCGCGCTCACTCGGTGCGCAGACGGGTGCCGCAGGTGCGGCAGAAGCGGTCGTTGGCCGCGGCGCGCTTGCCGCACTGGTGGCAGTAGATATGGCCTTCAGCCGGGGCGGGGGCGCTTTCCGGCTCCGTCGCGCGGCGCCGGCCGCGCGCCTGCCTGGGCCGCTCCCGGCTCTTGCCCGACTGCCAGTACCACAGCCCGCCCCCGGCGATGAGCACTACCCCCAGCAGCCCCAGCAGCCAGGGGAGCGCCCCGTTGAAAACCGGGGTCCCGCTGCCGCTGGTGGTGATCGGGTCCGCCGGCTCCACCGGCACGTTTTCGACGCTGAGGGTCTCCGTGTCTTTCTGGTAGACCAGCGAGATCACCTGCGTCTCCCCGGCGGCGCGGCTGCCCAGATCGGCCCGGTAGTAGAGCAGCCCGTCCTGGTTCAGCACGCCGGTGCCCAGGTTCGGGTTCAGGCTGACGTCCCGGGCGCCGGCCGGCTGCTGGACCTCGATAATCATGCGGTTGGCGGCGTAATCGCCCAGCCAGGTAAACTCGAAACGCCGGGAGGCGCCCTGTTTAACCAGGGATGGATCGTAATACTCGATCCGGATCACCGGCATACCGGTGGTGAAGCGCAGGGTGGCCCACTCGCCATCCACCGTGCGCTCGTAGGTCAGGTTGCGGAGCACGGCAGCGTCATCCGACTGGCCCGCCGCCAGGGCGTTGGGCTCTCCGGCCGCAGCCGGGATGCGAAATGCCATCTCAACCGGCAGGCTGGTGTTGGCGTCCAGGGTGATGTGATAGATCACCAGCGCGCTGGGCTGGTCATATTCAGGCCAGATATCAATTTTCAGCGTGTCAATGCGCAGCCCGCTCCCCTGCAGCAGCGGCCCGGGGGCGGCATTTCCTTCGCTCTGGGCCAGGCCCGGCGAAAAAAGCAGGGCGGCGGTGAACAGGGCCAGGAACAGGGCTTGAATCCTCAGCTTCATGCAGCTCTTCTCCAGTCAAGACGGTTGTGAGGAATCTTACCAATAAAACAGGAAAAGAGCAAATTATGCTCCCGGCGCGTAAATAGCGAAGGGTGCGGTAAGCGCAGCCTACCGCACCCTTCGCTCCGCCTCGCATTGCCCTCAGCCGATGGCGCTGCGCAGCCGGCGCGCCAGGCCGCCGAACTCCGGGGTGTAGCTGAGCTCCTCCTGCCGCGGGCGAGGCAGGTCCACCGGCAGGTCCAGCCGCAGGCGGGCCGGCCTCGGCGTGAGCACCAGGACCCGGTCCGCCAGCAGCAGCGCCTCGGTGATGGAATGGGTCACCATGATCACCGTTTTGCAGCGCGCCTCCCAGATGCGCAGCAGCTCGAAGCCCATGCGCTCGCGGGTGAGGGCGTCCAGCCCGCTGAAAGGCTCGTCCAGCAGCAGCACCTGGGGGTCCTGCACCAGGGCGCGGCCGATCGCCACCCGCTGCGCCATGCCGCCGGAGAGATCGCGCGGCAGCGACTCCTCGAAGCCCTGCAGCCCGACCAGTTCGATGATCTCCTGGGCCTGGGCCCGGGCCTCTGCGGGAGGGATCTTCTGGAGTTCCAGGGGCAGGGTGATATTCTGCCAGACCGTGCGCCAGGGCATCAGGTTGGCTTTCTGGAACACCAGACCGATCTCGCGCCGCGGCCCGCTGATGGGCTGGCCGCGAAAGAGGGCCTCCCCAGCGGATGGGGGCAGCAGGCCCGAGAGGATGCGCAGCAGGGTGCTCTTCCCGCTGCCCGAGGGCCCGAGCAGGCAGACGAATTCCTGCTCCTGCACGGCGAAGGTGATATGGTCCAGCACCTGAAGGCCCCCGCCGCGGTCCTGGAAGACCGCGCTCAGGTTTCGGGCGGAGATGACCGGCGGGGCGGCTTCGGCGGCGGGCATAAGCGTCGGGCGGCTACTGGATGAAATCATTGGTAAATGCCCGGTCCAGGTCCAGCGGCTCCTGGATCAGGCCCATATCGAGAAGCAGATTGTGCATATTCTCCCAGGCGGCGCGGTCCGACAGCCCCAGGGTCTCGGTCTTCCAGAACTCGATGGATACGTCCAGCTTCCCTTTCTGCACCTCGGGGTCCAGGTCTGCCAGCCCTTCGATGTAGTCCTTGCTGATCTCGTAAGCTTCCTCGGGGTTGGCGATGCTCTCCTCCAGGCCGCGCCGCAGGGCGGTCACCATCCCCTGCACCAGCTCGGGGTTTTCGGCGCGGGTGGTCTCGTTGGTGATCAGCCCGTTGGAGGCGAGCTGCACCCAGTCGGCGACCCGCACCACGTCCACGGAGTAGCCGCGCGCCCGCAGCACCAGCGGCTCGTTCGCGGCGTAGCCGACCACCGCCTGCTCTTGCCCGGCGGAGAGGGCCTCCACCTGGTTGAAGCCGATCGAGTCCAGGGTGACGTCGCTCTCCTGCAGGCCGGCTGCCGAGAGCAGGGCGCGCAGGCCAATATAATTGGCCCCGTACAGCCCCGGCAGTCCGATGCGCTTGCCTTCCAGGTCCTGCGGGGTCTGGATTCCCTCCTCCGTGGGGGCGACCACCACCACCGGGTAGTCCTGGTACCAGGCCATCACGTACACCACCGGCAGGCCCTGGCTGCGGGCGAGCAGCACCTGCTCGCCCGAAACGACCGCGAACTGCAGGTTGTCCACCCCCACCAGCTGCAGGGCGTCGGTCTCCATACTGTAATCCAGGCTGAGCTGGATGCCTTCCTGCTGGAAGTAGCCCTTCGCCATGGCGACGTACAGGGGCGCGAACTGGATATCGGGGATATAGCCGACCGGCAGGCGCACCGGGGTCAGGGTCTCCTCGGCGGAGGCGGACTCGCCCCCCGGTTGGGGCTGGGGGGCCGCGGTTTGGGGCTGGCGGGCGCAGGCTGCCAGCAGGGCCAGGGCGGCGATGAGGATCACAAGGCGGCGTACCATTCGGGTTTCTCCTTACGAACAGGGTTGCTTGAAAATATATTTCTCAGGCGTGACGCAGTTGGAAGGGTGTGTGTGTGTTGCGCGGGCCTCGCGCGCACAGTATCTTCCCGGATCTGCGCAGCTCCACGATCTTCTCGTCCAGGCGCCGGGCGGGGCTCAGGAGACGGCGGGGCCCTCGGAGCGCCGGCGCCAGGAGAGCAGGCGCGCCTCCGCCAGCACCACCAGCCCGTACAGGGCCAGGGCCATCGCCACCAGGGTGAAGACCGCTACGAACACCAGGGCGGTGTCGTACTGGCCGCGGGCTGAATTGATGAGGAAGCCCAGCCCCCGGTCCGCGCCGACGAATTCACCCACCACCGCGCCGATCACCGAGAGGGTGGCGCCGACCCGCAGCCCCCCCAGGAAGATCGGCAGCGAGGCCGGGATCTCCAGGTGGCGCACCATATCCGCCCGGGAGGCGCCCATCGAGCGCATCAGGTCGTACAGCTCATCCGGGACGGATCGCAGGCCCACCACCGTATTGACCAGCACGGGGAAGAACACCATCAGGGCGCAGATCAGCACCTTGGAAAGCTGCCCCGGGCCGAACCAGAGGATCAGCAGCGGGGCGATGGCCACGGTCGGGACCGACTGGCTGGCGACGATGTAGGGCGAGAGCAGGCGCTCCAGCGGGCGGGATTTTGCCAGGGTGTAGCCCAGCACGGTGGCTGCGCTGACCCCCAGCCCCAGCCCCGCCAGGGTCTCCCCCAGGGTGGCGGCAGTGTGCCGCAGCAGGCGCCCATCGCCCAGCGCCTCCAGGAAGCGGTCCCAGACCAGCGCCGGGGCGGGCAGGAAGAAATCGGGGAAATTCCCCACCTTCACCAGCAGCGACCAGAGCAGGAGGGCCAGCAGCAGGGAGAAAGGCAGCAGCGCCAGCCCTGCCCGGCGCGAGAAGGGGAGGGAGGGGAGGGTGGTTTTATGCGGAATACGGGTCAGGTCCATACAGCACCTCTACAACCGGATTACCGGTGTTCTGCTGTGAGCGGTCCAGCGCGCCCCGGAGGGAGACAAAAATACCCCGAAGCGAAATCACTTCGGGGCAGGTGAATGCAAACCAGCTCAGGCGCGCCTTACAAAAGAAAACCCGAAAACCAGAGAAAGGTTTTCGGGGCGTAAGGCACGGGCCTGAACCCATGCTGAATCGAGCTGCAAACACATTCGCTCGCTCTCAGCGCATGAATCGGGTCGTTGAACCTGAGATCATGCGAGCCTGGGTTTGCACACCTTCTTTCATCCGGACTATACCGTCGGCCCCGGAGTTTCACCGGATCGTGCGCGCCGGGCTGCCAGTGGTTCTGGACAGCCTGCCGCTGCTCGCGGGCTTTACCGCCGATCGGGAATTGGCCCCGCGCAGCCCGGCTGCGCTGCAGGCCTCACCCTGCCCCGAAGGTAGTCGTATAGGTTTATTCGGCCTCTATTATACCATGAAGGGCGCAAATTTTATAAAAAACGCGAGTGCGGGAATGGGAGGGGGTTTGTAAAGCGGGATCGAACATCCAAAGCTGTGCGCCGGATGTTCGACCCCGCGAAATTCTCTAACAGCCGGCCTTCAAGATTGCCGCGCTTCAGACGATAACAGCCTTGTGAGCAGGGACAGGCGGCTCCAACCCGCAGCCCCTCCCGCACCAGAAAGCTCTTTGCCAATGCTGACAATATGCTGACACTGCCCTGCAGGCCGGGCCCCGGCCGCGGCGCAGCGCATGATGGCCTCTATAATAGAAGTAGAGCCCGCCCTACCCGCCGCTGTGCGCCCGGAGCGCAAAAGCGGCCCCACCCTGTAAGAGGAACCGCGAGCCTGAGATGAGCCAGCCCCTCAACCTGCCCCTTCAGCCCGATGCCGTGTTCCACGGGATGCGCCCGGTGGAACCCGTGCGCCCGGCTGCCCCCGCGGTTGGGGTGCGCTCCGGGGCGGCGGCGGAAGCCGGCTACTGGGCCGGCCTGGGCGGCTGGGACCGGCTCGAGCTCTCGGCCCAGGGGCGGGTGCTGGCCCATGCCGGGCGCCTGTACCGGGAGGGCGGAGAGGGCTGGCAGGAACTGCGGGATTGGGTGGAGGTGAACGGGGCTTTCTGGGAGCCGCTGCCCACCTACCGCCAGTACGGGCGGCGCCAGGGAGGCGGGGACGCCCCCCGGACCGGGACGCAGGCCCAGGAAGGGCGCAGCTATTGGGAGCGGCTGGACGCGGCGGAGGCGGCAGCCCTCAGGCTGCGCGGCCGGCTGGAGCTGGCGCCGGAAGAAGGGGGGAAACGAGAAGCGCGAGGCAGCGCGCCCCGCATCGTAGATCTCTGGGTCTAGGCCGCGCCCGCCCGCCGCGCTCAACGCGACCCGGTGATGTAGTTCTCCATCTGTTCCAGCATGAAGCCCTGCTCGTCAATGGTGCATTTGACCACGTCCCCGATGGAGATGAGCCCCATCACAGTCTCCCCCTCGATGACGGGCAGGTGGCGGATATGTTTCTGCGTCATCAGGGCCATACAATCTTCAACGGTGTGATCGGGGGTGACGTAGTAGACCCGTGGGGTCATAATCTCCTGCACCCGGGTTTCGTGCGAGCTCTTCCCGTGCAGGATCACCTTGCGGGCGTAGTCGCGCTCCGAAAAGATGCCCACCAGGCGGCCCGCCTGCATGACCACCAGCGCGCCGATATCCAGCTCCGCCATCATCTGCAGCGCCTCGTACACCGAAGCCTCCGGGCGTGTGAAATAAACCTGCTGGCCTTTCCGGTTGAGAAGGTGCTTTACCTGTAAGGGATTTTTCACCGCCATCCTAACCTCCTGAAATAACGTTAAGTGATTCGCTCCTTAAATTTATTTGAGGTTTTCCTTCCCCATTCACCGGCACAGACTGATCAGTTTTCGAGGAAACCTGCGGCTGGGCTGCAGGTTTCCCCGAAACAGGTCAAATTTCGAGAATGCCGCCTGTCTGCCGGGCGGCATTCCAGTTCTATTCTACACCACGGTAGGCCGGCACTACCAGGCTCTCGGACCCGGCCCGGACCTGGTAATAGGGGACCCAGGCCACACCGAACAGCTCCACCAGGACGTCCTTTTTATAAGGGGTGACCGGGATCTCGGTCATATTGTCGGCGATCTCGCTCCAGCGGGCGTTGACCTCCTCCAGCGCCTGGTTGTGCTCTTTTTCGAGCTCCTCCAGCTCCCGGCGCATGGCTTTAATCGCCTCCTCCGATTCTTTCACGTCGGCTTTGGCCTTTTCGGTCATGCGGCGCTTCGAGAGGTGAGAGGTCACGCTGCGCTTGCGCCCCAGCCCCAGGAACCCGGCGCCCGTCTCGAACAGGCTGCCCCGCTCCTCCCACTTGCGGTGGTCCAGCTCCTCCTGGTCCTCTTCCAGCTCGCGCTCCTCGCGCTGCAGCTTGGTCTCCAGGGAGTCCCGCTTCTTGTCGAACGCGGCGGAGATTTTGCCCGCCTCGGCGTCCCGGCCCTCGCGCGCCGCTTCGGCGCACAGGCGCCGGAACTCGGCCTGGCTGACCTCGGGTCCGGCGTACACCTTCAGCGCTTCATTGGCGCGCACCGCCACCCGCGCCGTCCGGTAGGCCCATTCCTGAAAGTCTTTTTCCAGGGTGGAGAGGGCTTTCGGATCGTTGAGCGGCGCGCCGGGCTGTTCGAAGCGCGCCTCCGCGGCCGGGCGGCTTTCCAGGACCGCGGCGTCCACCGCCGCCGACTGGTATTCCTCCCAGCGCACCAGGCCGCGCTGGTTCACCTCGCGCGCCAGGGCGGTCAGCACCTGGGCAGTGTCCAGATTGTATTTGCGGTTGGCGTAGCGCACCTCGGCCTGGGCCAGCAGGGCGGGCCGGTAGACCAGCCCTTCCGCCTGCGCTTGCGCGGAGAACTGCCGCCCGGCGGCCTGCAGCGCGCCGGAGAGGTCCAGGTTCGGAGGGAGGAAATACTCCCTCACCCCGCCGGGCAGGGGCGGGCGGGTGGTGCTCCCTGCGGCGCTGCGCTGGGCGGCTGGCGCGGGGGAAGGGGCGGCAGCCCGCACCGGGCGGGTGTCCCCTTCAGCCGGCGGCGGTTCTACCGGCGGGGAGGCCGGGGCCGGGCGGGCCGGCGCGGCGGCGCCCCAGGCTGATGCGCCGGCCAGGGCGTTCAGGGCCGGAATCTGGGCGCGGGTGAGCGGCCCGGCCAGGTAGTTCAACGCCTGGCGCGTCTGGAAGAGCTGCCCGCCTTTGGCGTGGATATTGTGCAGCAGGAAGACGCGCTTGCCCAGGGCGGAGATGACCCGGTCGTAGGCTGCCCGGTTCAGACCGCCGGGCGCGGCGCTCTCCAGCCCGTCCAGCAGGCGCGCCTTATCCTGCTCGGTCTGCAGCTTGCCGATAAACCAGGTCCCGGCGTTGGACAGGGCCTTATAGTCCACGTCCACCGGGTTCTGGGTAGCCAGCACCTGGGCCACCCCGAAGGCGCGCGCCTGCTTGAGCATGCGCAGCATGGGGCCTTTGGAGGGCGGGTTGGCGACCGGCGGGAGGTAGCCGTGGATCTCGTCAAAATAGACGATGGCGCGCAGGCTGGGGGTGCCGGTCTGGGCCCGCATCCACGATTCGACCGCCGAATAGAGCAGGGTGACGAAGAACATGCGCTCGGCGTCGCTCAGGTGGGCGATGTAAAAGATGCTGTGGCGCGGCCGGCCCTCGGGCGTGTACAACAGCGAGGCCACGTCCAGCGGCTGGCCCTGGATCCAGCCGGCGAAGGAGGGGGAGGCCAGCATATTGTTAAGCAGCATCGCCAGACCGAAGCGGTCCTTTTCGGGGAAGAAAGTGTTGACGTCGAAGACGCCCAGCTTCTCGAAGGGCGGGCTCTGCGTCTGCAGGATCAGCTCGCCCAGGTCCAGGTCCTTCCCCTGGCTCCAGGCGTGCTCGAAAATATTCGCCAGCAGGATATGCTCGCGGGAGCGCACGGGGTCAATCTCCCCCATGCCGACCAGGCCGAGCAGGGCGGTGACCGTGCCCGAGATCTTCTCCCGCAGCAGCTCGCGGTTCTCCTGCCAGGGGATGTCCGGGGCCTGCAGAGAGGCCAGGATGCTCACCGGGAGCCCGGCGTCGGAGCCGGGGGTGTAGATGGCGAACTGGGCCGCACCGGCCAGGGCCTGCACCCGCTCCTGGGGGATATCCCATTCCGCCAGGCCCGCCCGCCAGCGTTCGGCGGCCTGGGCGGCGGCCTCTTCCACACTCTGGCCCTGGCGGCGGGCTTCGTCCGGGTTTACCCAGGGGAGGAAGTCCTGCGGGGCCAGGCCCGGGAAGTGCAGCAGGGCGTTGGTGATATCGCCCTTCGGATCGATCATCAGGGCAGGGATGCCGTTGAGGGCGGCCTCTTCCATCAGGGTCAGGCACAGGCCGGTCTTGCCGGAGCCGGTCATCCCCACGACCACCGCGTGGGTGGTCAGGTCATCGGGTTTGTAGAGCAGGGGCTCGGGAGTGGTGCGAGCCCCCTCGGGATCAAAGATCCTGCCAAGATAGAATTTGCCGTTCGTATCGATCACGATCCTTCTCCTTGCCGGGCCGTTTTTTTACTCCGTGTGTGGGTTTTGAATTGGAACCGCGCGCACCGAAGGAGCGCCTTACTCCCCTAGTATACCTGAACAAACCACCGCGCTCATAAAAACCGGATTAAGGGGTGTAGTTAAGGTTTTTGCAGGGGGTGACCGGTACCTGGCTCCATCACGCACCTATCACGCCTATTCATTACAACTTTTGGGTGCTCCCGGATTAACGGCGGGCGCCCGGGACTCACAGGAAGAACCACCCGGCGGCCGCGCCGGCGAGAGGCGCGGGCGGGTGGAGCGCGCCGGGTTGAGCCGGCTGCTGCAGCCGGCGCAGCGGGGCCTGCAGCGGGATCAGGGTGGGCTCGGCCTCCCCGGCGCGGCCTCCGGCCCAGCTCATCCCGATCAGGGAACAGCCGGCGATCAGCAAAACGAGCAGCAGGCTCAGGAACAGGATCAACAACCTGGTCCTCATTGGAATTCTCCCTCCTGTTATCCAATGATGGATGGCGGCGGGCGCGGGGCAGGCTTATGCCGCGCGCCTTTTGTAGATTTATAGGACCGATTTTATCAGATACTTGGGCGAGAAAATGAATCGTCTTCCCGGCATTTTGTGGCAGGGATCAGGGGCGCCGCTCTGTTCAGCGCGCCGCCTCGCTTAGCGCGCCGCTCTGCGAGGCGGCGCTGCAGATGATATGGTGCGAGGCGCTTTTCCTGGCTTACGGGGTAGATGGCGGGTGAATGGACTTTCCCCGGCCCGAACCTATCCGGGAGGGGGAGCGCCTTGCACCTGGGGGTGCGATCCGATTCAGGTGCAAGGCGCTGGCTGCCGGCGCTGAAGACGGGATGGGAAGGTTTTGCCCGCCGTGTAAGCGCCTCGCACCTGATAGGGAAGGGGGAGGGGCGCGAAATGGAAGCCAGGGAGCAGGGCCGCGTGCGGGCTGGGCCAGAGGCCGCTGAGGAAGGAGTTCTTTCATCCACAGGCGACGCAGGCAGGCGCAGATTCCACTCTATACTTTAATGGAAAATTTTGTAGCTATGCGCCGCAGCAAGTGAATTATTCCCCTGCGGCCTCATACACCCGCCTGAACTCCTCCAGGAACGCCGCGGCGAGCTCCTGGTTATGGATCACCAGGGTATTCTCGTCGTTCACAAGTTCGGCGCTGCTGGAGAAGTTGTAGGAGCCGGTGACCACGATGCGCCCGTCAATCACCAGCACTTTGTGGTGCAGGCTGCGGGGGTTCCCGTCCAGGCGCACGTCCAGCCCGGCCGCGCGCAGGTT
>JAEWYL010000131.1 GCA_023395675.1 Chloroflexota bacterium | reverse complement strand
CAGGTAAATAATTGATAAAAACAACAGAATAATTGACGGAGCCGGCTCTCTGGGTCCTGAAAAGCCCTGGAACGGGGGGCAGAAGACCGGCGAGAGGCCCTCATCAGGCTGTCATGTAAAGTAAACGTGCGCAGGCCCCGATTCACGGGGTCTGCGCACCAGAAAGCCGGATGAAGGACAGCCGCGCTCAGCCAGCAGCGGCAAAGACAAACAGCCGCGATCTGATCAGGGGATAGACACCGCCTGGCGCAGATAGCGGTCCGAATGGATCTGGGCCAGGGCAAACTCGGCCGTGTCGGCCCGGGAGACCTTCCCCAGGGGCAGGCCATCCTGCGCGTTGCCCGGCCGGAAGCGGCCGGTGGCGGGGCCGCCGGTCAGCTGGGCCGGGCGCACGATCACCCAATCCAGCCCGCTCTGGCGCACGTGCCCCTCCTGCGCCTCGTGATCGGCGTAGCTCTCCCGCCACAGGGTGCGGATGACGAGGCGGATGGGCAGGGGCACCTGGCGGTAGCTGTCGCCCACGCCCCCGGCGCTGATGACCACCAGCCGCCGCGCGCCGTGCAGCTCCATCGCCCGTATCACATTTGCCGTTCCCTCGGCGCGCACGCTGCTCTTTCCCCGCGCGCGGCTGCCCAGGGCCACCAGCACCGCCTCCTGCACGGCGACGGCCTGCGCCGCCTGATTGAAATTCAAGACATCGCCTGAGATCACACACAGCCGCTCGTCCTGCACGGCCAACCGGCGCGGGTCGCGCACAAAGGCGGTCACCCGGTGCCCCTGCGCCAGGGCCTGCTTTACCAGCTCCTGTCCAACGCCTCCGGTTGCCCCAAATACTGCCAGGTTCATCGCTCCTCTCCTTTTTCCAAACAATATCCGGTTACTGAATTACGTTCGGCTCTGGATAAAAAAATTCAGCCGTAAAGCCGAACAATGTTCAGAATTATAACTAAATTCAGTATTTTTGTCAATATTTTGCTATCCGGGCCCAGGGCGCTTGCAGCCTCCCCTCCTGCCGGGGGGCAGTCCCAAAAAATCAGGAACTGCAGGGTTGTTTGCGGGGCTGCGTCCCACATGCCGGGTGAAGGTGGCGTCGCAGGCGCCCCACAGGACGGCAGCCCGCCCCTCCAGCCCGGCGATGAAGCGGCTTACGAGGGTGGTCTTGCCTACCCCGGCCTCGCCGCTGACGAACACGCCCCGCCCGGATCCCGCTGCGACCTGTTCGAGAGCCTGCTCCAGCGTCTGCTGGTGAGCTTCGCGCTCGAGAATTTCCATTCCCGCTTCTCCCCGCTGATCCTGCCTTACTGGGCTATTCTCGATGTTTGCTATCTAAATTATATCAAATTCAGCACAGGCACCGTCCGCGGTGGACCGTGCCGGGTGCACGAAAAGGACGTGAAAGGGGATCTGGGCGCGGCGGCCTGGTACAGGCGCTGCCGCGCCAGGATCCCCCGCTAACAATCTCTTCGTGCAGCCGTACACAGGCGAGATACAATGGAGGTGGGGGTGGTTTTTTTCCAGTCACTCAGGAGGGAGGCTCGAAGATGGACCCAGCTGCGGCTGAGGCGCCCGCGGGCAAGCGCCCGCACGATATTGACGAGATGATGGACCGCATCCGGGAGGCGGTGAAGCCCTACCCCAAAGCGGCCCTGTTCGAGCTGGCGGAGGAGGGCTACCGCTCGCCCTTCGAGCAGCTGGTGGCCTGCATGATCTCGATCCGCACGCTGGACGAGGTCACGCTGCCCGTCGCGCGGCGCTTATTCGCCCGCGCCCGCACCCCGCAGGCGATGCTCGCCCTTTCTCCCGCCGTGATCGAAGACCTGATCCGCGCCAGCTCGTTCCACGAACGCAAGGCGCTCCAGATCCACACCCTGGCGCGGCGGGTGGTGGAGGAGTTCGGGTGCGAGCTGCCCTGCGATTGGGACACCTTGATGTCGGTTAACGGCGTGGGGATCAAGTGCGCCAACCTGACCCTGGGCATTGCCTGCGGGCAGCTGCGCGTGAGCGCCGACGTGCACGTGGACCGGGTGACCAACCGCTGGGGCTACGTGAGCGCCGCCTCCCCAGAGGCCGCCAGCCGGGCGCTGGAGGAGAAGCTGCCCGAGCGCTATTGGGTGGAGATCAACCGCCTGCTGGTGCCCTTTGGCAAGCATATCTGCACCGGCCGGCTGCCGCGCTGCTCCACCTGCCCGGTGCTGGAGTTCTGCCTGCAGGTGGGGGTGACCGCGCACCGCTAGGCGGGACGCTTCCGCCAGGCCTCCAGCAGCTCCGCCTCCCGCTGGCGGGAGATCCCCGCCCTCCAGGGCTTCTCGTCCGGGCGCTGGGCGGCCCAGAGCATGGTGGCGGCGACCGTCTCCGCCAGCAGGCGGAAGGTCAGGCCCTCCTGCAGCGCCCGGCGTTTGTCGAAGGCGAAGAAGCCGGCATTCTCGCCGGTCTCCGGCACCCAGAGGGGCAGTTCCGACCAGGGGGCGACGCCCTGCTCCAGCAGGAACTCCTCGCTCACCCAGGTAAATACGGCGTTGTTGTTCGCCACCGCCCGGCAGGTCCGCAGCAGCTCTTCCATACTCGGCTGCGGGTCGGGGCCCACGGCGTTGAAAACACCGCCCTTCCCCGCCTCCACCAGGCGGATATTCCACTCAGCCAGATCGCGCACGTCGATATACTGCACCACCCGTTCGGGCCGTCCCGGGGCCAGCACCTCTCCGTCCTGCGAGACCCGGTAGGGCCAGTAGGTGAAGCGGTCGGTCGGGTCGTACGGGCCGACGATCAGCCCCGGCCGCAGGATCAGGGCGCGCTCTCCGTAGCGCTCCATCACCTCGCGCTCGCAGAGCGCCTTCAGCGGGCCGTAGCTCTCCCCGGTGATCTCCTCCACAGTGGGGTCTTCCAGCGTCCCCAGCGGGGCGTCCTCGTCCTGCCCGAGCTCGCTCTGGCCGGCATATACCGACAGGGTGGAGATGAAGGTGTAATGCCCCACCGCCTCGGCCAGCTTCCCGGCAGAGGCCCGCACCACCCGCGGCAGGTAGCCGGAGGTGTCAATGGCGGCGTCCCAGCTCCTCCCGTCCAGGGCAGACAGGTCTTGCTCCCGGTCGCCGTGCAGCTCTTCCACCTGCGGGAAGAGGCCGCGGTTCGACCGGCCGCGGTTGAAGAGCGTCACCTGGTGTCCCCGCTCCAGGGCGGCTTCGACCAGCGCCCGCCCGAGAAACACCGTCCCGCCCAGTATCAAGATACGCATCAAGTAATCCCTCCGGGTAGAAAAATCCCCTCCTGCCGGAGGGGATTCTGGGTGAAACAGCCGGCTGCCGGCGCCCCTGGATCAAACGACCGGAGACCCGCGCGCGAAGGCCGTGCGGGCCGCAGGCGCCGGCGAGCGGCAAAAAAGGACCGGCTTCGCTTAACCGCTCTTCTTGAGCACCGGCAGGCCGTTGGGAGTCTCGCTGACCTGGTAGCCGTCGGGGACCTTGTCGATCGCGCCTTCCTGCTCCTTGGAGAAGAAGTACAGGGTGCGCTTGTTGCCGCTCTTCATCTCGGTTGTCCTGCTGTGCAGGTAATAGGTAGCGCCCTTGGAATTCTTATACTGGAATGCCATAATTCCTCCTCATTTTTCAGTGAGCATGTTTCCGGTTGAGCCGGAGAAATCCCGGCTCTTACAGGCTATTATACAGGACTACGCCGCTTTCTACTGCGAAACGTGAGTGCGGGAAAAGGGTGATATTTTGTTGTTTTGAGCGGCCGGGGGAGTCTGTGCGGGCGGCGTCCGCACAAACTCCCCAACTTCCCCGCTGAGCCGGGGTACTCCAACTATATAAAGGTTCCTTCGCAAACGCTCAATGGGGAATCACCCTGATCCCCTACTAGGGAAATCCCTAACCGCCCTGCAGGGGCAGCAGGTGCTCCGGCACCTGGACGGCCACCACCTCGCCCCGGGCGCAGACCTGCCCGCGCGCGCTCAGCTCGGTCTCTACCACCACCTTTCGGCCCCGGATCTCCTTCACCCGCCCGCGCACCTCCAGCGGTTCCCCCAGCGGGGTAGGCTTGAGGTAATCCACGTGCAGGGAAGCGGTCAAAAAACGCAGGGGCGGGTGGCTGTCCATGGCGCGCCCTTCCGCCCGGTAGGCGGCTGCGGCGGCGGTCCCTGTCCCGTGGCAGTCTATTAAGGAGGCGATGAGCCCGCCGTAGACGAAGCCGGGGATGGCGATATGCTCCGGGCGGGGCTGGTAGATGCACAGGCTCTGCTCCCCATCCCAGTAGCTCTTGATCTGCAGGCCGTGCTCGTTGAGCCGCCCGCAGCCGTAGCAGTAGCTCAGGGCGTCGGGGTAGTAGTCCTGGAAGGCCTTTGGCTCCATGTTTGTTTCCTCCCTGTTATCAGGCCGGGCGCGCAGCTTGCACGCTGTTCCAATTCTACCATCCCCGGGGCGCTTCTCCTCAGCGTTTGTCTGCGGATGGAGAATTTATCCGCAGGTAGGCGCAGATCACACCGGGCGCGAGCATAAGCTGTCGAAATCAGAACCGAGGGAGCGCTTAATCCCCGGTGAGGGCGGGAACGGCGGGAGCCTCGCCCTCGGGGGAGTTATCTGCCGGGCTGACGGCATCCGGCAGTTCCAGGTCCACCCGGCGGATGCGGGGATGGAGAAAACCGGCTGCGGTCACCAGCGAGATCAGCAGCCCGGAGAGCACCAGCAGCAGGCCCGCGCCGCGAGAGGGTCCGAATCCGAAGAGCCATCCCAGGCTGCCCGCCAGGGGGCCGTTTTCTACCAGCAGCGGCCTGAACACCCCGTCCGCCAGGGGGCCTGCCAGCAGGTATGCCAGCGGCATGGTGGACCAGGCGATCATGCGGCGCACGGCAAACACCCTGCCCTGCAGGTCCGGGGCGACTTTCGCCTGCCACAGGGCCTGGCTGGAGCCGTTGGAGATCGGCAGGGCAAACACCAGTCCGAAAGCGGCGGCGGTGATCAGGACCAGGGAGGGACGCAGCCCTGCCAGGGCCGTGCAGATCCCCTGCATACAGATAAAACCGAGCACCCCGAACACCTTGCGTTTCGGCCCGCCCCAGGCGCTCATCACCAGGGTGCCGAGAATCATCCCGGTCCCGGCGATCGAGGCCATCACCCCTGCGTGCTGCGGGGTGGTCATCTCCAGGATCATCGGCAGCAGCACCGGGTTCCAGAACGAGGCCAGGAAGTTGGTGGCGGCGAACACCAGCAGCACCCCGAGAAGTCCGCTGCGGGCGAGTATATATTTCCAGCCAAAAGCCGCCTCGCTCAGCAGGGACCCGCGGCTCGCAGCCCCCTCCACCGTCACCGGGGGCCGCGGGATGCGCACCACCAGCAGGGTGAAAACGGCGAACAGGAAGGTGAGCGCATCGATGGCGATCACCCCCTGGAGGCCCAGGGTGACGTACAGCAGCCCTGCCAGCGCCGGCGAGAGCAGGCTGGAGACCGCCTCGCCCACCTGCACCAGCCCCCCGGCCCGCCCCAGGTGCTCTTTAGGCACCAGCAGGGTGGTGGCTGCGGAATAGGCAGGCCATTGAAAGGCGCTGAAGGCCTGCGCCGCCGCGATCGCCAGGTAGATATGCCAGACCTCCAACCGGCCCGCCAGCAGGAGCAGGGCGATGGTGAGGGTGCTCAACCCGGCGCCGGCGTCGCTGAAGACCATCACCCAGCGCCGGTCCCAGCGGTCCACCAGGGCCCCGGCAAGGGGCGAGACCAGCAGGTTGGGGACGGTCGCGGCCAGCATACTTAAGGCAAAGAGCGTGGTGGAGCCGGTCTGCTCGTAGATCCACACCCCCAGGGCGAACCAGGTCAGGCCTGAGCCCACGGTGGACACCAGCTGGCCAAACCAGACCACCCCAAAAACCCGCATCCCTCTGGGCAAAGCTGAAAGATTCATGCATCACCTGCGGCGGAATGAGCCGGAATGTGCTCTCCGTACCGGTACGGTATTATAGCCTTTTATCCTGGGTCTCTGCCGAAGCTAAGGGCGCGTGGGTAGGGCAAGCGCGTCTTGCCTTTTCCTCCCACCTGAGAGGAGAAAGCAGGGTTTGGGGTGGTGGGGGGGGGCCCCCACCACCCCCCC
>JAEWYL010000122.1 GCA_023395675.1 Chloroflexota bacterium | reverse complement strand
ACACCCCCGCCTCATCCAAATTCTGGCGAAATGATTTCGTTGGCGGGGCAAATCCTTACCGGACAGGGAAGACCAGCCTCAGCGCCGCGCCCGGCGCATCCTCCAGCTGCAGCTCGCCCTCCAGCTGGTGCGCAAGGATGCTGACCAGCTGGAGCCCGAGGGTCTCGCTGCGTTCGATCTCCAGCCCGGCGGGCAGGCCGCCCCCGTTATCCGCTACCCTGAGCAGGAGCTCATCCCCCCGGGTGCGGAGCTGGATGGTGATCGTCCCCCGGGCGCGCCCTTCGAAGGCGTATTTCATGGCATTGGAAACGAGCTCGTTGACGATCAACCCGCAGGGGATGGCCTTTTCGACGCTCACGTGCACCTGCTCCGCCTCCACCAGGATCTCGACCGCCGGGCCGGAGCCGTAGGCGCTGTGCAGGTAAGCGCCCAGCTTCTGCAGATAGCTCGCCAGGTCTACCTGGGCCAGGTTCTGCGAATGGTACAGCTCCTCGTGCACGAGAGCCATCGAACGGATGCGCTGCCGGCTCTGCTCGAAGGCGGCCAGCGCGGCCGGGTCGTCGAGCGATTCCGACTGCAGGCGCAGCAGGCTTGCCATGATCTGCAGGTTGTTTTTCACCCGGTGGTGGATCTCCCGCAGCATCACCTCTTTTTCCTGCAGCGAGCTTTTCAGGCGCTCCTCGGCGCGGCGCTGCTCGGTGATGTCCTCCATAATGCAGTGCGTCTGCAAGAACTGCCCGTTCGGGTCGCGCCCGACCTTCCCGTTGAAAGAGGCGATGAAGCGGCTGCCGTCCTTGCGCACCATCTCGAACTCGTTTCCGACCACCACCCCCCGCTCCAGGAACTGGCTGAAGCGAACCGGGAACTGCCCGGCGGACTCCGGGGTCATGAAGCTGCTGAACGGTTTGCCGCACACCTCGGCGCGGGTGTAGCCCATCATCTCCTGCCAGGTTTGGTTGACGTCAATAAAGCAGCCCTGAATATCGAGCGACTGGTAGCCCAGCGGGGCGCGCTCGTAGAGCAGGCGGAAGCGCTCCTCCGACTCTTTCAGCGCCAGCTCGGCGCGTTTTTTGGCGGTGATGTCCCGGCCCAGGCCCGCCACGCCGACCAGCTGCCCCTCCGAAGCCCGCAGCGGCGCCAGGGAGACCTGGAAGTAAATTTTGTCGGGCGCACTGCCAAACTCGCACTCGTAGATCAGACTCTCTCCGGACAGCGCCCGCGCCACCTCCCCCTTATGCTGGCGGGCGATGCTTTCGTCGAAGATCTCGCTCACGTTTTTGCCGATCACCCGCTCCGGAACGAGGTCGAAGCGGTCGTTCAGCCGCCCGTAGACCGAGGTCAGGCGCCCCTGCAGGTCCAGGGTGAAGACGATATCGTCCAGCGAGGACACCAGCCAGCGGAAGCGGGCTTCACTCTGCCGGAGGGCCTGTTCGGCCTGGTAGCGCTCGGTGATATCAATGGAGATACCGCCCAGCAGCGGGTCTTTGCCGGGCTGGAAAATGGGGAATTTGTTCGTCAGGTAAGTGCGCAGCTCGTCGCCCTGCTTGACGATTTCGATGCGCGAGACCGGCTGGCATTTGTCGAAGATAAATTCATCGTCTTCGCGGAACCCGGCGGCTTCGTTGGGGCGCCAGTACTCGTCGCCGGTCTTCCCGAGCCAGTCCTCCTGCCGGATGCCAAAAAAGTCCTCGAAGCGTTCATTCACGTACAGCGAACGCCGCTCCCGGTCTTTGATAAAAGCCAGCCCCGGCAGGTAGCGCATGAACTTGGAGAAGCGCTCTTCGCTCTCGCGCAGGGCTTCTTCCACCCGTTTTCGCTCGGCGACCTCCTGTTCGAGCTGCCGGTTGGCCTCCGCCAGCTCCAGGGTGCGATCCAGCACCCGCTGCTCCATCTCCACCTGGGCCAGCTGGAAGTCCAGGGCGGCCTGTTTCTGCCAGGAGATATCCCGCCCGGAGGAGAGCACCTCCACCAGAGTCCCCTGCTCGTCGAAGATCCCCTGGTTCTTGCAGCGCAGCCAGCGGTGCGCTCCCTGCGCGTCCACCACCTGGAATTCGGTGATCAGGAGCGGGTCGTCCGGGGTTATCCGGCTGTGGAGCTCGCGCACCAGCGTCTCCATCCCGGGCCGGTCGCTCTCGGCCACGAATTCGAGGAAGCTGCGCCCGGCCAGCGCCTCCGGACTTATCCCGATTAACCGGGACAGGGCCAGGTTGACGAAGAGGATGGCGCCGCCGGGGAGGCAGCGGGCGACCAGGTCCATGTGCTGGTCCACCACGAAGCGGTAGCGGGCTTCACGCTCCCGGCACTGCTCCAGCTCGGCCCGCAGCCGGCCTGTCTCACCGGCGGCCTCGGGCTGCAGCCTGCCGGGCCAGCCCTCCAGCAGCAGGTCCGCCAGCGAGCGTCCCTGCGCCTGCGCCTCCGGTCCGGGGTAAAGCTCGCCCCCGACCAGCGCGTGGGTGTGGCCGGCCAGCGCCCTCAGCAGGAGGTCCGCCCGCTGGCGGCGGTTGTAGAGGCTCAGGAGCGTGGCGCCGGTGGCGCGCAGCCGGGCGGAAATTTGGTCCTCGGGGGCGGGCCGGGCGCCGTCCTGCGCCGCGCCGCCCGCCGCGCGGCAGTCCCGGGCGATGCGCAGTCCCGCCCTCCCGGCGGCGGAGACCAGGGAGGCGATCCGCCCCGGCAGGTCGTCTTCATGCAGCAGCACCAGGCGTCCCTGCTCCCGCGCCTGCTGGAAGGCCGGGAACCACGGGTCCTCCGGCCCCGGCAGAAGGCCCTCCTCCCCGGCGCGGGTGAGGAGGGCGGCCGTTTCACCCCGCCGGAGCCCGGCCTGCAGAAAGGCGCGCAGCACCGCAGACCGTTCAACGGCGCTCTCGTACAGGCAGCAGAGGTGAGAGCCAGGCGGCAGCGCCTGGAGGCCGGCGGGTGGGCTGTAGGCGGTTGAATTCACGGGCGTTTCCTGGGGCGGAAGGTTTGGAAGGATGGAAAACCTGCGGTCAGAAAGTTGTATTACAAATGTTGACTTACTGTACATCAAAACCGCCGCTTGCGCAACAACGTAAGGCTAAGAATATTGATAGGAGAAGCGCGCCCGTTCACGATTGCGGCCGTGCCCCTTCTGCCATTGGGTGGGTGGGCACGGCTGGAGGCGGGTCGTGCGAATATCATTTCATGCACCGCCGTGCCCTTTCACGCCCCGGAAGGATGATGGCTCGCTGTGACCGGGCACGGCTGGAGGCGGGTCGGGCGAGTACCTTTCATGCACCGCCGTGCCCCTACAAGCGCGGGGCAGGCGCGTACCCCTCTATCCACCGGCAGGCCTGTGGCAGGCCCGCGCATGGCCGGTTGGGGCACGGCGGTGCCTCTTGCGAAACCGGCGCGAATACGTCCCCAGCCGTGCCCTTTCACGCCTCGGAAGGATGATGGCTCGCTGCGCCAGGGCACGGCTGGAGGCGGGTCGGGCGAATGTCATTTCATGCACCGCCGTGCCCCTACAAGCGCGGGGCAGGCGCGTACCCCTCTATCCACCGGCTGGCCTGTGACAGGCCCGCGCATGGCCGGTAGGGGCACGGCGGTGCCTCTTGCGAAACCGGCGCGAATACGTCCCCAGCCGTGCCCTTTCACACCCCGGAAATATTTTTCCGGCGCGCCGGGGGGGCGTCCTGCAGGTACCCGGTGCTGTCTGCCGCGCACTTTCCCGGCAGACAGCACCTATACATGGCGGTTTTCCGCCAGGAGAAGTAAAATAAAAGGGAGAACAAAAGACTGGAGAGATGGCATGCACAAAAAACTGGCATTTGTCCTGGGCGGGGGCGGCGCGCGCGGCGCGCTCCAGGTCGGGGCGCTGCGCGCCCTGCTCGAAGCGGGATACGTCCCGGATATCCTGGTCGGCACCTCCATCGGCGCCGCGAACGCGGCCTTCCTCGCCCTGCGGGGCGCGCAGCCGGGCAGCATCCCTGAAATGGTGAAAGCCTGGCGGGACGCCTCCTTTGCGGACCTGCTGCCTGCGAACTACCTGTGGCTTACGGTGCGCTCCCTGTTCAACCGCGCCAGCCAGCACACCTACCACCGCCTGCGAGATTTCTTTGTCTCGCACGGGGTGAACCCGGACCTGCGCTTTGGGGATATCCAGGGCGTGAAGCTCTACACCGTCGCCGCGGACCTGAACTCCGGCCGCCCGCTGATCTTCGGGTCGGACCCGCAGGAATCCGTATTGGACGGGGTGCTGGCTTCCACCGCCCTCCCGCCCTGGGTGGCGCCGGTGCCCAGGGACGGGCAGCAGCTGGTGGACGGCGGCTTCGTCAGCAACCTGCCCATTGAGCCCGCCCTGGCGCAGCAGGTGACCGAGATCATCGCCCTGGACCTGTGGGACCCGCGCGCCGTCGCGCTGGAGAGCCAGCGTTTCGGGTCGTTCCTGGAGAAGGCGATCGGCGCCGTGAACCAGCGCCAGACCGAACTGGAACTGGCCCTGGCCGCCGGCTGCGGCGTGCCGGTCCGCTATATCAACCTGCGCGGCAAAGAGGCGCTGCCCCTCTGGGATTTCACCCGTTCCGAGGAGCTGATTGTCGCCGGTTACGAGGCCACCTGCCAGGAGATCGAGACCTGGAAGCCCGCCCAAAAAGGGTCCCGCTGGCTTCCCTGGGGGAGGGGCTGAAGCGCCTCCGGACCCGCACGCCCGCCGCTCCCCTTTCCGCAGGTTAAAGGCCCGTCGCAAAATCCTGGCGCGTGCATTTCGCCAGAGCGCGGTTTTGCCCGCCCCTTGAGGAGAGAATCATGCCCAAAGTCGCCGTTCTGACCGACAGCGTCGCCAGCCTCCCCGAGGCGCTGTTGAAAGCGCTCGATATCGAGGTCGTGGCTTACTACATCCACCGGGGGAAGGAGACCTTGCGTGACCTGGTCACCGTCCAGCGGGAGGAGTTTATGCGCTGGATGGAAAAGGCGGACAGCCTGCCGACCACCGCCAGCCCCGGCCCGGGGGACTATTTCAATGCCTACGAAAACCTGGTCCGGGAGCGCGGGGCGGAGGAGATCGCCAGCATCCACATCACCTCTAAGGGGAGCGGGGCCTACCAGGCGGCCTGCCTGGCCCGGTCCATGGCGGAGGAGGCCGGCCTGCCGGCCCGCATCGAGGTGATCGACACCCAGAACGTCTCCCTCTGCCAGGGCTGGATGGCGATCGAGGCGGCCCGCGCCGCGGGGGCCGGGAAATGCCTGGACGAAATCACCGCCCTGGTGCGCAGGCTGATCCCGATCACGCGCATGATCCAGACCGCCGACACCCTCAAGTACCTCTACATGGGCGGGCGCATCGGGCGCGCCAGCCACCTGGTCGGGACCCTGCTCAACATCAAGCCCCTGATCGGGATGGTGGACGGCGTCATCGCCCCGCTGGGGACGGCCCGCAGCCGGGAAAAAGCCTACCGCATGATGGTGAACCTGGTGGAGGCCGCCGCCGGGCCGCTGGGCAAAATCAAGGTGGCCTTCGTGCACGCCGGCGCGCGCCCGGAGGTGGAGCACTTAAAGGAACTGGTGGAAGCGCGCCTGAACTGCGTGGAATCCTTTATCGCCGAGCTCTCTCCTGCCCTGGCGGTCCACACCGGCCCCGGCACTGCCGGGCTGTGCTACTACCCGGTTCAGGATTAACCCGCTGGCTGACTTAAAATGAGGGATGGGCGGGCGACATCGAAC
>JAEWYL010000190.1 GCA_023395675.1 Chloroflexota bacterium | reverse complement strand
CCACCGCGCATCTTGTCTTATGAAAGACCGGCTTTCAATAAGAGAATCTTATAGCTCTGCGGCGGTGCGGGCCGTAATTCCTGCCTACAATCATCTTGACAACCGGCCGCGCGGCAGAGCTGTTGGTGGACCTCTGCGCGGCTGGGACCGGACCCGTGTTCAGGAGGCTGCCGGTGAGCGGGTTATGCAAAGGAAGGGAGCGGCGCAGGATCCCTATTTACAGGCAGGCGCTCCGCCTGGCGCTGGCTGCCGCCTGCCTCTTCCCGGTCCGGGCGCTAGTGTCGCGGTCAGGGTCATCCGTGCTCCCGGCGCTTCAGGCTGCGCTGGATCTACCGCTCGTTCCCGTCTGCAAGCTGCAGGGCAGGGGGTTCAGTTCGCCCTTGACGGATGAGCCGGTGCGCACCCGGGGCGTAGTGTTTGGCGCAGCCTCCGGGACCTCGCACCGGGGTGTTTTTATTCAGACGCCGGGCTGCGATGACGATCCGGAAAGCTCGGATGGCCTGTTCGTGTTTCTGGGGGAGCAGCCGGGGCCTGCTCCAGGCGACCTGGTGGAGGTCTCCGGCGTGGTGCAGGAGTATTTTGGGCGCACAGAGCTGGATGCTGCTAGCGGAGAACTGCTGGTGCTATCCAGGGGTAATCCGCTCCCCGCGGCAGTCCGGTTTGATCCGCCCCCGGAGGAATCTGCCGCCGGGCGGTACTTCGAAGCCCGGGAGGGGATGCGGGTGGAACTGGAGGAGGCGCTGGTTTCCGGTCCGACGGATGCATCCGGGAAGACCTGGATCCGGCCCGGGGGTTCCGGGGAGGCCCGTATTTTCCAGGACAGCCCTGCCGGAACCGGACAGGTTTTTGCCCTGGAGGCGAGCGGCGCCGGTTGGCTCCAATGGGGAGCAAAGGTGGGAGACCGCTTAACCGGGCTAACCGGAGCCCTGGATTACCGCGCCGGGATGTATCTGCTGCTGCTCCTGTCGCCTGCCGATCTGTCCGCCGGAGAACTGCCGCCTCCGGCGCTGCCTCCCGGGCCTCCCGGCCTGAGCGCGGCCAGCCTCAACCTTTCGGACCTGTTCGACACCCTGGACGACCCGGCGCGTGAAGATACGGTCCTCGCGACCGCCGAATACCGGCGCCGCCTCGAAAAGCGCGCCCGCCTGATCGGTCACCGTCTGGGAAACCCGGACCTAATCGCCGTCCAGGAGGTAGAGAACCAGGCGGCGCTCGAGGCGCTGCTGTCGAGGCCGGAGATTGGGGCAGATTACGGCTATATCCTGGAAGACGGTCCGGACCTGCGCGGTCTGGATGTGGCTGTGCTGTACCGGAAGGACCGCCTGCGAGTGCTGGGGTACGCCACCTATCAAGGCTGCACCGCCCTGGTGGATGGATTGGGTCCGGATGGGAATGGGGATGCCCGTAACCCGCAGAACGCGCTCACCTGTGACCGGAATCAGGATGGTGAGCGAGATGGGAACCGGTTGTTCTCCCGCCCGCCGCTGGTTGTCCACCTGGCGCTCGCTGGCACGGACCTGTCCCTACAGCAGGGAAGCGAGCTCTGGGTGATCGCCAACCACTGGAAATCGAAGACGGAGGACACACCTCTGGCTGAGTACACCGCGGCGCGCAGGCTGGAGCAGGCTCAGTTCGTTGCCGGGCTGGCGGCCGCGCTGCCGCCTGCCACCAGCCTGTTGGTGCTGGGTGATCTGAACGACCTGCCCGGGTCCTCACCGCTGGCAGTCTTGCAAGCGGCCGGGCTGCAGGACTCGTGGGCCCGGCTCCCGCCCGAGGATAGATACTCTTACATCTACCGTGGCCTGTCCCAGGCGCTGGACTATATTCTGTTTCGCCCCTCCCTCCAGCTCAGGTTCGCCGCATTCCGGCCGGTGCATATCAACGCCGATTACCCGCACGTTTACGCCGGGGTAGCGGATACCGATTATCGCTGCTCCGACCACGACCCGCTCTTCGCCCGGTTCCGCAGCCCCGCCCACCGGCTGTTCCTGCCCGTTCTCGGGCGGTGAACCTCTCACGCCCTGCAAAGGGCAGAGCGTCAGGAATCTTATTGAGCTCTTATATCGCACAGGTTGACAAGCACCCGTTCATGCGGTATCCTTCCCCCCGTGTCCGGATGGGTCCGGCGCGGCAGATACCCCCGAACCCCGCCAGGTCCGAGAGGAAGCAACGGTAAGGAGGTCACTCTGGGTGCCGCCGGGTTGCCTGTCCGGACATTGCTTTTCCCCCTTTTTTATCCCCCGGTTCACCGCCCGGATCACTAACAGAAGCGCAGGACAACAGTCCTGCGCTTCTGTCTGTTATTGCACCGGGCGGCTTCAGGCCGTGGCGGGAAATGGGCCCCTTGCAGAGATGCCTCAGGGGCTGGGCGTGGGTTTTTCGGGCGGTCCTGGCGGGCGGGTCGGCTTTTCAGGGGGCCGGATCTCACGCGTGGGCTCTGGTACTTCGGTCGGCTCAGGCTCCTCGGTCGGTTTGGGCTCTTTGGTTGGCCTGGGCTCTTCAGTCGGCTCAGGTTCTTCGGT
>JAEWYL010000325.1 GCA_023395675.1 Chloroflexota bacterium | reverse complement strand
GCTGGTGCAGTGGAACGTGCTTATGGCGGCCACCTTCCTGGCCGCGCTGCCCACCCTGCTGGTGTACGTGTTCCTGGGGCGCTATTTCCTGCGCGGCCTGATGGCAGGGGCGCTCAAAGGCTGAGCGAGGCTTAAAACCTTTCCTAAAAATATACATGTTGTGATGGGGGGCGTTGCCCCCCCTCACAACGAATCATTTTTCGGATAGGTTCTTAGCTTTTGCGGGTCACGAAGGCATAGAACGGGGCCTCCGCGCCCGTTCCGGTGCGCACCAGCAGGTGCAGCTCCTTAAGCAGCACGAACCCGGCGCCTGCCAGCACCCGCTCGAGATACCCGCTCCGGTGCAGGTAGAGCGTGGTGTTCTGGATCGTCTCGCCCTCGTACGGGTCTGATTCCTGCCGCGCCGGAGCTTTGGTGGTGAATGTAAAAGTCCCACCCTGGCGCAGAAGGCGGCCCGCCTCCGCGAAAACCGGTTCCAGGTCCGGTAGGAAGTGCAGCACACCCAGGGCAATGGCGTGATCAAAAGCTTCCCCGGCAAAGGGCCAGGGGAGCTGCAGCAGATCATGCTCTTTCAGCTCTTCGGCTATGCGCTTCTCACGGCAGAGCGCCAGCATTTCAGCCGAGCTGTCCATCCCTGTTACCCGAAGTCCGAAACTGGCGAACGGCGCCGCCCCCAGCCCGGTCCCAATCCCGAGATCCAGCAAGCGCTCCCCCGGCTTGAGGTAATCGAGGCAGAGCCCAAATAGGGCTTCCGGATGCCAGTAGTTGGCGTGCGCCATCGCATCGTAGTCGGGCGGATGGTTAATCTCCGCGGGTGACTTCTCATGCAGGTCTGTCATTCTCTATCCTCATCCAGTTTCAAGGTCAAAACCATCTCGGGTGCGGGATCAGGGTGGGCATTTCGCTTTATCACCCGCTGCGCTGCGGTATTTGGAATGCCTGCCGCCAGCCAGACTTTTCATTTCTGAAAACCGGGCGGCTCCCACTTTGGTTGTGATATTATTCACCGATACCGATTATATCCGGTAAGCTCTCCCACAACGGGCCGGCTTCTTCCTCAGCTTCTGAAAGGAAATATCAGGGCCAGGTATCCGGCCTCCCCAATACTGCCGTTATCTTATTGAAAACCGACCCTATGACAGCCCATCATGCTTACATCGCAGTCAGCGTTATTACCGGGTTAATCAGTCTCGTTCTTGCCGGTATCGCCTACCATCACCGCCGCCAGGCTGCAGCCGCCTCCCTGGCCTGGATGATGCTCGGTATTGTGGGCTGGTGCCTGCTTCCAGGCCTGAGCCTGCTGATAAAAGCGGAAACCACCGCCTATCTGGTCACGCGCATCGCCTACATCTTCTTTGCTGTCACACCGGTGCTGTGGGTGCATTTCAGCCTCGCCTACGTCACACGCCAGCGCCCGCACTCCCGGCGGTACGCCCACCTGTTCTGGATCGGCCCCCTGGTCACGCTCAGCCTCGTCTGGACCAACGGACAGCATCATTTTTTCTGGCGACAGCTAGATTTCTACATAATAGATGGTTTTCTGAATTGGAAGACCGTTTTCGGGCCGGGTTTCTGGCTTCACAGCCTTTACTGCTACAGCATGATCATCCTGGGAGCGGGGATTATCCTTCGCTATTCGGTCACCACTTTTTCCATCTACCGCAAACAGACCATTGCCCTGCTGGCGGGCTGCCTGACCCCGCTGGCAGCTTCCGTCCCGGCAGTATTTGGGTTGAGCACCTACTCCTTCACGCCCTTTGGCCTGGTCTTCACCGGGCTGGTTTTCACCTGGGCTGTCCTGCGCTCGGAACTGCTGAACCTGCGCCCGATTGCGAGAGAAATCCTCCTGGAGCAGATGCAGGACGGGATGATCATTGTCGATGAGAAGGGGACTGTGGTAGACCTGAACCCTCAGGCGCTGCGCATGCTGCAGCGGGGCGAAGCGCAGGTTCTCGGCGCAGCGGTGAACCAGGTGATCGGCAGCCTCACGGGGGGTGAATTCAATCTCGGCGAACAAACCGGACAGAACACCGAGGTCCGGCTGTGCGGGCAGGGTCGTGAGTGTGTCTGTTCCATGACCATCTCCCCGATCCAGATCCATGCCCGGCAGAACATCGGAAGCCTGATCCACCTGCACGATATTACCGGCTTGAAGCAGGTCGAAGAGGCGCTCCGCGCCAGCGAGGGCCGCGCCCATGCCATCCTTTCGGCTCTCCCGGACCACGTGCAGATTATCGACCGGGAGGGGACCATTATCGCGGTGGAGAAAAGCTGTGCGGGGCCGGGCGCGAGTGAGAAGACCCCCACCACTATCTTCGACCGCTATCCCCGACCGGTGGCGGACAAAATCCTCCTTACCGTTCAGGATACGCTGCAGTCGGGTGAATGCCGCTCGCTCTCTTACCAGGTGGGGTCGGAGCCGGAGCAAGAACACTGGTATCAGGCGCGTTCAGCCCCGCTGAAAAGCGGACCGGGTCCGGCGGAAAGTGTCGTCTGGATTGACCGGGAGGTGAGCGAGCAGATGCGGCTTTACCAGGAAGTCGAACACCTGGCAAATACAGATTCGCTGACCGGGCTGGCAAACCGGCGTCATTTCTTCCACCTGGCCCAAACCGAACTGGAGCAGAAAGCCTCCCAGAACAGCTCCTATGCCTTTATCCTGATTGATATTGATCATTTCAAGGAAGTGAATGACCACTACGGGCACCTGGTGGGCGATGAAGTATTGAATCTGGTGGCCCGCCGCCTCTCAAGCCAGGTGCGCGCCCAGGATATCGTCGCCCGGTACGGCGGTGAAGAATTCGCCGTCTACCTGCCGGATACCAGCGGCAGAGCGGCGCTGCAAATTGCCCGCAGGCTGTGCCGCTCTGTCGCCAGCGAGCAGTTTTCGTTGGGGAAGCACCGCATCCCCATCAGCATCAGTATCGGGCTGGTCAGCGGGAAGATCGATGGGAAGCTGAAAATTGATCAGATGATTGACCAGGCAGACGGCGCGCTGTATGCTGCCAAACAGGCCGGGCGCAACACGGTGAAAGTCTACCAGGGGTCCAGCATAACCTCAGCCGGGCGGGCCTGAGAGGGCGGGCGGCCTTGCGACCGGCGGGCGCGATCCCGGTACCACAGGCCGAAAAACAGCACAGCCAGTAAGATTTCGGCCAGATCCCCCCCATAATACATAATCTGCGCGGCCGCGCGCACCTGCTCCGCGCCAAACAAAGCCGTCCGGGGCAGGGCGTAGGCGTACATCAGTTTGCCGAGCACGGCATGCGCCCCGGTGGAGAGCAGCAGCGCGGCCAGCCGGGTTTGCGCCGGCACCCGGCTGCGAACGCCGGGCGGGGAAAGCACGGCCCAGGTGAAGAGACTGCCCGCCAGCAGAAAATGCGCCAGGATCAGGCTGTGGAGCCATGGGGCCTCCAGGCTGGCGGCAAAGAGCGGGGTCAGATACAGCAGGTACATCCCCCCGAGATTGAAGAACAGAGCGGAAAACGGGTGTGAGAGCGGGCGCAGGGCGCGGCTTCCCAGGAAGCGCGCCGCGGGTTGGGAGAAGCGCGCGGGCAGGGCGCGCAGCGCCAGAGTGAGAGGAGCGCCGCTCACCAGGCCGAGGGGGGCCAGCATCCCGATCAGCAGGTGCTGGACCATATGCGCCCGGAGATCCTGGTGGGTCAGAGAGGCCAGGGGAGACGCCCAGGCGGCCCCGAGCAGCAGGATCCCGGCGGCAAATGCCAGGCTGCGTCCGGCGCGCCAGCCTGCAGGCCGGCGCTGCTCCCGCACGGCTGCAAGCAGATAGAAACATAGAATCGAGGCCAGGAGCAACCAGGGGAGCAGCGCCGGAGCGCCGGTCTCTGCGCTGTGTTCGTGCACTGCTTAACCGCCGGGGAGGGCTTCTCCGCGGGTGGACGAACGCGCCCGGGCCGCCAGGAGCAATCCAGCCAGAAGCAGGACCAGGCCCGACACGATCCAGCTGATATCGTACGGGAGCAGGTCTACCCCGTAGCGAATCTGGTGCACCCGCAGGAGCTTGTGATCAACGATCCCGTCAAAGAGCTGAAAGCCGCCCGCGCCAAGGAAAAAACCGCTCCACGCCCACAGGGGATGGAGACTGTCCAGCCTGCGCAGGTCGGCGAGCATGAAGAAACCGGCCACCACCGCGATCAGCTCGACGGCATGCAGCAGCCCGTCTGAAATCAACCCTACCAGCGGGGTGGACAGATCATAAAAATGGTGCCAGGCCAGGAGCTGGTGAAAGATGATCTCGTCCACGGC
>JAEWYL010000278.1 GCA_023395675.1 Chloroflexota bacterium | reverse complement strand
AGGCGCTTTTTTAAGCGCGCCCCGCCTGGCCGCGGGCGGGGTCTCTCCCGCCGGAAAGCGCTGCACACCGGCGCGGGAGCGCCTTGCACCTGCGCGCGGGCGGGGGTCCTCCGGGGCAGGTGCAAGGCACTGCTTCGCCCGCCTTGGGCCATGCCCGGCAGGCCGCTTTCGCCTGTCCCGGTGCTCGAGAGAGCTGCAAAGTGCCTCGCACCGGACGGCGGTGCGAGGCGCTTTTTTAAGCGCGCCCCGCCTCGCCGCGGGCGGGGTCTCTCCCGCCGAAAAGCTTTGCAAACCGGCGTGGGAGCGCCTTGCACCTGCGCGCGGGGGAGGGTTCTCCGGGGGCAGGTGCAAGGCACTGCTTCGCCCGCCATGGGCCATGCCCGGCTGGTACTTCTCGCCTGCTCAGGCGCTTTTTAGGGCTGCGAAGTGCCTCGCACCGGACGGCGGTGCGAGGTGCGAGGCGCTTTTTTAAGCGCGCCCCGCCTGGCCGCGGGCGGGGTCTCTCCCGCCGGAAAGCGCTGCACACCGGCGCGGGAGCGCCTTGCACCTGCGCGCGGGCGAGGGTTCTCCGGGGGCAGGTGCAAGGCGCTGCTTCGCCCGCCTTGGGCCCTGCGCGGCTGGTGCTCTTTGCCTGCTCAGGCGCTTTTTTGGGCCGCGAAGTGCCTCGCACCGGACGGCGGTGCGCCGGCATTAAAATTTCCCCAAAAAAATCTGCACTTGAGTACAATTCAGGAGATCAAGCGTCAGTTGGAACGAACAGAATAAGGAGAGAACGAATGGAAGCGCTCAAGGAAAAGATCCGGCGAGAGGGGAAGAACCTCGGCGGGGGCATCCTGAAGGTGGACGGCTTCATTAACCACCAGGTGGACCCCCAGCTCATGGACGCCTGCGGGAGGGAGCTGGCCCGCCGTTTTAAAGACATCAGGGCTACCAAGGTGCTCACCGCCGAGATCTCCGGCATCGCCCCGGCCCTGACCACCGGTTTTCACCTGGGCCTGCCGGTCGTCTACGCGCGCAAGCACAAGCCCATCACCATGCCCGACCAGGTCTTCCTCACCCTGACCCCCTCGCACACCAAGGGCCGCACGGTGGAGCTGATCGTCTCGCCCGAGTACCTGGCAGGGGGCGAGCGGGTGCTGATCATTGACGACTTCCTGGCCTCGGGGGCCACCATCCAGGGCCTGGCGCGGCTGGCGCAGACCGCCGGCGCGGTCATCGTGGGCATCGGGGCGCTGGTCGAGAAGACCTTCGAGGGCGGGCGCGAGGTGCTCTCGAAGCTGGGCGTGCCGATCGAATCGCTGGCGATGATTTCGTCCATGGAAGGGGACGAAATCTGCTTTTATGGGGAGTGAGCGGGTTTCGCACACCACTAACGCTATGGACCCCATTCACCTGGACACCATCGCCGTTCTTGATTTTGGCTCCCAGTTCTCCCAGCTCATCGCCCGCCGGGTGCGCGAGCTGCAGGTGTACAGCGAGCTGTTCCCCTGGGACACGCCGGCGGAGAGCGTGCTGGCGCTGAAACCGCGCGGGTTTATCCTCTCCGGAGGGCCGGCCTCGGTCTATGCGCCCGAGGCGCCGCAGGTCCCGGCTTACGTGCTGCAGAGCGGGCTGCCGGTGCTGGGCATCTGCTACGGGATGCAGGCCCTCACCCACGCCCTGGGCGGGAAGGTGGCGGCCTCGGCGCGGCGGGAGTACGGCCCGGCGCAGGTGCAGGCCCTGCTGCCCAACCCGCTGCTCCCCTCCGGCAGCGAGCGGGTGTGGATGTCGCACGGGGACCGCATCGAGGCCCTGCCGCCGGGCTTTCTGGCCCTGGCCCGCAGCGATAGCTCGCCGGTGGCCGCTATGGGAGACCTGGAGCGGCGCTACTTTGGGGTGCAGTTCCACCCCGAGGTGCACCACACCCCGGGCGGGCCGGAGCTGCTGCGCCGCTTCGTGGTGGAGGTGTGCGGGGCGCGCCCCGGCTGGACCCCCGAATCCATCCTGAGCGAGAGCGTGGAGCGCATCCGGCGGCAGGTCGGAGAGGAGCGGGTGATCTCGGCGGTCAGCGGCGGGGTGGACTCAAGCGTGGCGACCGCCATGGTGCAGCGCGCCGTGGGGGACCAGCTGGTGGCGGTGTTCGTGGACACCGGGCTGCTGCGCCAGGGGGAGGCGGCCCAAGTGAAAGAGGCCCTGCAGGCCAACCTGGGGGTGGAGCTGGTGGTGGTGGATGCGGTGGAGCAGTTTATGGGGGCCCTGCGCGGGGTCAGCGAACCGGAACAGAAACGGCGCATCATCGGCGAGCTGTTCATCCGCATCTTCGAGGCGCAGGCGCGCCGGCTCGGGCAGCCGCGCTTCCTGGTGCAGGGCACCATCTACCCCGACGTGGTCGAGTCGAGCGGGCCCGACCGGTCGCAGGCGCACCGCATCAAGACCCACCACAACGTGGGGGGCCTGCCGGAGGAGATGAGCTTCGAGCTGGTGGAGCCGCTGCGCTACCTCTTTAAAGATGAGGTGCGGCTGGCAGGAGAGCGGCTGGGCCTGCCGGCGGGGCTGGTGTGGCGGCAGCCCTTCCCGGGGCCCGGGCTGGCGGTGCGCTGTCTGGGCGAGGTGACCCCCGAACGGCTGGAGCGCCTGCGCGGGGCCGACGCCATCCTGACCGAGGAACTGGCCCGGGCGGGGCTGCTGCGCCTGCGGCGGAGCGAGACGGCCGTCCCGGGCGAAAGCGAGCTCTCCGGCACCTCCCAGGCTTTCGCAGTGCTGCTGCCGGTGCAGTCGGTGGGGGTGATGGGCGACCAGCGCACGTACCAGGAGGCGGTGGCCCTGCGCGCCGTCACCAGCGAGGACTTCATGACCGCCGACTGGGCGCGCCTGCCGCTCGACCTGCTGGCGCTGATCTCAAACCGCATTGTCAACGAGGTGGAGGGGGTGAACCGGGTGGTGTACGACATCACCAGCAAACCCCCGGCGACCATCGAGTGGGAGTAAAAGGGTATCCATAGCAGAGGTG
>JAEWYL010000059.1 GCA_023395675.1 Chloroflexota bacterium | reverse complement strand
ATTCACGCTACTCCAGAGCGAATTTCTGTGCGAAGAGGTGCGGGTCGTAGGGCGCCCGGCGGTTGTGACAGGCCTCGCGCGGGCAGAGCTGGCAGCTTTCGAAGCTGCCGGACAGCGGGAAGCGCAGCCCGGAGACGGATTTGGTGGGGATCATCAGGCAGCTCGGGTTGAGGCGCACCCCCGTCGCCGCTTCGGCCTCGGGCAGCAGGGCGAACAGCTCGCGCTGCTGGGTCAGAGGCCAGTCCTCCAGCGATCCGGGGTTCATCATGGAGGCCTGGGTGAGCTCGAAGGCCTCGTCCACGCTGCGCAGCAGAGTTTGAACCGCGCCGTACAGCGCCGCCTCCAGGATGGCATTGGCCCAGTAGCGCTCCAGCAGGTCTTCGATCTGCCGGGCCCAGGCGTCCAGCTCCAGGCCGCAGGTGGCGATGAAGGGAAAAACCCTGCCGGTCTCTTCCAGGTTGACCGCCAGCACCCGGCTGGCCAGCCTGACCCCATCCACACAGACGTAATCCGGCCCGCGGGCCTCGATATACGCCGGGCGGAAAAGCGCCTTCGGGCGGGCGACCTTGCGGGCCTCCTCCAGCAGGGCGAGGAAAGCGCGCGCATGGGCGCTCCCCTCGCGCAGGCGCAGGCCAGCGAGCAGGGCGGACAGGTCGGGCTCAAAAGGGATCGAGTCCAGGAGGATGGGCTTCATCGGCGCAGCCTATGCCTGGCTCTGGGCCTGCAGCTTCTGCGCCTGCCGGAAGGCCTTGATATAACGCATGGCGTACTCGTCCCGGCCCAGGAGCAGGTCGGAGGCCCGGATAATGGCGGTCATCTTCACCGGGTCGGTGATGGCGCAGGTGGCCCCCGCCCCAATCGCCAGGGCCAGGAAGGCCATGTTGATCACCGGGCGGTCGGGGAGGCCGTGCGAAACGTTGCTCGCGCCCAGGTTGATATTGGCGCCCAGCTTCTCCCGGATCAGGCGGATGGTCTCCAGCGTGACGATTCCGGCCTGGCTGTCGGCGCCCACCGACATCACCAGCGGGTCAATGACCACGTCCCCGGCCGGGATGCCAAGCTGCACCGCCCGCTCGAGGATCTTCTCGGCCACCGCCAGGCGGCTCTCGGGGGTGGCCGGGATGCCGCCGTCGTCCATGATCAGGCCGATCACGGCCGCGCCGCGGTCTTTCACCAGCGGCAGCACCTGCTCCAGGCGCTCCTTCTCGCCCGTGACCGAATTGACCAGGGGCTTACGGGGGGCGGCCTGCAGGCCGGCTTCCAGCGCCTTCGGGTTGGGCGAATCGAGGCAGAGGGGCGCGTCCACACATTCGTTCAGCAGGTGCACCACCTGCCCCATCAGGGCCACATCGTCCAGGCCGGGCACGCCCACGTTCACATCCAGGACGTCTGCGCCCGCCGCCGCCTGGCTGAGGGCCAGCTCTCTGATATAGTCAAAATCTCCCGCCTGCAGGGCGGCGGCCATCTTTTTCCGTCCGGTCGGGTTGATCTTCTCACCAATAATGACGAAAGGACTCCCGGTTCCGATCTCGACGGTTTTCTTCTCACTGCTCAGGACTGTTTTCATAGGCTGCTCTTTTTAAGGGGACCAGGTAGGTGAATATTCAGGAAGCACCAGACGTGCTGTTTTCGAGTTGGGGGCGCCGCCTGTGTACGCCAGGCCGGCGCCCCCAACCATCCAGCTATAATTGTAATAGGACTTGCGCAGTTTTTAGGGGTTCCCTGAACTGCGCAGCTCCGGGGTAGACCAAAATCTCAGGCCCCGACCAGGGTCTTGGCCAGGCTGGCCGCCCGGCTGGCGTCGGGAGAGTAGCCGTCGGCGCCGATGGAGCGGGCGTAAGCCTCGGTCACGGGCGCGCCGCCGATGATCACCTTCACCTGCTGGCGCAGGCCGGCCGCTTCCAGGGCTTCGATGGTGGTCTTCATATTGGGCATGGTGGTGGTCAGCAGGGCCGACAGGGCCACGATCTCAGCCGGCTTTTCCTGCACCGCCTGGACGAATTTCTCGGGGGAGACATCCGCGCCCAGATCCTCGATCTCGAAACCGGCGCCCTCCAGCATCATGGACACCAGGTTCTTTCCGATGTCGTGCAGGTCGCCCTTCACGGTGCCGATGATCACCCGCCCGGCGGATTTCACGTCGCTGGCCTGCAGGTGGGGCTTCAGGATGAGCATGCCGGCCTGCATCGCCCGGGCCGAGATGAGCATCTCGGGGACGAAGTACTCGCCGCTCTCGAACAGCCGGCCCACCTCGGCCATCGCGCCGATCATGCCGCCGTTCAGAATGTCCGCCGGGTTGCAGCCGGTGTCGAGCGCCGCCTGCACCTTGCTCTGGACCTCGGTGCTCTGCCCTTCCAAAACCGCCTCATAAATATGCTGGATCAAGTCACTCATCGTTTATTTCCTTTCAAAGGGTTCGTTTTGATAACCTGTTCAATTTTAAGGGATCAGTATTTCCCGAATTCCTGTACGGTCTCCCACATCGCCATGATATTCTCGGGCGGCACGTTGCCCTGGATATTGTGGACGGTGGTGAAGATAAAGCCGCCGCCGGGCATGAAATCCTCCAGCCGGCGCCGCACGTCGGCGCGCACTTCCTCGGGGGTGTGGCTTTCGTCGAACGCGTTCTGGGTGTCCACCCCGCCGCCCCAGAAGGTGACGTCCTTTCCGAACTCCCGCTTCAGCTCGGCTGAGTCCATCCCCGCCGCGCTGACCTGCACCGGGTTGAGCACCTCTACCCCGATCTCGATCAGGTCCGGGATCACCGGAAGGATGGAGCCGCAGGAGTGGATAAAGATCTTCGCATCCGTCTTGGAGTGGATGTAGTCGAACATCTCCTTGTGGAAGGGCTTGAGCAGCTTGCGGTAAGAGCGGGGGGAGATCAGCATCCCGTTCTGCCCCGCGAAATCGTCCGCCATCTGCACCACGTCAATGGGAATACCGTCCATCACCTCGAACATCTTCTCCCAATAGGCGAGCTGCAGGTCCATGAACTTATACAGCATCTTCTTCGCCAGCTCCGGCTCCCCGGCCCAACTGGCGTAGCCGTCCTTGTAGCCCCGGGTCCACATATAGAGCTCGAAAATCCCGGCGGACATATTGCCGATGATCAGGGCGCGCTGCTCCTCTTCCAGAATCTTGACCGCAGCCTCTCTCAGCCCCGCAAAACGGGAGGGGTCCAGCGGGTCGGGCAGAGCGTAGCGGTCCACGTCCTCGAGGGAGAGCTCGCCGCTGAGGGGGTGCGCGAACATATCGTAGTACAGGCCCCCGTCTTTGGGCATGCGCCAGCCCACCCCATACTCGTCGTAGAAGTACGAGTAGGCCCCGTCTTCGGTCTCCTTGATCTCGATCTTGAAGCTGGCGGTTGAGCGCGGGGAGACATTGCGCACATCCACCTTCAGGCACTCCATCACGTCGTCATCCACCTGGGCAAGCTGCTGGAAAATATCAATAATCTTGATCTCTTTTTCGGGAAGGCCCAGATACTGCCGCAGGCGCTTATACGCCTTCGCCTGGATGCCGGTGACGACCGTGCCCCCCATGTCAAAAGGGACGCGGTCCGGCTCTTTGTGGTTCAAACTGGTCAATACTCGCTGGCGTGAATTCATCCAAATACCTCCGTAGTAATCAGACTGATTGCTGGTTTGATTCAAGAATTAGCACCGGCGCAGTCCCGCAGGGCGCGGTTCTGGGCTTCCAGATTTTCCCGGGGTGTGCCGTCCGGGATCTCACAGCCCGCGCCGCCAAAATAGCGCGCGCCGCCCGTCCGGACGCAGTCCAGGGTCGCCCGGTAGACCTCCTGCGGGCTCCCCTGGAGCATCACCGCCACCGGGTCGAAGTTGCCGCACAGGGCGGCGCGACCGGCCACAGTCTCTGCCGCCTGTCCCAGGTCCACCATCCAATCCAGGTCAATGATGTCCGCCCCGCTGGCGGCCATATCGGGCAGCAGGCGGGTGGTGTTGCCGCAGATATGCAGGCGCGCCAGGGCGCCCAATTCGTGCACGGCGGCGAAAATGCGCTGCTCGTAGGGCAGGGCAAAGCGCCGGTAAAGGGCGGGCGAGATCTGCGAGGCGATGGCGTCCCCCAGGCCGATGATATGGGCCCCGGCCTCCACCTGCGCCCGGGCGAAGGCGATCGCGTTTTCGGCGCAGCGCTCCAGAAGCTCCTCCAGCCACTCGGGCCGGTCGTACAGGTCCAGGAGCAGGTTTCCGCTGCCGCGCAGGTCGCCGGCTTCCGCCAGGGCGCCCTCCACCCAGCCCATCACCGGGTACTCGCCGTTCGAGCGCTCGCGCAGCAGGCGCACCCCTTCCAGGCGGTCGCCCATGCGGCCCTCGAAGGGGCTGGGGCGGGGGAGCCGGCAGAGGGCCTCCGGTTCCTGCAGCAGGGGGGTGCGGCTGACCGGCAGCCCGTCCTCGGGGAACTCCACCTGCAGCCCGAAACCGGCCGCCTCCCGGTAGGGGTCGGAAATCGCCTGCAGAATGTCCACCTCAAAAGCCTCCGCCACCGCCAGGTTGGCCTCCGCCAGGACGCGGTAGTCCAGATAGTAGCGGGAAAGCGGCGCGCCGGTGTGGTGGGCGGCAAAGGTCATAAAGATATCGAAATTGGGCGGCCTGTCCACCGGCTCGCCTTTCAGCCGGCGCAGGGTGCGCTCAAGCGAATGCATGTAGCCTCCCCTCGGCCCGCTTCTGAACCGCGCTGCGCAGGAATTCGAACACCTCCCGGCGCCCTTCCCTGAGCGGGCGGCGGATGGCGTCGTACTTTCCGCCCTGGAGCAGGCCCACCACCGGCGAGTACTGGGAGGAGATGACCAGACCCGGATAGCTGAGGCTGTCCAGCAGCTCATCGTAGTAATCCCGGTATTCCACCGGCGTGAAGTCGCAGGCGAAGATCACCAGCCTGCCCTCCACCTGGGATTTCAGCTTCGCCACGGAGGGGAGGTTGTACAGGTTGTAGATATTCAGGCCCAGCAGGCCCTCGGTCTGCAGGAAGTTCTCGGCGTGGTGGGTGGCGTTTCCGCAGTAGTGGATGATGCCGCCGCCGAACGCCTGCAGGATGCGCGAATTGTACGGGACCACGAACTCCCGGTAAGTTTTCGCCGACATCAGCACCGCGTCGTCGTCGGAGAACCACACGCCCGCGTGCGGGCCGGTGTAGACCTGCTGGTCGCTGATGCAGTAATTGAGCGGCTCGCCGATCACCTCTTTCTGCTTCTTGATCCAGAGGATGAGGGTCTCGGTCACCTTATCCATCAGCTCGTGCATGGCTTTGGGGTCGTCGTGCATCAGGTAAATGAGCTTGTCGTAGCCCATGAGCTGGTTGCAGGTGGTCAGGGGCCCCTGGAAATCGGTGATGCCCACCGGCAGGAAGCTGTTTGTCTTCATGTAGCGGATGAAATCGAGCACCTTCGGCATCAGCCCGTCTTTCTCCGGGTCAGCCACCTCCAGCCTGCGCACATCCTCCGGGGTCTGGACGGGGTAATAGCGCGGGTTCGCCGCCGGGTCCTGCTTGGGCGGGTACTCGATCTGGCAGCCCAGGGCGGAAGCGGCCACCACCGTCCCGAACCAGGGCATCAGGTAGGGGACAAAGTCATCGTCAATCTCTTTGACCTGATCGTAATAGGTACGCTCCTGGAAAGCGGTCATCACCGCGGGGTCGTCGAAGTAGGCTTCCGGGAAGGTGTCCATATCCAGGCCGAACAGCCAGTACAGGGCGCTGTTGACGATGAAAGGCGGCTCTTTGACCGGCTTGAAAGCAAATATGTCCGCAGTTTTGGCCTCGGTTCTCGCCAGGCGCTGTTGGAAAAGCCGGCGGAATTCATCTCGCTCCTCAGGCGTTAAGGGTGTCGTCCAATCCATGTCCTGGCTCCTCGTCCTTCCTTAATAGGTCCCGTATTTTTTCACCGCTTCGACCAGGGCGTGAATATTCTCCGCGGGGGTGGTTGCGCCCATGGCACAGCCCGGGCCCAGGATAAAACCGCCTCCCGGTTTCCAGGCTTCCAGCGCCAGGCGGCAGGCGGCGTCCACCTCGTCCGGCGTCCCGCTCTGCAGCAGGCGGGTGTCAATATTGCCCAGCAGGCAGGCCCGCCCCCGGGCCGCGGCCTTCGCCAGGTGCACGTCCGTCTTGTGATCGATCTCCAGCACCGGCGCGCCGGTGGCGACAAAGTCCTCCAGGATGGAGGCGGTGTTGCCGCAGATATGGTTGTGCACGATGATCCCCTGCGCGCCCAGCTCGTCCGCCATCTGCTTCTCGAAGCGCCAGGGGTACTTGCGGTACATCTTGGGCGAGATCACGTCCGGGCTGGCGACCGCCTCGCCGATGGAGGTGGAGTGGGCCCCGGTCTCCATCAGCGCCAGGGCATAGCGCATGCCGACCTGGCGGCAGTAGTCCAGCAGGCGGAAGATGTACTCATCCTTCTCGCCCAGCGCCATCTCCATCATCAGCTCATCCATGGGATAAAGCTGGCAGGCCAGGTCCAGCGGGCCCTGATCGGCGCGGGCGCAGATCCAGACCCGGTCGCCAATCTCCCGTACCAGGATGCGCGCCGCCCGCAGGATCTCGCACATGGGGAAGGCGGTGTACGGGTCGGGGACCACCAGGCTGTCCACGTCTTCCAGGCGTTTCAGCACGGGCACGTGGGCCGCCGGGGCGGCGTCGTCCCGGTAGATCACCTCCACCCCGCAGGCCTGGGCGCTGCAGGCGGTGCCGTTCTCCAGCAGGATCATATCGTGTCCGAACTCGCGCCAGGCGTCCAGCATGGCCTGCGCCAGCAGTTCGCCGTTCTGGTACACCTCGCGCTGCGGCAGCCCGGTGGCATAGGCAGCGGGCTGGAAATTGTGCAGATCAACGGGCGCCCGGTCCGGCTCTCGCAGCTCAATGGCCGCCTGGACGCGTTCAATAGAGTTCATGGCTCACTCTCTCTCGATCAACGGCAGTAAGATATGCGAAGGATAGTCCGCCTGGTGATAGACCTGCTGCCAGGCGGGGGTCAGGTCGCTCTCCACGATCTCCGCCAGGGGTTTCAGCAGGTTGGGGTGCGCGGAGAAGCGCGGGAAAGAGCTGCTGCAGATGTCCACCCGGATGCGGTGCCCGGCGAGGAAGAGGTTGGCGGTGGCCGCCAGGTCAATGCGGAACAGGGCCGGCTGCCCGGGTATGAGGGGCAGGGGGCGTTCGAACCCTTCCCGGTAGCGGGCGCGCAGGATGCCCTCCGCCAGCAGGCGCGAGGTGCCGTCGGGGGCCACATCGCACAGGCGGGCGACAAAATCGGTGTCCTCGGCGGAGGAGGCCGCCCACAGGTTCACCTGCAGCGGGCCGATCACCTCCAGCGGGGCCTGCAGCGGCTCGCTGGTATAGGTGAGCACGTCCGGGCGGCTCTCGACCGGGCGCTGGTCCTGCGGGCCTGCGCAGGCCCCCCAGCGCAGGCCGGGCAGGAAAGTCGGCCCGCCCAGGGTGGGGGTGGGGCAGCGCGGGTCGTAGAGGTAATGGTCGAGGGGCTCGACTGCGGGCGGCTCCAGGCTCAGGCTCCCGCCTTCGCCGCCGGCTTCCCCGGCGCTGTGCAGGTAGAACGCCGTGCTGCGGGCGCCGGG
>JAEWYL010000038.1 GCA_023395675.1 Chloroflexota bacterium | reverse complement strand
GACCGAGTAAAACACCGAGTGGCGCACCGTGCCGTCCGGCAGGATCATATGGTTGCGCAGCACCCCTTCTTTGACCGCCCCCAGGCGCTCGATGGCGCGCTGCGAGCGCTCGTTGCGCAGGTCGGTCTTGAACTGCACGCGCAGGCAGCCCAGGCGCTCGAAGGCAGTCCTCAGCAGCAGGTACTTGCACTCCGTATTCACCGCCGTGCGCTGGAAGGCCGGGGTGTACCAGGTGCCGCCGATCTCCACCCCCCGGTCCTCGGGCGTGTAGTTCATGTAGCGCGTGCAGCCGATGATGCCCCCGCTCTCCCGGTGCACCACCGTGAAGGGCAGGTCGGTGCCGCGCTCCTGGCGGCGCAGCAGCTCCTGCACCAGGGCGTGCATATCCGCCTCGTGCTCCATGCTGCCGTAGACCAGCAGGCGCCAGATATTCTCGTCTCGCGAGGCGCAGAACAGGTCATGCGCGTGCTCCGGCGCAAGCGGCGCCAGCCGCGCCACGCGTCCGGTCAGAGTCATAGGGGTCAGTTCCATCGTCCATCTCCTCCGGCTTGCGATTCTATCACGAACCGCCGCTCCCCTCTCCAGCGGCGCATGTTTGCGCTTACGGGCTTCCCGTAAGCGCAAAGCGCCGTGGGGAGGGGCCGGGGGAGGGGTGTTTTCCCCCCAAAAACTCCTTCCACAAATTCCGTTGTCCCTTTTGGCAATATATGGTACAAATATTCTAGTTTTTTGCGCGTATGGCGCGCCGGTAGCTGCTTGATCAGAATTACACTGCCATAAAAACAGACTCGCGCTTCCGGGCGGCGCGGGAGACCGGAATTCAGGACCGCTCCCGTTTACCCCGGAAGACAAAACACACCCTGACTGGAACCTGGAGACTACCATGGAAGTAGGAATGGTAAAGCGGATTGATATTGATGAGGAGATGCAGCAGGCCTATCTGGATTACGCCATGAGCGTGATCGTGGCCCGGGCCCTGCCCGACGCCCGCGACGGCCTGAAGCCGGTGCACCGGCGCATCCTGTATGCCATGCACGACATGGGCCTGCGCGCCGGCTCGTCTTACAAGAAGTCCGCTCGTATTGTCGGTGAAGTGCTGGGTAAGTACCACCCCCACGGCGACATGGCGGTGTACGACGCCATGGCGCGCATGGCCCAGGATTTCTCCATGCGCTACCTGCTGGTGGACGGGCAGGGCAACTTCGGCAGCGTGGACGGCGACCCCCCGGCCGCCATGCGCTACACCGAGGCCCGCCTGGCCCAGCTCTCGCAGCACATGCTGTCCGATATTCAGAAAAACACGGTGGATTTCGCCTCCAACTTTGACGATACCCTGGAGGAGCCCACTGTTCTGCCTGCCGCCGTGCCCAACCTGCTGGTGAACGGCGCTACCGGCATCGCCGTCGGTATGGCCACCAGCATCCCCCCACACAACCTGGGGGAGGTGGTGAACGCCCTCAAGTACATGCTGGAGAACTGGAACCGCCTGGACGACCTCTCGCTGGACGACCTGATGCAGTTCATCCAGGGGCCCGACTTCCCCACCGGCGGGGTCATCATCGAAGAGGCCACCGCCGCCGAGGGCCTGAGCGGGGCCTACGGCTCGGGCCGCGGGCGGGTGACGGTGCAGGCTCGCGCCCACCTGGAGGAGATGGAGCGCGGCCGCAGCCGCATCATCGTCACCGAGCTGCCTTACATGACCAACAAGGCCACCCTCATCGAGCGCATCGCCGAGCTGGTGCGCGAGGAGAAGCTGGACGGCATCTCGGACCTGCGCGACGAGTCTGACCGGCAGGGGATGCGCATCGTCATCGAGCTGAGCAAGAACGCCGATCCTGAGGCCACCCTGCGCGGCCTGTACCGGCACACCCCCATGCAGGGCACCTTCAGCATGATCCTGCTGGCGCTGGTGGACGGGGAGCCGCGCCTGCTGAGCCTGAAACAGGCCCTGCGGGTGTACCTGGACCACCGCCTGGAGATCGTGAAGCGGCGCAGCCAGCACGACCTGGCGCAGGCGCAGGCGCGCGCCCATATCCTGGAGGGCCTGCGTGTAGCCTTAAAGAACCTGGACGAGATCATTGACCTGATCCGCAAGGCCCCCGACGTGGAGACGGCCCGCGCCCGCCTGATGAAGCGTTACAAGCTCAGCGAGATCCAGGCAGGGGCCATCCTGGACATGCAGCTCCGCCGCCTGGCGGCCCTCGAGCGCAAGAAGATCGAGGAGGAGTACAAGCAGGTGCAGGCCCTGATCAAGGAGCTGGAGGCCCTGCTGCGCTCCCCGGCCAGGATGCGCTCCGTGGTCTCCTCCGAGCTCGAGACCGTCCAGGAGACCTACGGCGACCGCCGCCGCACCCAGATCATCCGCCTGAAAGCCGGGGAGGAGAAACGCTCCCTGCTCACCGCCCGCGACCTGACCCCGGACACCAACGTGTGGGTGGCGGTCACTGCCGCCGGCAAGATCTCCCGCAGCCAGGAGGACCGCCCGCCGCGGCTGGCGGAGGGCGGGGCGGCGCTCCAGCCGGGGGCCGAGGCCCTGCGCTTCCTGGTGCGCGCCAGCACGCGCGACACCCTCTATCTGGCCTCCGCCCGCGGCGAGACGGCCGCCCTGGCGGTGGCCTCCCTCCCGGAGGCCGAAGACCCGCAGCGCGGCGCTCCCATCGGCAGCCTCTCGGTATTGAAGAAGATGGACGACCTGGCGGCGGTGTTCACCCTCCCGCCGCGCAGCGCCCGGCCCGAGAACCATTACCTGCTCACCGTCACCCACCAGGGGATGGTGAAGAAATCCGCCCTGGAGGAGCTGCCCGGGCCCTCCGCCGGGGCCTTCACCCTGGTGAGGGTGAACGAAGGCGACCGCCTGGGCTGGGCGTACGAGACCGACGGCAGCGCCGACCTGCTGCTGGTCAGCGCCCGCGGCGCGGCCATCCGTTTCACCGAGGAGGAGGTGCGCCCGATGGGGCTGGTGGCGGCCGGCGTGATGGGCATCAAGCTGCCCCAGGGCGACGAGCTGGTGGGCGTGGAGCTGCTGCCCCAGGCGGGCAGGGGGGTGGAGAAAGACTCCGCCGTCTTCCTCGCCGCCAGCGACGGGACCGCCAAGCGCGTGGCGGTGGAGCAGTTCCCGAAGCAGGGCCGCTACGGGCAGGGCGTCTCCGCCTGGAAGCTGCCCAAGGGCCGGGTCGCCGGCAGCCTGCTGGGGCCGAAGGAGGCCCTGGCGGTGGTGCACATGGAGCAGGGCGCGCGGGTCATCCGCCTGGACGCCGCCCCCCTCACCAACCGGGCGGCCCGCGGCGGTAAGGTGGTGGACGTGAAGGCCGGAGGCGAAGTGCTGCGGCTCTCGCCGGGCGGCCTCGCCTCCGGCGGTCCCGGCAAAACCCGCGGCAGCGGCAAACCCGGCGGGACGGGCGGCGGGTCCGGCGGCGGGCCGGAGAAGAAAGCGCCCTCCCGGGCGAAGAAGAGCCTGCCCCAGGCGCTCGAGACCCCGGCCGCCGGGAGCAACGGCCGCGGCCGCAAACCGGCGGCGAAAGCCGCCCCCGCCGCCAAAAAGACCGCTGGGAAAACCCGGGCGGCGGCTGAGTCCGGCACGGCAAAAGCCGCGGCGGCGAAGAAAACCGCCCCGGCGAAGGCCCCGGCGGCGCAGCCCGAGCAGTTGACGCTGGAAGCGGCCGCCGGGGGCGAGCTGCAGGCCGCCCCCGGCGCGGCAAAGAAGAAAGCCGCCGCCTCGAAGACCACCGCGGCGAAGAAAACCGCCGCGAGCGCGGAAAAGCCCGCCGCGAAGGCTAAGACCGGGCGCGCCGCGAGCGCAAAGCAGCCCGCCGCGCAGGCCGGGACGGCGAAATCCAGCGCGGCGAAGACCACCGCGGGGAAGAAGCCCGCCGCGGGCGCGGAGAAGCCTGCCGCGAAGGCTGCCGCAGCGAAGACCACGGCGGAGAAGAAAACTGCCGCACCAAAGCCCTCTGCAAAGGCCAAAACCGGGAGCGCCGCGAGCGAAAAACAGCCCGCCGCGCAGGCCGGGACGGCGAAATCCAGCACGGCGAAGACTGCCGCGCAGAAGAAAACCGCCGAAAAGAAAGCCCCGGCCTCCAAACCGGCCGCGGCGAAGGGCGGAAAGGCGCAGGGCGGCGCAGCCGGAGGCGCCAGGGGCAGCAAGACCCCGGGCATGTCCAGGAAAGAGTCCTTTGCGGCCGCCGAACTGCCCGGCCTGGCCAGCAAAAAGCCCGCCGCGAAAAAAGGCGGTGCCAAAACAGGAGCGGCGAAAAGCCCTCCGGAGCCGGAGGCGAAGCCCCCCGCGAAGCGGTCCCGCAAAACGGGGTAGCCCGAGATCACAACAGCCTCCCCCCACTCAGAACGGGTTGGGGGAGGCTGTTTTATTTGCCCGATTTCCCTTAAAAAGCCGCTATCAGCTCCTGCACGGCCTCGTTCGGGCGCCCGTAGCTGACGATGGCCACCTCCAGTCCGGCCTGCCGCGCCTGCTCCACTGCCCGGCGGAGGGCGGCCAAAATCCACTCCGTTTTGTTGCCAAAGGCCCCGCCGCCCAGCAGGGTCAGGTAGACCGTACGGCTGCCGCTGCGGGCGGCGTTGATGCACCCGGCCCAAAGGGTCGCCTCGTAAGCCGCCTCCAGCACCAGGCAGGCAAATTCCTCCCACAGCTCCAACCGCAGCGGCGCATAGGCCGCCGGAAGCGCCGAGCAGTAGGCCTGGGAGACCCGGTGGGTACAGCCCTCCAGGGTCACCTGGGCCTCCCACTGCAGCCCGATGCGCAGCCGCTGGCGCAGCCCGTCCAGCTCTGCCGGGCTGGCCGCCCTCAGGCGCTGCCCGATGGCGGTTAGCCCGGCCTCTTCCGGCAGCGCATAGCCGTTCTGCATCTTCCACAGGCGCCCCCGCTCGGCGCCGAGGGCGGCCCGGAGGGCATCCTCCAGGTCCGCCAGACAGTCGATCTGGTTCTGCGCCGTCTGGCCGCTCTGCCCGTTCACCGGGACGAAATAGTTGCGGTAGATGGTGCCCGCGCCGCAGGCGATGGCGCAGGCCGGGCCCTGGGTGCGGTCGTGCTCGTAGATCCCCACGCCCTGCTCGGGGGTCGCCTGGGGGGAGGCCATCTCGAGCAGGTTGAACTGTGAGGCCACCTGGAAGAGCGCCCCGGCGTTGGCGGGGTCGCGGTGCAG
>JAEWYL010000329.1 GCA_023395675.1 Chloroflexota bacterium | reverse complement strand
TCTAACCGCCGGGAGATCACTTTCTTCGTAAACGGGCGGCCCGTGCAGGATGCCACCCTTTCAGCCGCCCTGATCCAGGCCTACCACACGCTGCTCATGGTCGGGCGCTACCCGATGGCCACTCTGTTCCTCGAGATCCCACCGGAGGCGGTGGACGTGAATGTCCATCCGACCAAAGCAGAAGTGCGTTTCCGAGAATCTGACCAGGTGTTCCGGGCTGTCCAGCGGGCGGTGCGCCGCGCCATCCTGGCTCACACTCCGGTGCCCCAGATTGGAACCGGGCTGCAGTGGTCGTCCGGCTCGGACCCGGCCGGAGAGGAAGCCGGGTCTCAGGCCGATTTTCATCGCTGGATGTTTGCCGGGGAGGAGCCGGCGGGCGGCGCTCCGGCAGGGTATGAATCCGAGGCTCCCGGCGGCAGCTCTGCCGCGCCATTCCCCGATCACTCTCCCGCAGCCTGGCAGCCGGCTGCCCAGGCGGAGCTTCCGGCGCGCCGGGTGCCGATCCTGCGCCTGGTGGGGCAGATCGCATCTGCTTATTTGGTGGCTGAAGGCCCCGACGGCCTCTACCTGGTGGACCAGCACGCCGCTCATGAGCGTGTTCTCTTCGAACGTTTTCAAAACCAACTCGGAGAGGGCCAACCCAGCCTGCCGGCCCAGTCCCTCCTGCAGCCTGCTGCGGTGGACCTGCCTCCTGCCGCAGCCCGTTTGCTGGAGGGCCAGCTTCCGGTGCTAGAGCGCCTGGGTTTTGGCGTGGAGCCATTCGGCCCTGGCTCTTTTCTGGTGCGCGCTGTGCCGGCGCTTCTGTCCGGGATGGACCCTTCTGCTGCGCTGCGGGTCCTGGTGGAGGATTTTGAGGAGGATGAAGCCCCGCTTGGGGCGGAGATTGAGGCCCGGGTGATAGCCCGCATTTGCAAGCGCGCCGCGGTAAAGGCCGGGCAAAACCTTTCCCCTGAGGAGCAGCGCGCTCTCCTGTCTGACCTGGAGAACTGCCGGTCGCCTCGCACCTGCCCGCACGGGCGACCCACGATGATTCACCTATCGGTGGACCTGCTCGAGCGCCAGTTTGGCCGTAGAGGGCCTCGCTGAAGCACGCCGGGCACTGCCGGGCGGACATTGTTTTATCCTGGTCTGTTCTTTTCTGATCCCAGACCGGGGTTATTCTATTGACACCTGAGATAAAGGAGAACCCGATGCCCGAGCTCGAAAACCGTTTTCAGCAAGCTGCGGATGAGGCCATGAAGCTGCCCACTCAGGACAGCGAGACCATGCTCAAGCTCTATGCCTTTTACAAGCAGTCCACTGCCGGGGATGTGAGCGGCAAGCGCCCGGGCATGCTGGACATCCGGGCGCGCGCCAAGTTCGACGCCTGGTCTGGCGTGAAAGGCCTGGCGCGCGAGGAAGCCATGCAGGCCTATATTGATCTGGTTGAGAGCTTGAAGGGGTAAAAACGGTGCTTCAGCGGCTGCCGTCTCCCTGGTAGGCAGGCAGCCGGACGATGAAGGTGGAGCCCTCTCCGGGCGTACTTTCTACTTCAATCGTCCCCCCATGCGCGTCCAGGATGCGTTTGCAGATGGAAAGTCCGAGCCCGGTTCCGTGGGCTGAGGTTTCGCTGCCCGGGACCCGGTAAAACTTCTCGAAAATATGGGGGAGAAATTCTTTATGAATCCCCTGACCGGTGTCTTTCACCATCAGCAGGGTTTCGCAGTCCCCGGCTTTGCCGGTCAGGGTAATTTTCCCACCGGAGGGAGTATATTTGATGGAGTTGCTGAGCAGATTCAAAATCATCTGCTTCAGTTTATCCGCGTCTCCACGCACCAGGGGCAGCGTTTCTACTTCCAGGAACAGCTCCTGTCCTTTTTCCTGCGCCCGGCCGCGCATAATGATGGCGGCTTCTTCCAGCAGCTCTTTCATGTCGAACACTTCCACGCAGAACTGGGCCCTGCCGGACTCCAGCCTGGCGACATCCAGGAAGGAGGAGCTCATCTCGCTCAACCGCCGGGTCTCACGGTAGATGGTCTGAACCATCTTGTTCCTCTGCTCGCTGCTGATCTCGGGGCGCAGCAGCAGGTGCGCCGCGGCGTTCAAGGACGAGAGCGGCGTGCGCAGCTCGTGCACGATCTCGGAGATCAGGTCCGTCTGCTGGAACAGGCGTGAGTTCTCGATGGCGACCGCGGCCTGCGCGCCCAGGGCTAACAGGACGTTCTGGTCCTCCTCGGTGAAATCTCCGTTGAGCTTGTTGATGGCCTCCAGCGCCCCCACAACCTTATCTTTGGTAATCAGCGGCACGCCCAGCAGGGAGGTCGTCTTGACTTTCGTGGCCCGTCCCACTCCGCCAAAATGACGGGGTTCTTTCTGGGTGTCGGAAATGATAATGGGTTTTCGCTCGGTGACGATCCAGCCCGCGATGCTGGAGTCCACCGGCACGCTCAGACCGTGCATCAATGGTTGGTCCAGGTTGTTGGCTGCCTCGAAATACAGGCGCTGGTTCGCTTCATCATATAAGAGGATGGAGGCGGCCTCCGCGCTGGACAGGTCTGCGGCAGCCTGGACGATACGATTCAGCAGGGTGTGCAGGTCCAATGTGGAGGCCAGGTCCCGCGATATTTCCACCAGGCGCTGGTAGCGCTCCAAGAGTGAAGTGGAGCTCAGCTTAATCATCGCTCAGGACCTCGGCCGCGATGCGCGGCAGGATCTGGGCTACGTCTTCGTGGAAGACCACATCGGCGCGTACATCCAGGTAAGTGTTCGAATGATTAATGATAATCAGATGGGCCCCATTTTCGATCGCCCGCATCGGCAGGCCCGCTACCGGTAAGACTTCCAGCGACGATCCGGCGACGATCATCAGGTCGCATTGTTTGCAGGCCTCCTGGGCCTTCAGCCAGGGACGCACCGGGAGCTGCTCCCCGAACAGGACCACATCCGGCTTCAGGACGCTCCCGCAGTCCTGGCAGTAAGGGATTGCCCCGGTCGCTAGATAAGCTTCGGCGAGCTCATTTCCATCCACCTGATGGTAGCAGCTGGTGCAAGTCAGCGTGCGGATCGAGCCGTGTACCTCGAGCACGTTTTCCGAACCGGCGCGCTGGTGCAGCCCATCAATATTCTGCGTGATCAGGGTGTGGAGGAAGTCGTCTTTCTCCAGCCTCGCCAGCGCAAAATGGGCGGGGTTCGGCTGGGCGGCGTAGATCCCGGCTGCGAGCGTGCGAAGCCAGTTATAAAAATTCTCCGGGTTATAGCGAAACGCGCTCAACGAGGCCACTTCGAAGGGATCATTCTTTTCCCACAGGCCGCTGTTGGTTGAACGAAAATCGGGGATGCCCGAAGGGGTGGAGATCCCAGCGCCGGTCAGCACGGCGGTCCGCTGGCTGTCTTTAATAATATCTGCAGCGCAGTGAACGGCGTGGAGCGTAGCTGAGGAAAAATCTGACATGCGGTTTACTGGCTGCGCTGAACCAGCCTCTCTGCAAGCTTCGAGAATTGCTGCGCAGTCATACTTTCAGGCTGCTGTTTGATCATGGGCATATTGTTCGTTGCAGCCTGGTAAGCCAGTTCCGGGGCGGGGGTGAAGACGACCGAAATCTGACGCCCCAGCTGTTCCTGTACCTGGCTCCAGGAGAGCTGCAGTCCAGAACGGTGCCGGTTGACGAGCACCGTTGTGATGCAGCCATCGCTGATGCCCATGCTGATCAGGTCGTCGATCAGCTCCCGGGTGTGAGATACAGTGTGCGGCGTAGGATCAACCAGGACGATCACCTCGTCGCATTCGAGGACGACTTTTTCGGCGGCCGGGTTCAGGGAGGCTCCGAGATCAACAATCGCAAAGCGGCTCATGAGGGCGAGCTGGCGGACGATGGCTTCAAAGACCTCGCTCTTCTCAATGTAGCGGCAGTCTCTGGGCTGGTGCGAAGCGAGCAGCAGGCGCATTCCAGAACTCAGGGAGCGCAACGAGGCTTCCACTTCCCGGGTGCTGATCGCGTCGGGCTTCATCTGCAGCAGGCGGTTCAGCCCCTCGTGGCGGGCGAGGCCCAGGTCGAACCCGATCGTACCCTGTCCCGGGCGAAATTCAGCCACAAGCACGTTCTTTTTTTCGTTCTCGTGCAGCGCCACCCCCAGGTTCAATGCCAGGGTGGAAACACCCATACCGCCGCGTGCAGCCATCACGCCGACCGTGTAGCCTCGTTTCGGAGCCTGGATCGTGACCGGGGGGACGCCCCGGCTTTTTCCGGAGCGCGCCAGGATGGCCTTCATTTGAGCGAAAAGCTCTCTGGGTTGGGTGGGTTTGGTCAGATAGCCATCCGCGCCGGCCTCAAAACCCATGACCTTGTCATCCACCTGGGCCTTTGCGGTGAACATGATAATGGGAAGATGTGCGGTAGCCGGATTTGCCCGCAGCCGCCGGGAGACCTCGTACCCGTCCATATCGGGCATCATCACGTCCAGCAGGATGAGGTCCGGTGCTTCGTTCTGGGCCAGTTCTAGAGCCTGCAGCCCATTGCTGGCCTGCAGTATTTCATATCCTTGGCGCTGCAGCATCAAGCCGACCAGGCGCAGCGTGTCCAGGTCGTCATCTACAAGGAGGACCTTCTCCGGCATCATTGCTCCTTTTTCCCATGATTCTTTCTGCAGTCTAGCATAATCGGGCTGTACAGGCAAGGGATAATTGTTAACACAACTATTAGTTCTGATCCTGATTATAATTACCCCGCATGATCGAAAGCCTTTCCACGATTCTGCAGGAAAACTGCCGCCTCACGCACGACCGGCCTGTCGTCGTGGGTTTTTCCGGCGGGCCAGACAGCCTGTGCCTGCTTCACCTGCTCTGGCGTCTGGGCTATCCACTGATCGCGGCCCATTTCAACCACGGGCTGCGGACAGAAGCCGCGGCGGACGCCGCCGCCGCTGCCAGGGCGGCAGAGGTGCTTGGCCTTCCTTTTCATATGGAGGAAGGGAATGTGCGTGCAGAGGCCGGGGCCGGCGGTCTCTCCATTGAGGAAGCCGGGCGCGAGGCGCGCTACCGCTTTCTGTTCGCCTATGCCCGCCGGGTTGGGGCCCAGGCGGTGGCGGTCGGGCATACCGCGGATGACCAGGCGGAGACGGTCCTGATGCACCTGCTACGAGGTTCCGGCCTCTCCGGTCTGGGGGGGATGCGCTACCGCTCTTTCCAGCCTTTGTGGAGCGAGGAGATCCCCCTCGTGCGCCCGCTGCTCGGGATCTGGCGAGCCGAGGTGGATCGCTACCTCTCGGAGCAGGGCCTGCAGCCGGTGCTGGACGCCTCGAACCTGGACCCGACCTACTTTCGAAACCGCCTGAGAAACCATCTCATTCCCATCCTGGAAGAGTACAACCCCAGGGTGAAGAAGCTGCTCTGGCAAACCGCGCTCATTTTGCAGGGGGACGAGGCAGTTCTGGAGGAAGCGGTGGAAGCGGCCTGGCAGGCCTGTACGCCGGAGGTCCGGGAAGATGCGCTCTCCCTTTCCCTGGAGCCGTTCCGGGCATTATCCACCGGTCTACAGCGCCGGGTCCTGCGCCAGGCTGTGGGCCGCCTGCGCCCCGCGCTGCGGGATATCGGCTTCGAGACGATCGAACGCGGGCTGGCTTTCATCAACAGAACCGGGCAGGGCGGGCAGCTGGACCTGGCGAGCGGGCTGCGGCTCTCCCGCGAAGGGGAGCGAGTCTGGGTCTCCGGATGGACCACAGACCTGCCTGCGGGTGAATGGCCCGCGTTTCCGGGAGAGAAGAGCCTGCTTCTGGAGGTCCCGGGGCGGCTGGCGCTCTCCGGGGGTTGGGTGCTGGAGGCAGCCGTCGTGGAAGAAGGCGCATTTCCTGAGTGTTCTTCAGCGCGAACCCCACCGTCCCAGCCGGTGGATCCATTTCAGGCCTGGCTGGACCTGGACCGGCTGGCCCTGCCGCTGCTGGTTCGTTCCCGCCTACCGGGCGACCGCTTCCGCCCTCTGGGAATGGAAGGACATTCGATCAAGCTCTCCGATTACTTCATTAATGTCAAGCTGCCGCGGCGTGCGCGCCATGCCTGGCCCCTCGTGCTATCCGGAGGCGAGATCGCCTGGCTCCCCGGTTATCTGCCTGCCGAACCTTTCCGCCTCACACCTGCCACCCGCAGGGCGCTGTACTTGCGTCTCCGCAAAGCGGATGCAGCCGGGGGGATGTTATAATCGTCACAAGTTTGTCGTTATCAGGAATTGGTTATGGCGATTGACCGTTTTGGACGCCCCATCCACTACTTACGCATCAGTCTGACGGACCGCTGCAACCTGCGCTGCCGCTACTGCATGCCGGACGATGTCTCGTTTCGCCCGTCGGATGAGATGATGAGCGATGACGAGATCCTGCTGCTGGCGCGCCTCTTTGCCGGTCTGGGGTTCGATAAATTTCGCCTGACCGGGGGCGAGCCCACGATGCGACCCGGCATCGTGAACCTGGTGCGCTCCCTGGCTGAAATCCCGGGTGTGCGGTCGCTGTCCATGACCTCGAACGGAGTGCTCCTCTCCCGCCTGGCGCGTCCTCTGGCGCAGGCGGGCTTGCGGAGGATCAATTTCAGCCTGGACACCCTGAACCCCGAGAAATTTCAGCGCCTGACCCGCCGCAGCTCTCTAGAGGAAGTGTGGGAGGGCATCCAGGCGGCAGAGGAGGCCGGGCTGCTGCCGGTTAAATTGAATTCTGTGGTAGTGCGTGGGGATAATGAAGAGGATGTGGTCGCCCTGGCGGAACTGACCCTCAACCGCCCCTGGCAGGTGCGCTTCATTGAGATGATGCCTTTTGCGGACACCAGCGCTTATCAGCAGGCCGGGCTGGTCAGCTCGGATGAGACCCGCAGCCGGATCGAAGCGGCTTTTGGTCTCCTCCAGCCGGTGAACGGCGGCGCACTGGACGGCGAAGCCCGCATGTACCGCCTGCCAGGAGCGCCGGGCCAGATCGGTTTCATCTCCACCGTGACCCAGCCCTTCTGCGCCACATGCACCCGGGCCCGCCTGACGGCCGATGGCCGCCTGCGCCTCTGCCTGCTTCAAGAGCGAGAGGTGGACCTGCTCACGCCGCTGCGAAGCGGGGCCTCTGAAGGAGAACTTCGTGACCTGGTCCTGGATGGAATCTGGAATAAACCCTGGGGAAATGGCCTAGCAGAAGGTCTGATCCCACACAACCGCACCATGAGCGAAATTGGCGGCTGAGGAGATTTCCAGGCCCTGGCGGTTTTCTGTGAAATAAGAAGAGGACTGTGCGCTGCATCCTGCACAGTCCTCTATTTTTTAACCTTTCGCCAGCTGTTCCAGCTTCATACTCACTTCACGCCACTGGATTTTTGAGATCCCCAGCTTCTGGCGGATTTTGTTGTGCTCCACGCCTGCCAACCAGTCCGTCAGGGCGCTGGTCCAGCGGCACATATCAAAGGAGAGATGCTTGGTCAGTCCTGCTTCTTCGCCCAGGTCTTCCAGAATATATTCCAGCCGCCGGGGAGACCAGGGGAACAGGCGGTCTACCAGTGGGTACTGGCTGCGGTACTCGTGGTAGGCGCTGATCCAGGTCTCGGGCAGGCTGATCTTGCGCTCTTTATAACGGTGCTGCGGGTTGGCATAGCGCACAAACAGGAGCGGGCCGTCGGGCGTCTCCTCGTCCACGTGGTTGGGGCTCAAGGCCAGGCATTCGCCCTTCTTGATCCCGGTGCTGAGCAGCAGCAAGAGCAGGGTGTAGGGCCGGGCGTCCGGTTTTGCGCTGCGGCGGTGTGCCTCTGCAGCATCGAGCACCGCCTGGACCTCTTCCGCGTTCAGCACCTCCGGGAGCGGGCTGAGCACCGATTTCTGCAGCACCTTCTCCGCCGGGTCAATCAGGATCACCCCATTGGAGTGCAGCCAGCGGAAAAAGGCTTTTATCGAGGTAATCCTGCGGGCCAGGGTTTTCGGGCTGCAGGGCACCCCGCGCCCGTTCTGCAGCCACTCCAGGAAATTGTTCAGATCCGTGGTGGTGATGCTGCCCAGGGTGCGGTCCGGGGGCAGGAAGAAAGCCAGCAGCTCAAGGTCATGGGTAAAAGCCTTGATGGTATGAATGGAACTGCCCTGATCATCCAGGTAAATTTCCCAGGCCTTAATGGTGGGCGTAAGCAGCGACTGGGCGGTGATATGCGCGCTGTTAACATCGGCGGTCATAGGCTCTCCAATAATTCAATGTGAATCATACTGCGGATAGATTTTTCGTATAGATATTCTATCATAACTGCTTTAGAAGTGGCAAATCGTTTATGAGGTTTTCCGGTGCACAGGGAGCTGCTCCGGAGCCATAAAGGGGGAGGGCGGGGGCCTGTTTCAGGCCACCCATCCCCTGGCATTAATAAACTTTCAGGAGACCAGGTTGCGGAAAAATCTTCAGGTATAATTATGCGGGGGAGGGCGCCTGAAGTTCTTAGGAACCGTTCAGGCGCCGAGACCTTTATGACGATCTCGAGATTTCACCCGATTTGAATACGAGGAGGCACGTCTAAGAATGAAAACCCGTTTCAGCCTGCTGATTCTGCTGCTTGCGCTCCTGCTGACAGCCTGTCAACCCTCTCCTGCGCCTGCCACGACCGCAGCCCCGGAGAGCGAGATCGAATATCCCGCTCCTTCCGGACAAAACCTTGCTCCGGAAAACGTTGATGGGGCCTACCCGCCGATTGTCGAGCAGCCTTCCGGCGCCTACCCGGACCCTGTGCTCGTAGGGCCTTCCGGCGCATACCCTGGCCCTGGAGAAGGGGAAACCGTAGATTGGGAGACGGCAGTGCAGTTGATTAACAGCGGTCAGGTGACCGCGGTCTTCCAGAACCACGACCTGACGGTAACCCTCACGACGGTGGACGGGCGAACCCTGGTGACCACAGAGCCCTCCATTGATGAGGTGTTTAACGTTATTGACGAGTGCGGGGAGGCCTGCAGCAATATCTCGGTGGCAACCGAGTAGTGCCGGTTCGAGAAAAACCAGGGTGGATGCGGCTGAACCGCCGCATCCACTTTTTAATTTAATGGTTGTCCTTCCCTGTATGCTTAATCCAGGTCCAGGTCTTTGGCGATGCGGCGCATGGCAGTGATCACGTTTGTAACATGCTCCCAGCGCTCGATACCGAATTCTTCGGTTGCCCGGGCGATCTCTTCCCGGTTTGCCCCGGCCGCAAAGGCTTTGTCCTTCCATTTTTTCTTGACCGACGAGGCGGTCAGGTCATGGAGTGAGCGAGAGGGGCGTACCAGCGCCACAGCCGTCACCAGTCCGGTGATCTCGTCGCAGGCGTAGAGCGCTTTCTCCATGCGGGAGGTACGGGGGACCCCGGTGTGATCTGCATGGCTCTGGATGGCGAGCACGATTTCTTCAGGCACCCCGCGCTCGCGCAAAATCGGTGCGCCGTCCTGCGGGTGCTGCTCCAGGGTGGGGTGAATCTCCCAATCGAAATCGTGCAGCAAGCCGGTTAACCCCCATTTTTCCGGGTCCTCTCCAAATTTCTCAGCGTAAAAACGCATAGCCGCTTCCACCGAGAGCATATGCCGCACCAGGCTCTCATTCTTGACGAATTCGCGCACCAGGGCAATGGCTTCGTTGCGTTCCAAAATTCCCTCCCTATTCTGATGATGTCTACAGGTGATCTTCGATCAATTTCCGGTTCTGAAGATAGGTTCCGGCTCGCCCAGCACCGGCAGGGGGCGGCTGAAGTTGACCTCCCACAGCGCCACCAGGGTCGCCGGGAGCTCGCGAATATTCCAGAACAGTTCCGCCCTGGCCCGGTACCGGCTCTGGTCAGCGGCGACCCCCACTGCATCCACTCCCAGGCGGCTGCAGGTATAAAGGGCGCGCGGCAGGTGGAAGCCCTGGGTGACCAGCACGGCGTCGTTTACCTGAAAGATCTCTTTCGCCCGGTAGCAGGTATCATAGGTGCGCCGGCCGGCAAAATCCATCACGATGGCCTCTTCCGGGACCCCCAGCTCCAGAGCATACTCCCGCATCGCCCCCGGTTCGTTGTAGTACACAAAGCGGTTATCCCCGCTCATCAGCAGCTTTTCCACCCTGCCGTCGAAGTACAGCTCGGCGGCTGCGGCCACCCGATCTCGCAGCACGGCCGTCGGGCGGCCGTCTCGCCGTAATCCCGCCCCGAATACGATGGCCACGCTGCGGGGCGGCACGCTGTCTGCCAGATAGGTGAGCGGCCGGGCGTAAAGCCCGGTGATCAGGCGCGGAAGGAACAGGGCCAGCCCGCCCAGCGCCAGCAAGACCAGTATCAGGGTCACCAGGTTTCTCAGCAGTTTGATCAGCACACACGGATTTTACCACTCTGCGCCCCATTGTTTTCTCAAGAATAGGACTTAGGGGATGGGCGAACAGCTGCACCGTCCATCCATCACCTCTAACCCATCAGTCAGGCGTGGCTTTTTCAAAGTCAAATGCCATGCTCTGCGCCCCTTGCATCCTGCTAATGGAGCGGTTACAATCCTAAAACTATGGACATCGAAGCCGCCTACCGGCAAGCCCTCGATTATCTCTACAGTTTTGTCGATCACAGCCTGACCCGATCATTCCGGTATGCCCCGGAACAGTTCGATCTGGCGCGCATGCATGCCCTGATGGCGGCTCTGGGAGACCCTCACCGCACCTATCCCATCATACATATCGCCGGAACGAAGGGCAAGGGCTCTGTCTCCGCCCTGTGCGCCAGCGTGCTGCGCGCCGCCGGTTACAGGACCGGGCTGTACACCTCTCCGCATCTGCACGATTACACGGAGCGTATCTTGCTCAACGGCAGTCCCATCACCCACGAGGAACTGGTCGAGCTGGTCGAAGAGCTCAAACCGGTCATCGAGTCCATACCTGGGCTGACCACTTTCGAGATAACCACCGCACTGGCGCTGGTTTTTTTTGCGCGCCGGCAGGCGGACGCCGTGGTGCTGGAGGTTGGGCTGGGCGGGAGGCTGGACGCAACCAATATTGTCCAGCCCCTGGTAGCGGTGATCACTTCCATCTCCTACGACCATACCTTTGTCCTTGGACATACGCTGGCCGAAATCGCCGGCGAGAAGGCGGGGATTATCAAGCCCGGCGTGCCCGTGGTGGTCTCGCCGCAGGCGGATGAAGCCCGCGAAGCGCTGGAAAAGATTGCCGAAGAACGTTCCGCCCCGCTGATCCTGCTTGGGCGGGACTATTTCTACACCTCCCTTTCCCACTCTCTGGATGGGCAGGGGATCATGATCTGGCCTGCCGCCGGACAGCCGGTGGTGGATGCCTGCCTGGAGAGCGGGGATTACCAACCCTGCGAACAGTTCAAGCTGGATCTACCCCTCCTCGGCGTGCACCAGATCGAAAATGCAGCCGCAGCTTTTGCTGCCCTGGATGCGGTCAGGCCAGCCCTTCCGGTAAGCATGGAGGCCGTCCGCCAGGGCTTTCGCCAGGTTGAATGGCCCGGACGGTTCGAAGTGCTGCAGCGCGAACCGCCCATCGTGGTAGACTCAGCCCACAACCGGGATTCTGCCCTGAGGCTGCGCCTGGCCCTGGATGATTATTTCCCACAGCGAGAGGTCATCCTGGTCTTTGGGGCCTCCGAGGACAAGGATATTCAGGGTATGTTCCTGGAATTGATGCCCCGCGTTAGCCAGGTCATCGCTACCCGCTCTTTCCACCCGCGCGCTATGGAGCCGGAGACCCTGGTTGAGCTGGCCCACCGTTTCGCGCGCCCTGCCGTGATCGTTCCTGATGTCCCTGAAGCGCTGGAAGAAGCCGTGCGGCGCGCCCGTGGGGCTGCGGTGGTCCTGGTGGCAGGCAGTTTATTTGTAGCCGCAGGCGCACGAGAAGCCTGGTTCAAAGACAATCTCCGCTTATCAAGGGAAGCGCCCTTATGAAAAATAACGACTGGTATTTACATGATGACGAGGAAGATTTCGGTGATGCGCTTCACCGCCGGACCGAGGAACTCTACGGTGTGCCCGATACAGTCCCGGATGAGGAGGGGCTGATCGAATGCCCGGTCCTGCCGCTGCGCGATCTGGTGGTATTCCCCCATATGGTGTCCCCGATCTTCGTGGGGCGAGAGGCTTCGCTCCTGGCGATCGAAGAAGCCCAGATTAATGACCAGACCGTCATCGCCCTGACACAGCGGGATGCGGAAGTAGATGACCCTGTGCCGGAGGATTTTCTGCCCGTTGGGGTGGAGATTGCAGTAGGACGCCTGCTGAGCATGCCCGATGGCTCCAGCTCTGCCCTGGTTCAGGGCCGCCGCAGGGTTGAAATTGTGGAATTCACCCAGCTCGAGCCGTTTATGCGCGTGCGCGCTCGCCCGCTTTATGAAGATGAGGAGATTGACCGGCAGACCGACGCCACCATGCGCACAGCCCTGGAGCTGTTCCAGAAATGCGTCCAGCTCGACCGCAGCCTGCCGGAAGAGGCCTACCTGTACGCGCTCAATATCGAGGAGCCAGGCTGGCTGGCGGATATGATCGTCACCGCCATCGCCCCTCCCCTGGAAGACCGCCAGCAGCTTCTGCAGACGCTGGACTCGCTCGAGCGGCTGAAACTGATCATCAACCTGCTGGCGCGCGAGGCCGATGTCCTGGAACTGGAAGACGAGATCCATTCGCGCGCCCAGTCTGAGGTGGACCGCTCTCAGCGCGAGTTCTATCTGCGGGAGCAGATGAAGGCGATCCAGACCGAGCTGGGAGAGGGAGATCTGTGGGCGCGCGAACTGAGCGAGCTGCAGGCGCGGATTGACACTGCCCGCCTCCCTGAAGAGGTGCAGGCCCGGGCAGTTAAAGAGGTCGAACGCCTGAGCCAGATGCCGCCCATGTCGCCTGAGGTGGGCATTATCCGCACCTATATTGATTGGATCCTCGACCTGCCCTGGACGGATGCAACAGAAGACAACCTGGATGTGCAGCATGCCGCCCAGGTGCTGGAAAACGAGCACTACGGCCTGCCGCGCGCCAAAGAGCGGATCCTCGAATATATCGCTGTGCGCAGCCTGAACCCCCGCCGCCGCAGGCAGCCGATCCTGTGCTTCCTGGGCCCTCCGGGCACGGGGAAAACTTCCCTCGGGCGCTCCATCGCCGAAGCGCTGGGACGCAAGTTCGTGCGCCTCTCGCTGGGTGGGGTGCGCGACGAAGCAGAGATCCGGGGCCACCGCCGCACCTATATCGGCGCTCTCCCGGGACGAATTTTGCAGACTATTCGCCGGGCCGGCTCGATCAACCCGCTCTTTATGCTGGATGAGATTGATAAGCTGGGCCAGGATTTCCGCGGCGACCCCGCGGCAGCGATGCTCGAAGTCCTCGATCCCGAGCAGAATTTCGCCTTCTCCGACCACTACCTGGAACTCCCCTACGACCTGTCGCAGGTGATGTTCATCACCACCGCAAACAGCATCGGGACCATCCCCCCGGCTTTGTTGGACCGCATGGAGCTGATCGAATTCCCCGGCTACATCGAGGAGGAAAAGCTTGAGATCGCCCGCCGGTTCCTGGTCCCCCGCCAGCTCGAGGAGAATGGGCTGGACGAGGCCGAGATCGGCATCTCGAACCAGGCGATCCTGCGTATCGTCCGTGAATACACCTTCGAAGCCGGGGTGCGTAATTTGGAGCGAGAAATAGGCCGCGTCTGCCGCAAAGTCGCCCGCATGAAGGCCGAATCCCGTCGTTTTCCCACCCATGTGGGTATCCAGCAGATTGAACGCTTTCTGGGCCCTCCGCAGTTCTTCAACCTGGAGGCCGAGCGCCAGAACGAAATTGGGGTGGCTACTGCCGTAGCCTGGACCGAGAACGGCGGAGAGATTATGCCGGTGGAGGTGCTGGTGCTGGAAGGTAAGGGTAACCTGCAGATCACGGGTCAGGTTGGCAACGTGATGCAGGAGTCGGCCCAGGCCGGGTTATCCTACCTCCGCTCGCGCGGCCGCAAATTTGAAATTGCAGCGGAGATCTTCGACCAGGTGGACATCCATATTCATATCCCCGAGGGCGCGATCCCCAAAGACGGTCCCAGCGCCGGGATCACCATCGCCACCGCCCTGATCTCTGCTTTCACCGGCCGCGAGGTCAAGCGTGAAGTCGGCATGACCGGAGAGATCACCCTGCGCGGCCGGGTGCTGCCCGTGGGCGGCGTGCGAGAGAAAGTGCTCGCAGCTCACCGGGCCGGCCTGGAGACGGTGATCTTACCGAAACGCAACGTAAAAGACCTGGTGGATGTGCCGAAACGGGCGCGCAGCGAGCTGAAGATCATTCCTGTCGAGCATATGGATGAAGTCCTGGAGATTGCTCTGGAACCGGAGGAGAAACCGATCGCCATCCAGAGCCGGAAAAAAGGTTCTTCGAAGCGCAAAGCCGCCCAGCCGGTGGATCAACCCCAGAGCGATGCGCCTGCCCAGAGCCCTGGCGCACACGCCCAACCGCCTCATCCAGATGAGAACCTGTCTCTCTGGAAGGCTCTCTACTGATGCAGCCGTGGCTTTCTAAAGCATGAATGATGGGGTATGGGCAGGCAGCTGCCTGACACAGGTTTTGCCGCCCGTCCATACCCCATATCCCTCTCTAGCCTCGCCTGGCTTTCGACTTTGAGAAAGCCGCAGCTACACAGCAGTTTCTTTGTCACCACCCCGGTCGTAAACCTGTAACCAGGTGCAAGAATAATTTCTGGCGGTTGAAAGTGGGCGGACTGGCCGCATTTAATCGTAGAGCCTGCCGAAAATTGATTTTGTTGTGCAGCGCAGCGGATGCGCCCCAGACAACAACGAGAATCAATATTTTTGGTCAGGTCAGCATAAGCTCTGCATTTGCCCTTGATTTTGTTTGAGATTTTCCCTGATCTCGAGTATGGCCGCGGAAAAATCCTTACCCGCTTCAACTGACCTGCCTCAGCTGATCGAGGCCGGGATGAACTCCAGCCTGCACTGGTTCCCTGAAGAGACTCCGGTCACCCGCCTGGCTGCCGTGCTGGTCGGGATGGCAAATTCCTTCGGAGGGATAGTGCTTCTGGGCGTCTCTCCGCGCTCCGGACAGCTGGTGGGGGTCAAGAATATTCCGGAGGCCATTGACCGGGTTTTTCAGGCTGCTCTGCTGGTGGAGCCACCTCTCGTTCTCCCCCTGCCGCAGGTGCGGGAGGTGAGAGGCTTTCCACTGCTCCAGGTCACGGTTCCGCCGGGCCTGCCGCATGTTTTCAGCCTGGAGGGGCGCTATCTGGGCCGGGACGGCGCCCAGACGAACCCGCTCCCGGCTCGCCGCCTGCGCCAGCTGCTCCTCGAGCGAGGCGTGATCCAGTTCGAATCCCGCTGCCCCCCCGGCGCCAGCCTCAAAGACCTGGACCAGGGGCAGATCGAGGCATACGGGCAGGTCCTGAACCGGCAGTTAGGAATGGCGGAGCCCGAATGGCAGGGCGGGGAGGAGCCGCTGATCGAACTCCTCCTCAAGCGCGGCTGCCTGAAGCGGGAGGAGGGCAGTCTCCGCCCCACCTATGCCGCCTTGCTGCTTTTCGGGCACCGCCCCCAACAGTGGCTCCCCAACGCTACCCTGCTTGCAGCCCGTTTTTCAGGCACCGCCTTCTCTGACCGCTACCTGAAGCAGGACATTCGCGGTTCACTTCCCGTCCAGCTGCGCCAGGCGGAAATTTTCCTGAAGGAGAACCTGCGTCAGGTCGTGCGTATGACCGGCCTCACGCATGAGGAGACCAGCGAGTATCCCTTCGATGCGGTCCGAGAGCTGCTGGTGAACGCGGTGGCTCACCGGGATTACAATCTGCAGGGGGATAATACGCATCTGAATATTTTCTCCGACCGCATCGAAGTGCAATCCCCCGGAAACCTGCCCGGACCGGTCAACCTGGACAACCTGCTCGAGGCCCGCTTCTCTCGTAATCCCGTCATTGTCCAGATCCTTTCCGACCTGGGTTTTGTGGAGCGTCTGGGCTACGGCCTCGACCGGGTCGTCAATGTGATGCGCAAGAGCGGCCTGCGCCGGCCCCATTTCGAGGAGATCGGGGGCACATTCCGGGTCACGCTGTACGGCGAAGCGCCGGAGACCGTCCAACTACCCGACCTTGCCGTTTACCAGCACCAGGGATTGAATCAGCGCCAGGAACAGGCCCTTGCCTACCTGGCGAAGCGGCGGCGTATCACCAATCGCGAATATGCCGAGCTCTGCCCCGATGTGCACGCAGAAACCCTGCGGCGTGATATGGCAGACCTGGTGGCGAAGGGCATTTTAATCAAGGTGGGCGATAAGCGCGCTACCTACTATATCCTGAAGTAGCCGCTTTACCGGCCCTACTGGCTCCCTTCAACCAGTCTCAAAACGCTTCCTCCCACGAGGTCGACCAGGAAAAGCTCCCCGGCCTGGTTCTCCCCGAAGCTGCTGATCCAGAAACGGGTATTGGCGAGCTGCACGCTCTCCCACTCTGTCCCCACGAGCTGGGCTGCCCAGACCCTTCCCGAACAGTAATCCGCGTAGAAATAAAAGCCGTTCAGGGCCGGGAAATCGCTTCCCCGGTAAACGAAACCGCCGGTGACCGAGGAACAGCCGTCCGGATTATTGACGTTGTGCCGGTACGTGATGACGGGAGGGCTGTAATTTGCCGGCTGGCCGCAGTTGGAGGAGGGTTCGAAACAGTCGTTCCCTTCCAGGATATCCCAACCGTAATTGATCCCGGCCGGAACAGGCGCCGCCGTATAGTTGATCTCCTCGAAGGTTTCCTGGCCCACGTCCCCCATCCACAGGTCGCCTGTCTCCCGGTCAAAGGAGAAGCGCCAGGGGTTGCGCAGGCCCAGGGCCCAGACCTCAGGGGCCGAGTTCTGTTCGGCCGCAAACGGGTTTCCTGCGGGGATGCGGTACGGGCGAGAAGCGGTCACCCCATCCCCTTCGCCGTTCGGGACCAGCGGAAAGTACAGGCGGTACGCGCCGGTCGGGGGCTGGCTGCCGCCCGTCTCTACGTCAATTCTCAACAGCTTCCCCAGCAGCGAGTTGAGATCCTGGGCGTTTTCGCCCGGGTCGCCGCCTCCGCCGCCATCGCCCGTGCCAATGTAGAGATTGCCATCCGGGCCGAAGACCAGCCCGCCTCCATTATGATTCCCGTAGGTCGGGTGCTCCAGGAGCAGGATGGGTTCCTCGCTGCCCGGGTCGGCCTGGTCCGGATTGCCGGAAACCTGGAATCGGGAAATAAGATTGTTCCCATCCATCCCGGTGTAGTAAACATAAAAATGCCCCTTTTGGGCATAGCCGGGCGGAAAAGCCACGCTCAACAGGCCCTCTTCGTTACCGCCCCCCGACGCGGGTGAGCGTACCTGGCCGCGGATATCGAGGAAAGTGCCCTGCAGGTCTCCATCCTTCAGAATGCGGATGCGGCCTGCCTGCTCGACCACGAATAACCTCCCGCTGTCATCCCCGGCGTGGGTGATATAGACCGGCCTTTCCAGACCGTCCACAATTTCCACAAAATCAATATCCGGCCAGGGCTGTATCTGCTCCGGCCTGACGCTGGCCTCTGCCCGCTGTGTGAGGCCCGGCGCGACGGCCGACAGCGATAACAATACCAGGGATAACACGGTTATGCAGCGCTTCATCATTTCTACCTTTCCCACCTCTGTGGTCTGAACAACTGTAAACGGTTTACTCTCTCAGAACTGGCTGATCCACCGGTCGTACCGGTTCTGAACTTTGGGCTTCACTTTTGCAAACAAGATTCTCTGACTTTGAGCAGGTCCAGAAGGCTTCTCTACCCGGATCACGGACCGCCCGTCTCCCCCTGTTCAGTTGTGATAATTTCCCCGGGACGTGCCTTACGGGCACTCCTTCTGCAGGTGTTCCTCGAATGTCTCGCTAAAATCGTGCTTTCCGGAGCCGTCGCAGGCCGCGCGGAAGTAAAAATATGGGGTCTGGGCCGGATAGGCCACCGCCTGCAGAGCGGTGAGACTGGGGTTGGCGATCGGCCCGGGAGGCAGGTCCGGAGAGCGGTAAGTGTTGTAGGGCGAATCGAACTGCAGGTCAGCCAGGCTCAAAGGGTTGGTCCACCAGGTCTGCTGGTCGGGGTTATATCCCAGCGCATATTGGACGGTCGGGTCGCTGTCCAGCTTGGTGCCGGCTTCCAGCCGGTTGTAAAACACGGAGGCGATCAGGGGCATCTCTTCCTGGTTCATCGCCTCCCGTTCCACGATGGAGGCCAGCGTGACCGCCTGGTACAGGTTGAGGCCCTGGTGAGAAAATCCTGCCCGCAGATTCTCTCCGAGGTTATCCTCGAAGCGGTCCAGCAGGCTGCGGACGAAATCATCCGGGGAGGCTTCGCGCGGCAGCCGGTAGCTGCCCGGGCTGAGGAAACCCTCCAGCGTGCCCCCGGCCGGGATCTCCTCCGAGAAGGAATAGCCCGGGGGGATTTGCGCGGCAGCAGCGAGAAAATCCTGCTCGCTGAATGAGAGGCCCGAGGTAGGCAGGGCAGCCGCGATCTCTTCCAGCCTCCAGCCGGGCAGGACATTAAATTCTACCTCTCCGGGGGTCGCGTCCTGTAATGAATGGGCGATTTCCACTGCCGGCGCGGCCGGGCTAAGGCTGTATTCGCCGGCCTGCAGGGTGGTGTCCAGGGCCTTGTACTGCAGGTAAGCGCGGAATGCTCCCGCGTTTTGGATCAGGCCGTCCGCTTCCAGGCGCCGGATTACCGATGAGGCGGGCTCACCCAGTGCGATTTCGAAAGACTGCTCAGGCCCGGAGGGCTGGCGCGGCTCCAGCAGCGCTTCCCTCTGGGTCACGAGCTGGGCTGAAATATATACGCGTTGAAAAGCGCTCAAACCGGGGGCCGGCGGGCCAAAGAACTGTTCAGCGTAGAAGGGCAGGCCGAAAAAAGCGCCGGCAGCCAGCGCCCCGGCTCCGCAGAGCAGCACCAGCAGGCCGGTGATAAGCATGGGAAGGAGGTAGCGTGGACGTTTGTTTCGTTCAGTCATTGGTTGTTGATCCCAAAACCCGGTTTTCCAGCCTGTGCATCCAGGTAATCTTGCAGAATGACGGCGGCTGCCAGGTCGTCCATGTGCCCGCGCCGCTTCTTACGCGATACCCCCATCGCAATGCGGGCTGAGCGGGCTGCCTGGGTGCTGCCGCTCTCGTCCCACAGGACCACCGGCAGGGAAGTCTGCCCCCGGATCGATCCTGCCAGCCGGGCGGCGCGGCGGCTCTGCAAGGTGGGTTGGTTCTCGGCGTCCAGCGCCTGCCCCACTACGATCATCTCAGCACCGTGCTCGGCGGCAAGCTGGGCGATGGCTGCTGCGTCTACGGTGCGTGAGGCGTGCGCCAGCACCGTGAGCGGGCTGGCAATCGTACCGGTCGGGTCGCTGAGTGCGATCCCGATCCGCTTTTCTCCCGGGTCTACTGCAAGCACCTTCATCAGCCTTAAGCCGCTTCCACTATTCTCCGGAGTTTCCCGGTTCGAACACCTGAATACGAAACGGCAGCACCGGCAGGCGCGGCCACCCGGACGGAAAAACCTGCACCACCGGTGGGTTCGCGAGGGGCAGCGCGGACGCCAGTCTGGCCTCCACGCCGTCTCGGGGCTGCCCCAGAGCCAGCCGTACCGCCTCCTGTTCGGAAAGCTGCGCTTTCAGCTTACGCCGGGCTTCCAGCCGGATGCGATAGGTCTCTCCATCCGGAGAGGCGACTGGGGCAGCATCCACCTCGAGGCTGCCGGGGACGGGGCTGTAGCCTCCCGGCAGGCCCCGGTCCAGCGAGTTTTCCGCAAATGCGAGCATGTCCGCATAACCGACGCTTAGGAACTCGAATTCGATCCGCAGGCGCAGTGTCAATTTCTCGGACGGCTGTGGTTGAGCCGGTTCAAAATCGCGTGCCGTCACCCGGGCCTGGATGGCCTCATCGGTCAGGAGCAGGTCGCCTGAGGTGAGGCTTTTCCGGGCTTCCCCCAGGGAACTGGAGGCCAGGCTCTTCTCAAGTTCCGCTTCCAACGCCTCGTAATCCGCCCGGGTGGGAGCCGGCACGCTGGTATCCGTGCCTCCCGTTGCGGGCCTGGGGTTGTTCGCTGTCAGGCTCAAGCCCAGGTTATTCTCGAGCGCCACCAGCCGCCCGGCAGGCAGGTTGCTCTCCGGTCCGGGAAGCACAGCGCGCACAGGCAGGACCAGGCTGGTACCCGGACCGGCAGGCGCCGTCCCTCCCCGGCTGACCTCGAACCGCACCGGTTCGTCACCGTCTTCCGGCAGGGTGGATACCACCGTCCCAGTCGGGATGCGCACCGGTTCCAGGGTCAGGTTGGTGAATACCACCTCGCCCGCCGCGAACCGGTTGGGTACCTTCATAGCGCCCGTTACGGGCCGTTCCAGCACGCCCTCCAGGCTTACCTGCAGCTGCCGGATGGGCAGGCGGCCCTGCTCCCCATCCGCAGCAGCCAGCACCTCCTGTGAAAAGTTCTGAACCTGGTGCTGGGGTTCCAGGTGAATCTCTGCCCCGGGGATGAGCAGGGCGCTGATCCCCAGGACGGCCGCGACGGCAGCCGTGAACAGCAGCAGGCGCACCCAGGGCCGGGCCAGCAGGTTTAACCCGCGCGGGTGGGCATCTCGGCGCAGCGCCTCCAGATCCGGACGGATATGAGGCTCTTTGGGCGGCTGGTAAGGCCTGTACTGCCAGCGCCTGCGCCGGCCTGTATTCCAGGACCGTTTCTGCGCCTGGCGCGGGTTTTTGAAGACCGGAATCCCCAGCTCTCTCGCATTCGAGCGCACTTCAGGGTCCTGCGTAACCAGCGCCACCTGCGCGCCGATCCTGGCGCTGTGGCGCAGGATCAGCACCAGGTCGAGTTTGCGGTTGAGCAGCCGCCCGCGGTCGGGCCAGATCATCAGGATTCGCCCTGCCTGGCTCCACCCCATCTTATCGCGGGTGGAGGTGGTGTCATCGTGAGGCTCCAGGTGCAGGATCTGGGTTTTCACGCCGTTTCCTCCGGACGGCAGGGAGTAAACCAGCGGTGGTACCAGAACTGTATCGAGGCGGTGATGAAGCCGGCGCGCTGGAACAGCCGCTGTGAAGCCAGGTTGCGGCCCTGGGTCACGATCTTGACCTGTTCCACCCCATTCTCGCTAAACCAGGACAGCCCCTTTTCCACCAGCCGCCGCCCGATCCCCCGGCTGCGGTACGCCGGACCAACCCCGGCCAGCCCAAACTGCCCCTGCCCCGGTTCGTTGATCTCGCAGGTGAGGAAGCCAAGAACCTGCTCGGGGCGCTCACCCTCAGCAGGCTCAACCGCAGCCAGGACGAGGCCGGATCTGCCCTTCACGCTGTTTTCGATCCAGGTTTCGTACAGCTTCTGGCAGGCCCAGCGGGGAAAACAGGGGTCAGAGTAGAAGCGCGAGTAGATATAGCTGTCCCGGGCTATATACTTCAGGTCTGGGAGATCGCTCAGAACCGCAGGGCGCATGGTGAACTCGCCGCCTGTCTCAGAGAGCGCCCGGCTTTCGGAATGGAGGCGCTGTTCCAGTGTGACGCGCACGTCAACCATCCGGAAGCCGTGCTCCTCCGCGCAACGAATGGTTTCCATTTCCGCCTCGGCCAGGAAGTACAGGCAGTCAATGGCGTTATCCTGGCACCATTGGAAGGCCTGGTTCATCGTGGTCGGAGTCAGGCGGTGGAAATTTGCCCTGGCGATTCGCACACCGAACAGGTTCGTGTCCCAGGGCAGAAACTGGCACAGCTCCGCAGATGATTGGCTCACCTGGATGTCTCCCGTGGGGTTGGGGCCTCGTTCATTCGTTCAGCTCCATGACGGCCTCCTCGGAGACCTGTTCCTGCGGTCCAGGATCCACTACATAGGGCGGGCGGTCCATCAGCCGGAAATGCATTCGCGCCAGGTATTCGCCGATAATCCCCAGGGCGAACAACTGCACACCCGAGAAGATGGCGATGGTGGAGGCCAGGAAGGGGAAGCCCGGCACACTGCCTCCTTGAATGAGGTAGCGGCCAACCACATACACCAGCACCAGCAGGCCAAAAATGGCGAAGGCAAACCCCATCAGGCTTGCCAGCTGCAGGGGCAGGGTGCTGAAGCCTGTGACCATATTCATGGCATGACGCAGCAGTTTGCGGAAGGTGTAGTTGGATTCCCCGAAGACGCGCTTTTCATGCCGGACCGGGACGGAGGCAAACCGGGTGGTCCCCCAGGTGAGCAGCACGTCAATCGAGACGAAGGAGTTCTGGTATCCGGCAAACGCATCCCGTACCTGGGTGCGAAACACACGAAAGGCGCTCACGCTCCGGGCTGTGCGAGCGCCCATGGCGCTTTGAAGGGCCAGTTTGGTCACGCGCGAGGCCAGGTCGCGCCACAGGCCGTGCTGTTCGCTCTGCGGCGTGCCGTAGACCACGTCATAGCCCTCATTCAGCTTCTCGAGCAGCAAGGGGATCTCCTCGGGCGGGTGCTGGAGATCATCGTCGAGGGTGACGACCAGCTCATAGCGCGCGACGCGGATACCGCAGAGCAGGGCGTTGTGCTGCCCGTAGTTGCGCATCAGGCGCAGGCTGCGCAGGGCAGGATAAAGCCTGCGGAGCCGGAGGATGGTCTCCCAGCTCCGGTCCTGGCTGCCGTCGTCCACCAGGATGATTTCAAATTCGGAGAAGATTCCCGGCAGGACGGTCTGAAGCCGCTCCAGCAGGGGCGCGAGAGAGGCCTGGCTGTTATAAACGGGGATTACGATCGAGCCATTCATGGAAAGCGGCATCCCAGCTCTGCTTCGATCTTGCGGGAGGCCTGCGCGCGCTCATTGGAAGGAGGGGTATCCTGGAACAGGTAGCGCCACTGCAGGCAGTAATAATCGCTCAGCTTTGTATTGGCCTGATAGGCCCTGCGTGTTAATTCTACTGCACTCTGCCAGTCTCCGTTTTGAGCATAACCGGTGATAAAGGGGCTCCATTCATCCGCTTCCCGGTCTCCTGGCGCCAGGCCAAGACGCTCGACCTCTTCCGCCAACGCCTGCAGCTCCGGCCACTGGTCTGTCTGGCGGGCCAGGTCGGCTTTCTCGAAGTAATAGCACCATCCGTGCTCCGGCTCGGGCCCTAGCACCGGCGGCGGGGCGACGGCAGTCTCTGCGTTCGAGATCAAATCTACCCTGGAAAGCGGCATGGCAACGTCTATAAACTTCGGCTTGCGAGGCACCAGGAGATCCCGTTCCGGCTCGACCACCCGCAGGCAGCGCGGCGGAGCGTAGAACAGAACCACAGCCTGGCCGGTGCTCCCGGAAAAGCTGCTTGTCCGGTATGGGAGCTCGATCGCCTGTTCTTCCCGCATCTCCTCGGGGCCGGTGTCCAGGCGAGATCCAATATCAATCAAGAAATAAGGCAGTTGATCGGGGATTCCGTCAGGACGGTACGTCCAGTTCAGAGGGGCTGAAAGGGTGTAGTCGCTGGAGCGCCGGTGCGGCAGTTCGGAGGTGAGCAGGGTTGTCCCCGGTTCGATCTCCGGGGCACGCCAGCTCAACTGCCAGAAGAACGCCTGCTGGTCAAACCATTCCTGCCGGTACTGAACGGCGTTGTAGAAATTGCTCCCGGCAGCCGCTCCCGCCAGCAGCGCCAGTCCAGCGGCTTGCAGGAGGGGCCGGTCCGGCCTGCCCCAAAGCTTGAAGACAGGGAGCAGGCGGGCGACACCGGCGCCCAGCAGGGCAGCCCCGGGCATCATGGCCAGCAGAAAGCGGTCGAAGGGGAAAGTGAGCCCGATGGGCAGGCCCGTGGTCCAAAAAGGCCAGCCCGCGACAAAGAGCGCCAGGAGCCCCAGCGCCGCTGCCTGCAGCCCCTCAGAGAAGCCCGAGCCCGGCCTTCTCTCCGGCCCGGGTCCAAAAACAGGCGGAGGCCCGGCTTCGCTCTCGGTCTCCCGTTCCGGGACGTATGAGCGCGTGACCAGAAACCAGGTTGTCAGCGCCGAAGCGAGCGCTACCAGCCCAAAACCGACAAGGAACGATGGCTCCAGCCCGGACAGGCGCCGCAGGCCAAATGCCTCCCCCCAGGCGGCCAGACCGGCCTCGTAGATGTCGGACACAATCGTGTAGGCCAGGGCGGAAATAGAACCGGCGGGATCACCCTGTACCTGATCCAGGATGACCACATCGCCGCGCGGGGTATCGTGCAGCCTCAGCCGCCAGTAGAGAAAAGCCGCCATACTTGCCAGGTAGGGGATCCAGGAGCGTGCTGCCCGGAGAAGCAGGCTCCCGGCGCCCTCCGGAGCCTGGCGCACGCCTGCCGCCCTTGAGCGCTTCTCTCCTGCCAGCACGATCAGGAGGAGCACCGGCCGCAGCGCCTCCAGCCCGAAGAAATACTCGGAGGTGAACATCACCAGCGAGGACAGGGCCCAGGCGCCCGCCAGCCAGGCCCATCTCGGCCCCGGCAGGCCGGTCTCTCGCCGCACTGCCCGCAATTGAATGCCGAGCGAGAGCAGGAAAACGGCCAGGATCAACCAGCTGTGAGAATAGGTCAGCGAAAGGGGCTGCTGCTTGAAACCGGGATAGACCGCGAAGAGCAGGGCCGCCCAGAGCGCAAGCGATTTGCGTGCAGGCCACAGCCCGCGCAGCGCCCACCAGAAGGATAAGGCGGCGAACCAGCGGCTGATCAGGCCGAAGACCTGCCAGGCGAGGGGATGCTCTCCGATCAGGGCGGTTGTGCCGGTAAAGAGATAGCCCAACAGGGGCCGGTCAATCGAAAAGATCTCGATAAAACCGGCCGGCCCGCGAAACTTCAGGAACCAGAGCGTGGGCCAGTCGTCCCAGTAGAAGCCCAGCCAGGGGGTGAGCGGCGCAAAACTGATCAGGATCAATACCAGGATCAGTGCGGAAGTGAACGTTCTGGGCTGCACGGCCCAGGAAGTCCGGCTGAACTCCTGGGGCGGGCTTACAATTTCGCTTCCACCCATCTGGCTGCACTGGCGAGCGCTTCATCAAGTTTGCTGGCGTCTTTGCCTCCGGCCTGTGCCAGGGTGGGCCGCCCACCCCCGCCGCCGCCCAGAGGGCCGGCTGCGAATTTTACCAGTTCACCGGCGTGCAGGCCGCGCTTGACAAGGTCCTCGGTAACCGCCGCAATCAACAGCGGGCGCCCGTCCTGAACCGAGGCCAGCAGGGCCACGCCGCTCGGGTAGCGCTGCCGGAAGCGGTCTGTCAGCTCTCGCAGAGTATCCGCGTCCGCCCCATTCACCGCTGCGGCCAGCACCGGCGTATCTTTAACCCTTGGGGCGTCTTCCAGCAGGCGGGTGAACTCCGCGGCTGCCAGGGCCCGGCGCTGGGCTGCCAGGCTTTTGCGGGTCGTGTCCAGCTCCTCCAGCAGGCTTTCCAGCTTCTCCGGTAGGTCCTCCGGTGTGGTCGCCAGGCGGCTGGAGGCCGCTTTCAGGGTGTTAAAGCGGCGCCGGACGAGCTCGTAGGCCCCGCGCCCGGTGACCGCCTCGATCCGCCGGATGCCGGCTGCCGCGCTTCCCTCGCTCGTGATCAGGAACAGGCCGATATCGCCCGTTTCCTCCACATGGGTGCCCCCGCACAGTTCATAGGAGAATGTCTCAGGCTGGCCGATGGCGATGGTCCGCACGGTTTCCCCGTACTTCTCACCAAACAGCGCCATCGCGCCTTCATTCATCGCCTGCTGGAGCGGTTTGAAGGTGATCTGCAGGCTGTAGTCGCCCAGGATGGCCCGGTTCACCCCTGCCTCGATCCGTTCGAGCTCTTCAGGCCGGATGGATTCGGAATGGGTGAAGTCGAACCGCAGCCGGTCTGGAGCCACCAGCGAACCCGCCTGGCGCACGTGCTCCCCCAGCACCGCCCGCAGTTCGGCGTGCAGCAGGTGGGTGGCGGTATGGTTCCGCATGATGTCCTGGCGCCTCTGGGCATCCACCCGGGCAACCGCCGCATCCTGAATCCGGGGGCTGCCGCGCAGCACCTCGCCCACGTGCACGATGACGCCGGCGGCCGGTTTGCGCATATCCGTCACCTGGATCTCCCAGGAACCGTCAGACGCGGTAATCCAGCCGGTGTCGGAGACCTGCCCGCCCGATTCGACGTAAAATGGGGTCAGAGGCAGAAGCACCTCCACCCGGTCGCCCTCATTCACCTGGTCCACGGCGCTCCCTGACCGCACCAGGGCCAGCAACGGGGCCTCACTCTCCAGGCTGCTGTACGGGTCGTGCTGCACGCCTTTTGCATCCAGCCTGTCCTGCGCCTGGAGGTGCTGGATGACAGCATTGTACAGCTCTACATCCTCGCCGCCCAGCTCGCCAAAGGCCTCTCCGGCGCCCGAGGCGGTGCGGTGCGCTTCCATCGCCTGGCGGAAACCCTCTTCGTCCACCTCCAGATCGTTTTCCCGGGCCACGTCGCGCGTCAGCTCCAGGGGGAGGCCGTAGGTGGCATACAGCTCGAAGGCCTGCGTTCCCGAAAGCACCCGTTCTCCCGAACGGCTCATCCTCTCCAGCAGGGTTTCCAGCTTGGAGATGCCGCCCTCAACCGTGCGCTGGAAGCGTTTTTCCTCGCGCGTGAGGGCGTCCAGGATCGCCTGCCGGTTGCGCTTCAGTTCAGGGTAAAAACCACCGTAGTTCTCGACCACAACCTCTGCCACGCGGGCCAGGAAGGGTTCGTTCAGGCCGATTTTGCTTCCGAAACGGGCTGCGCGCCGGATGATCATGCGGCAGATATAGTTTCTGCCGGTGTTTCCGGGGACAACCCCGTCCGCGATCAGGAAGGCTGCCGCGCGAGCGTGATCGGCGATCACCCGGTAAGGGGTGAAATTTTCCTCCCGCTCTTCGTCGCTGTGCCCGGTCATTACCTGGGTCGCCTCGATCAGGGGCCAGAGCAGGTCGGTGCGGTAATTGGAGGTCACTCCCTGGAGCACTGAGACAATGCGCTCGAAACCCATCCCGGTATCCACATGTTTTTGGGGCAGAGGTTCCAACTGGGTAGGGCCCAGGCGGTTGTACTGGATGAATACCAGGTTCCAGAGCTCCAGGAAACGGGTGCAGTCCCCGTTCACGGCGCAGATATGTCCCGGTTCATCCTGCTTATCGCAGGCTTCGGGGCCGCGATCCAAGTGGATCTCGCTGCAGGGCCCGCAGGGTCCCGTATCGGCCATTTCCCAGAAATTGTCCTTACGGCCGAAGAACACGATGTGCTCCGGGTTGATCCCCGAAAATTCTCTCCAGGCCTGGGCTGCCTCGTCGTCCTGCGGGATCTGGCCTTTTTCATCCCGAAAGCAGGTGGCCCACAGCCTGTCTTTCGGAAGACCCCAGACCTCGGTCAGCAGGGTCCAGGCCCAGGTAATCGCCTCTTTTTTGTAGTAATCGCCGAACGACCAGTTGCCCAGCATCTCAAAAAAGGTATGGTGGGTGTTGTCCCGGCCGACGTCATCCAGGTCGTTGTGCTTCCCGGCCACGCGCATGCACTTCTGAGAATTGGCAGCCCGGGAGTACGGGCGCTTGTCGGTGCCCAGGAAGACATCTTTGAACTGCACCATCCCGGCATTGGTGAACAGCAGGGTCTGGTCTCCCCCGGGTACCAGCGAAGAGGAGGGCACAAAGGTATGTCCGTGCTCGACAAAGAAGTCAATAAAGGTTTGGCGGATTTTGGCGCCTGATAATTGAGGCGATTTCATTTTGGCTCCCAACTTTTTCTGCAGTATCCCGTAGATTATACCAGGGAGACGTCCCTGCCTGTGTCCGGCTGGGATTTGGAAATCAGTTATAATCGGCCTGGGAGGGAAATTTATGACCAAACCCAAGGGGAAGTTCAGACCCGTTACGATCAAGGATTCATCCGAACTGCCTACACGGCCTGCCAGGGCTGCGTGGCCTGCCATCGCGGCCCTCCTGCCAGCCTATAACGA
>JAEWYL010000314.1 GCA_023395675.1 Chloroflexota bacterium | reverse complement strand
ATCGAGTGGTTAAAGGGGAAGAAAGAGGTGCATGTCACCGGCCCGGAAACCGACCTGCGCCTGCGCATTGATGGTCGCACTTTCATTAACTGCGACTGCCATGAGAACGTACCGGACGGGGAGATTTTCACCGGGCCGGTGGAGGACAGCGTCGAGGGACAGGTTTATTTCTCCTACCCGACCCTGTTCGGTGGCAGGCTGGTCCAAGGCGTGCGCCTGTGGTTCGAGAAAGGCAAGGTCGTCAAGGCAACCGCCGAGAAGAACGAAGATTTCCTGTTGAAAACCCTGGACACTGATGAGGGTTCTCGCTACGTGGGGGAGTGCGCTATCGGCACCAATGAGGGCATCCAGCGGTTCACCGGCGAGATCCTGTTCGATGAAAAGATTGGCGGCAGCTTCCACATGGCCCTGGGGGAAGGCTACCCCGAGTCGGGCAGCAAGAACCAGTCCGGGCTGCATTGGGATATGATCTGCGATTTGAGAAATGGGGGCGAGATCCGGGTGGATGGAGAGCTGCTCCATAAAAACGGCCGGTTTGTGGTCGAGTAATGGCATAAAAACGCGCTCTCACCGCCTGTCTGACGGGAGATTGGTGGAAAATGGTGGACGGGTTATAAAACCCGTCCACTTTTTTCGATGATTCTCCAGTCCCTATTCAATATTTAATGCTTTTGATCAAATTGACAACTAATCTTCTTGCTATTAAGAAGAAACTGTGTTATAATTTACCCCAAAGGGGAGCTTATCATCCTGCTGCCGGACTTGCGCCGGGAGCAATCTCTTATTCGAGGGGGTCGGAAACGAAGAGAATCTATGCCTATACTCAGTGATGATAATCTATTAATTTCTAACCAGGATGAAGGCGATCATCTTCCCCCGGTCATGGAACTGCTCAATCTGGGGCGTAAGAATGGCTCGGTTACCCTGGACGACATTTTTATGTGCCTGCCTGAGGCCGAACACGACAGCAGCCAGTTGGAGGAAGCGCTGGAAGTCTTGATGGACGCCGGCATCCCCTTTGAAGAGGACCTCCTGCACCCGGAAGGGGAAGAAGATGCGCTGCTCGGGACGGAGGACGAACTGGGCGACGAAGGCAGGCCGGGTTCCGGGATGGAAGATTTCCTGGCGAATGTGGATACAGACGATACGATCGGCCTGTATATCAAGGAAGCCACGCGCGTCCCGCTGCTGAACATGGAAGAAGAGGTAGAGCTGGCCCGCCGCATCGAACGCGGACGCCTGTCTCAGGAGGAGATCACTCGCGGTAAGCACAAAGCGCAGCGCTATTACGAGCTGTGCAATATGATCGAGGACGGCTGGCGCGCTCGCGAGCACCTGATCACCGCCAACGCTCGCCTGGTCATCAGTGTGGCAAAAAAGTACATGGGACGCGGTGTGCCTTTTCTGGACCTGATCCAGGAAGGAAATATCGGTCTCATGCGCGCGGCGAAGAAGTTCGATTATCGGCGCGGGTTTAAGTTCAGCACGTATGCTACCTGGTGGATCCGCCAGGCGGTCACGCGGGCCATCGCCGACCACGGACGCACCATTCGCGTGCCTGTCCATATGAGCGACCAGATCAGCCGCATGCTCCGGGCCCAGCACCAGCTTAAGCAGCAGCTGGGCCGTGACCCGACGCCGGAGGAGATTGCCGCCGTGCTGGACGTGCTGCCGGAGAAGGTGGAGCACATGATTGAGGTGGCCCGGCGCCCGGTCTCGCTCGAGATGCCGATCGGCGAAGACGAGGAAGAGACCCTGGGCGACTTTGTCGAGGACTCCGACTCTCCCCCTCCGGATGAGACCGCCACTCGCAACCTGCTGCGGCAGCACCTGGCAGAGGTGCTGGACGATCTGCCGCCGCGCGAGGCGCGCATTCTGCAGCTGCGCTACGGCCTGCAGGACGGCCAGAGCCTGACCTTGAACGAGGTCGGCCAGCGCATGGGGGTCACGCGGGAGCGCGTGCGGCAGATGGAGGCTCAAGCGCTGCGCCGGCTGCGCAGCCCGCGCATCCAGAGCAAGCTACGGCCTTATATTGAGTAAATCCCGGTAGAATTCTTCAGCCTGGGCCATGACCCGCCCGTGCTCGGCTCGCTCCGCGACCAGTTCAAGATTGATGCGAGCCGCTTGGGCGCGCAGGTCGGGCGCGGTCAGCCCGAGCAGAATCCCCTCCGCCAGGCTGTGCGGGTCGCCCGGGTCCACCAGCAGCCCGTTCACCCCGGGGGTGATCCATTCGCGCAGCGATTCCAGGTCCCCGGCGACGGGCAGGCAGCCGCAGGCCATCGCCTCCAGCAGGGTGTTCGGCGTGCCGTCGTGGGTGGTGGGCGAAACCGCCACCTGAGCGCGGCGAAACAGGGCCGCCATCTCCGGCCGGCTCACCTGCGGCAGCAGTTCCACGGATCGTTCCAAACCCAACTCTTTTACCCAGGCGCGGGCCTGGTTCTCACCCGCCATTCCGGGGCAGACAAAGCGCGTCCCCGGCGCTTTCTCCAGCACGAGCGGCAGGCTGCGGAAAAACGTATCGCTGCGCGCATAGGCGCGGAAACCGCGTGGGTTAATCACCGTGTAGCAGCCTTCTCCCCCCTCTGGCTCTTCATGATTTCCAGGATAGAAAATACCGGTCTGGACGCCCCCCGCCCCCGGCAGGACGGCCGCGGGCCGGCCCGCCGGGAAGCCCCAGGCGCGCGCCAGGCGCACATCCCTGCGGCAGTCGGCGTGCAGGGCGCCAGCAGCCTGTAAGGTCCTGCGGGTCAGGCGCGCCATCAGCGGGGTGGAGGGGGCGTGCAGGGTAAAGTCATTCCCCCACACGGAGACCAGCAGGGGCTGTTCGAGCC
>JAEWYL010000207.1 GCA_023395675.1 Chloroflexota bacterium | reverse complement strand
GCCAGCGCCCCGGCGGCCTGCTCCAGGTGGGTGAGGCGGGTCGCGCCGACGACGGGCGCGGTTACCCCCGGCTTCTGCAGCAGCCAGGCCAGGGCGATCTGGGCGCGCGGGACCCCGCGCCTCTCCGCCAGCTCGGCCACCCGCTCGATCACGAGGCGGTCGGTTTCGGCGCTGGCGTCGTACTTGCTCCGGGCGATCTGGTCGGTCTCCGAGCGCAGCGTGCTTTCCGTGGCCCCGTCGCGGAGCAGCCGCCCGGAGGCGAGCGGGCTGTACGGGATCACCCCGGTGCCCTCCGCGCGGCAGAGGGGCAGCATTTCCCGCTCTTCCTCGCGGTAGATCAGGTTCAGGTGGTTCTGCATCGAGACGAAGCGCGTCCAGCCGTGCTTCTCCGCCGTGTAGAGCGCCTTCTGGAACTGCCAGGCCCACATGGCGGAGGCGCCCAGGTAGCGGGCCTTGCCTGCCCGCACCACGTCGTTGAGCGCTTCCAGCGTCTCCTCGATCGGGGTCTCGTAATCCCAGCGGTGGATCTGGTAGAGGTCCACATAGTCCGTCCCCAAGCGTTTCAGGCTGTGGTCAATTTCGCTCAAGATCGCCTTGCGTGAAAGCCCGCCGCCGTTCGGCCCTTCGCGCATTCTGCCGTGCACCTTGGTGGCGATGACCACCTCATCCCGCCGGGCGAAGTCCTTCAAGGCCCGGCCCAGGATTTCCTCGCTCCGGCCCAGCGAATAGACGTTGGCGGTGTCGAAGAAGTTGACCCCCAACTCCAGCGCTCTGCGGAGGATGGGGCGGCTGTGCTCCTCGTCCAGCACCCACTTGTGAATCCAGCGTTCCGTGTCCCCGAAGCTCATGCAGCCCAGGCAGATGCGCGAAACCTGCAGTCCTGTGGATCCCAACCGGGCGTATTCCATGCTCTCTCCTTTCTCCAAACGTCTGGTTCTGGTCAAGGCCGGGTGATGCTGCCGGACCGCCTTCTCCCGGGGGCTGGCCGGAGGCCTGCCTGAGCGGAGGAACCCCCACTACCTCGCCTGTTCCCGCGCCGGGGAGGACGAGTGCGTAAAGCAAAAACTGCCCTTGCAGGGGCAGCTTTTGCTTTACAACCAACAGCGATACAAAACGGAGAATCAGGTGGAGATGGCGGGAATTGAACCCGCGTCCGAAAGATTCGTCCCGCGGATATCTACGAGCGTAGCCTGTCGTCTGTTCTCGCCGCAGGTCCCCTGGCAGGCAAGCGGGACCTGAAGCCAGCCGCCGGGACCCGAAAGTCCCTCTTTCGCGCGCTCAGCGGCGTCCACGCGCGGCATCCCGGCTTTGTGACGCCCGACCCAACCACCGGCCGGTGAATGCGGGGTTGGCGGACGCGGCTCTATCTAGAGAGCCGGCTGATCAACGCCTCGCTTAGGCAGCGAGAGGAAGAGCAGCGTAAGAAGTGCGGTTGGCACTTAATGTTTTGCGCTGATTTCTCGAGGTCGGCGCCTCTCGGCTCGCAATCCGGGGCCAGCCTCCCCCGTCGAAGCCAGTCATCCCCGTGCGGACGTTATTATACAACAATTTCTCACATTTTGTATTGGATTCCTGTTAATAAAACAGGGTTTTCTCAACGACTACGTCCTTTCGGGATCAATCAGAGCGCCTCCTTGAGCGCCTGCAGGGCGGTGGTCTCCGCCTCGTAGAGGCCCCGGAGGTGCTCCTGCAGCCCGGCGAAGAGCCGCTGCACCCCGGCGTCGTCCAGCGGGAAGTCCAGGTTCAGGCGGGCGCTGAGGGCGCGCAGGGCTTCGGTCTGCGGCCGGCCGGCCTGCCAGGCCTCGCCCCCCTGCAGGATCGCCGCGTGGCGCTGCCGGAGCAGGCTTTTGGTCTCGGCGAACTCGGGCACTTCGTCCGGCAGGGCGGCCTCAGCGAAAAGGCGCCAGCGCTCCGCCAGCGAGCGGTACAGCTCTGCCGCCGGCAGCAGCCGGTCGTTCGCGAGCACGCCGGCCGCTTCTTCCAGAAAGGCGGCATACAGCCCGCGCAGCGCGCCGGACCCGGCGTTCAGCTCGATATTCTCGAAGGCCGAGCGCAGGGTGCTGTACAAGCCGCGCCGGTCTGCAAACAGCCGCGGCCAGCCCTTTTTGTTTTTCTCGTCGGTCATCATCTTCCCCCACTTGCGGAAGGTGGGGAGCGAGAACGAGTCCGAGGGGCTGCTGAGATGTTCCACGCAGGCGCGCAGGCCGCCCTGAACCGCCGCCGGGAGGTCGCAGGTCCCCAGGCTCTCGACCAGGAGCAGGCGGTTCTTGTAAGACGGGATCCTGCCCCGGGCGTCGGCCAGCGTCTCCTGCGGGACGCGGAAGGGCGCCGCGGCGCGGTCGTCGACCAGGATGTCCTCCCCCTCCCGCCCGCACAGCGCCACGATATGGCCGAGATGCCCCTTGAGCGCTTCCGGGAGCTGCAGGTAGGGCAGGTACGCCGGGTCCACCCAGGCCACGGCCGGCCTGCCCTGGGAGAGCGCCTCCTCCAGCGCCGCCCCCGCCGCCCTGCGGCCGCCGGTTTCGGGCATGGAAACCGTCACGCCGATGCGATCGCAGAGCGCCTGGTAAAACCGCACCGGGTACTGCCACAGGTGGTGGAACCCGAGCACCAGCACTTTGAACCTGTGCTCGCCGAACTCCCACAGGATATAGCCTGCGCCCGGGCCACCGCCGATGCCGAAGAGCATGGCCTCGCTGAAAGGCTCGCCCGTGTGCGGGGCGCGCAGGCCCGCCGCGGTGAGCACGTTGGTGAGGGAAGCGGTCTCGGGCAGCGCGCCGCCGAACCGGTGATAGCTGCTGAGGGGGGGCATGGGGTCTCTCCTGGCTGATCCATCAATTGGCCGAAATTCCACCCGAGCATCATTTTACTCGCAATATTCTCTGGATAGGGAAATTTGGACCTGTGATGGATGCAAACAACTGTTTCGCCCAACGCCTGTGGTTGAAACCACAGGCTGCAAGCTCTCAAAACCGCTGAAAGCGGGTTCTCTACGCTCCGCAAGACTGCGGCGCAGTCCTGCGCCGCAGTCTTGCGCCGCAGTCATCCGGCGCAACCTGCCTGAGCAAGTTTGGGGGTTTTACAGGCGCCGGGTTCAACCGGCGCCGCCCGGCCGCAGCCCCCGCCCGGGGCCGCCCAACTCCCCAATTAGGGCGATTCCCTACCTCGCTTACCTGAATCTACCTATACGCTGCATGGGATGATTCCTGATCGCCAATAGGACTATTCCTGATTGTCGCGCCTGCAGCGGTAGGCTACTATTAAGGAAATCCGGAGCCGGAAGCGGCGAGACCCGGCGGGAGCAGGGGGAAACAGACCCGGTTAACGAACCTGCAAGGCTTACAGCCTTGTCCGGCAGGGCGGTTGATTTTACGAACTTTTTTTGCTAAAGTTCTAAACAACCCAAAATTAGTCGACATTTCCAGGTGGAATTGGTTAAGTTAGCGCCTGAATTGATTGGCCTGGTTTTATGGTGTAGGAGAAAGAACATGGAGTACGATCACCAACAGCATCACGAAATGGTATTGGAGAAAATTCACGAATCCGGGGCCGAGGAGTGGTTCTGCCCGGTGTGCGGGCGCCGGTTCCTGATGCAGTGGCCGCCGAACTACAGCCGCATCGTGCTGGAGCCGGGCGACGAGACCGCTATCCATTCCGGCGGCAAGGGCAACCTGCACACCCATACCGAAGTCCAGGAGGCGGAGGAAGAGGCTGTGGCGGTGGACGCCCCCGAGCTCGAGCCGTTCAACCTGTGGTTCGAGCAGATTGATTTCGAGAGCCTGTGGAACCGCTCTTAGCCGTTCCCTGAAACAAACGTAACGGTCTGCCAGCCGGTCCGGCCCTGCCCGCGCCCGGTGGCGCTAAAACCAGCCCTGTGAGCCCCTCACACCCGGCTGGTTTTGCGTTTAACAGCCCCGCTCAAGAAAACCGGGCGTTTCATAGGGGAGCACTCAAACGTTGTAATCATTCCATAGGTTGGGTGCACCCTTTGCAGGCGCGCGCTGGCTTCCCGCGGGGGTTGTGATATACTTCTGTGCAACTTTTTTATTGGATTGGGGTTTTCTTATTTGAACCCCTGTCAAAAGGGTAGTGATCGTGGCCGATCAGAGCGATGAAAGCACTCTAACCCTGGCAGCACAGGGGGACCACAATGCGTTCGGTGAGCTGTACGAACAGTACGTGGGCCGGATTTATTCGTATATCTATTACCGCACCGGCAACCCGTTTGACGCCGAGGACCTGACTGCGCGGGTGTTCTACCGGGCCATGCGGCACATTCGCAACTACCGGGACCGGGGGCTGCCGTTCTCCGCCTGGCTGTACCGCATCGCCCACAACCTGGTGGCGAACTGGCACCGGGATAACAGCCGCAAGAAGGAGATCCCGCTGGAAGACGGGATGCTCTCCTGGCAGAAGGGCGAGCATCCGGAGCACGAGCTGCTCCGCCTGGAAGAGCGCGAGCGGCTGCTGCGGGTGATCCGCTGCCTGCCGGCAGACAGGCAGCAGCTGCTGATCCTGAAATTTGTCGAGCATCTCTCGAACGCGGAGATCGGGCAGATCATGGGACGCACCGAGGGCGCGGTCAAGAGCTTATACCACCGCACGCTTTCTTCTTTGAGAGAGGAGCTGAACCAGTTTCAGCTTGAGGAGCTGGAGCAGCTAGAAGGATCGCCGATTTATGAAAAAGAACCCCAACGCACGCGCACGTGAAGTGGAGGCGGAGATTGCCGCACTGGAGGCCAGGCTCCAATACGCCCTGCAGCCGGTGGAGCCGCGCCCCGGGTTTGTGCGCGGCCTGCAGCACCAGTTGATCTATCACCCGGAGGGCATCGAGGCTGAACGGCGTTTCACGCCTACGAACCTGTTCGTGATCGCCGCCAGCGTGGTGGGCGGGGCGGCGCTGGTCATCTTCGGGGCCCGCGGGCTGCGCTCGCTGCGCCAGGCGCTGGGCCGCCTGCCCGAGGAGGATGTGGTGGTCCCCATCAACCCCGCCTGAGGGCGGCTGCAGCCTTAAAAAAACAACGGCCGGGCGGCGTTACACGCCGCCCGGCCGGGTTTGGTTTACCAAACCGTCGCGCCGCCGGCTGGGCGCG
>JAEWYL010000164.1 GCA_023395675.1 Chloroflexota bacterium | reverse complement strand
GTTGACGATGACGCGAAGCCCGTAATCGTCAACCGCCGTGGAGAGGGGAGCCTGCGCGAGGGGCACCCTCCCCTAGCCCGGCTTTGCGGGCTGGGGGAGAGCGCCGCTCTGCTTGGAGAGCGCCGCAAAGCCTTAGCGAGCGCCGCAAAGCCTTAGCGAGCGCCGCAAAGCCTTAGCGGGCGGGGAGGGGGTTTAAGTTGCGGCACGGATAAGCTCCTTTACGGTATATACCTCTCCCCCGGCCCCAATATGGTGTATCATTCTCGCGATGGGACACGAACAGCTCGCCGGGCTGCAACGGCGGTTGAACTTGAAGGAACTGGCTGCCCGGCTCGCCGGGCATGGTTCGCTGCGCTCGGGGGCGCTGCTCCTGCTGGCGAACGCGCTGGTCACCGCCCTGGCCCTGGTGCGCACCCCGGCGATGGCCTGGATCCTGCCGCGCGAGGAGCTGGGGATGTTCGGGGTGGTGGCCTCCTGGCTGCCCTTCCTGCAGCTGCTCTCCCTGTCGGGCCTGGACGGCGCGGTCTACCATTACATCGCCAAAGGACAGCCCTGGGCCTTCGTCGAGGGCCTTTTCGTGCGCCTGCGCTGGTCGCTGCTGGCCGCGGCGGCTTTCCTGATCCTCGGGTTCTACTGGTTCCGCGCCGGCGCGGCCCCGCTGGGCTGGATGTTCGTGATCGCCGGGCTGAGCTATCCCTTCACCTACGGTATGACCGCCTCGGCCGGGATGCTCAGCGCCCGCGAGAACTTCAAGGGGCTCTTCTGGTACCGGCTGGGCGAGAGCCTGACCGACTTCGCCGGGTTCATCCCCCTGGCCCTCTCCGCCTGGTGGATCAGCCGGGCGGCGACCTTTTTCGCCGCCAACCAGCTCGCCACCGGCCTGATGCAGGTGGGGGTGAGCGCGGCCCTGGCCCTGGGGCTGCGCCGCATGGGCGCGCCGCGCCAGAGCGCGGAGGAGCGGCGGGAGATGCTGCAGTACGGCCGGCACCTGACCGCCCTGACCGGCATCAGCGTGCTGCAGGTGCGCACGGACGCGTTTCTGGTGGGGCTGCTCCTGCCCCTGGAGACCATGGCGGACTACACCATCGCCCTGCTGGTGTACGAGCAGGTGAAGCGCCTGTGGGGCATCTACGTTTCGGTGCGCTACCCGCCCTGGGTGCGCCTGCCCGTGCCGGCCCGCCGGCGGCGCATGCTGCGGGAGGGCTGGCTGGTGTGCGCCGGATTCGCCGGGTTGGGGCTGCTGATCGCCGCGGCAGGGCACCTGCTGATCCCGCGCCTGCTGCCGCCCGAGTACGCCGGGAGCCTGCGATACATGGATATTCTGATCGCCACGGTGGTCGCCGGGCTGCCCGGGGCCCTGGCGGAGCAGTATTTCCGCACCCGGCAGGACCAGGCCCGCCAGTACCGCATGCGCATCGCCGCCGCCGCAGCCGGGGTGGCGGCGCCGGCGCTGCTGATCCTCCCCCTCGGCGCCACCGGGGCCGCGGCTGGGAGGTTCCTCGCCTCCCTGGCGCTCTCGGCGGTGGGGCTGTGGCTGTTCTTCCGGGAGCCGCAGGAGAGCGAGGCCGCCGTTTGAGGACCGCGCTGGAGGCCCTGCCGGGCAGGCTGCGCCGCCTGGCGGACCGGGCCCGGCTGCGGCTCTCAGCCTACCGGCCCCACCTGCCGGAAGCGATTGACCTGGAGCGCATCCAGGCGCAGGCGGCGGGCTACTTCCACCTGCCGCCGGAGGAAGTGGGAGCGCGTTTTCGAGCCTATCAGGAGTTCCACCACCGGAAAGGCTATGCGCAGCGCCTGGGGGAGGCCCGCACCCTGTCTTTCGAGGAAGCTTTTCTGGTCTTCCTCAGCCTGGAGCGGGCGCAGCCGCAGAACGTGGTCGAGATCGGCACGCAGCACGGGAAGTCCACCCGGCGCATCCTGGACATGCTGGCCCTGCTGGGCCTGCCTGCCCGGGTGACCTGTTTCGACATCCGGGACGAGCTGCGCTTTGTCAGTCACGAGGAGGTGCGCCTGGAGTTGCGGGACGTGACCGGGGAGTTCGAGCGGGCGGTGCTGGAGCCTTTGCAGCCCGCCTTTCTCTTCCTGGACGCCCGCCCCTATGCGCTGCTGATGGAGGCGCTCACCGCCTGGCTGCGCTGGTCCGCCGGACGGAGGGCGCTCCTGGCGGTCCACGACTGCAGCCCGGGGCTCTATAACGCCCGCATGTTCATCCCGAAGGACGCGCCGGAGCGCATCAGCAGCCGCAGCGGGGTGTGGGAGCGGCACGTGCTGTCGGAGGTGTTCCAGGCCCCGCAGGAGGCGCTGGAGGACCTGCGGACGCCGCAGCACCACCTGCGCATCTTCCCCACCCGCCACGGGCTGGCGCTGCTGGGACCGCACGCGGTGCTGGAGGGAGAGGGCTAGGGCCGGAGGTGGTTTTTCGCGGGGCTTTAAGAACAGGATTTGACCACAGATGGACACGGGTGAACACGGGTCGGGCCTTGTGGTTTGAGGTGCGGCTGCGGGCGGCAACGGTGGGTGGTTTTTATTCGTAGTTGGGGCGGCGGTAGAGGTTGATGGGGTGGTGACTATGCGCAGCGGTGGCGGCTCGCGGCTCTGCTTTTGCATCGCCGGCTGGGCGTTCGACGAGGCGGTCTACGCCCGGCTGCGGGAGGCGGGCGCAGACCTGTTCGCCGTCTGCCACCATCTGCCCCCGGAGGCCGCCGGCAGGCTGGGGCGCTACCTGCCCCAGGAGCGCATCCTGCGCAGGCCGAACCTGGGCTACGACTGGGGCTGCTACCAGCAGTTCCTGCAGCGCGGAGAATGGCGGCGCTATGAGGCCGTGTTCTTCCTGCACGACGACCTGGAGATCTACAGCCTGGATTTCATCCCCCACGCCCTGGAGCTGCTGCAGGCGGGCGCTGCGGTGGTGGGCAACGGGCTGAACCACCCCGCCACCGCCTGGCCGCGCACCCACACCCAGTGCTACGCCCACTCGCGCTGGCTGCCGCCCTCGCTCGACTTCGAGCACCAGACGGTGCGCGGCTCTTTCTTCGCCGCCTCAGCCCCGGCGCTGGAGCGGGTGGAGGCCTTCGAGGTGTTCTGGGACCCGCGGCGCATCCAGATCCGCTTCGGGAACCACAGCCAGATCGCCACCTGCGGGAAATTCCAGCAGGGCTGCGGGGAGGGCTGCTTTGCCTTCCTGGGCCAGGAATACCGCCGCAGCCCCTACCTGCTGGAGCAGGAGCGCGGCGGCAGGAAGCGCCCGCGTCCAACTGCGAAGCAAAGGCTGGCGACGAACCTGTATAATAGGGCCGGGCGGGCTTACGTGCGCGGGCGGATGCAGTCCGTCCGTTCGGGGCCCGGAAGCCCGAATCCCGCCGCCCTGCGCCGCCTCGGCCGGCTGCTCGCCTATTTCGACGGGGTGGACCGGGCTGGATTTGACCTGTATGAGACCTGAAACGCAGCTGCAGCAGCATGAGATCGCCCTGGACGGGCGCGCCTACCGGGTGGAGGTCCTGCGCCGGGCGGCGCTGCCCGCCGAACACCCGCGCCTGGTGGTGGTCGCCTACCAGCCCAACCCCCTGGCGCGGGCGCTGCTGGCGGCCTGCCTGCGCTCGCTGCAGCGCTTTACCCCGGAGCCGCACGAGCTGTGGGTGGTGGACAACCACTCGCCGGGCGGCGCGTGGGAGTGGCTGCTGGAGGAGCCGGGGCTGAACCTGATCCTGAACCGCAGCGAGCCCCTGCCGCCGGGGAAGCGCGCCTTCTGGCGCGAGTGGCCCGTCTTCCAGCGCCAGCAGCGCTCCGGCAGCTACGCCAACGCGGCCGCGCTGGAGCTGGCGGCGCGGGTGATCGAGCCGGAGGCGCGCTACCTGATGCCCCTGCACATGGACACCCTGGCCTGCCGCAGCGGCTGGCTCGGCTACCTGCAGGCGCAGCTTTCCGAGCGGGTGCGCGCCGCCGGGGTGCTGCTGCACAAAGACCGGGTGCCGGAGGGCGTGCTGCACGTGCTGGGCTACCTGGTGGATTTTCGCCTGTTCCAGGAGCTGGGGCTGGACTTCTGGCCCCGGCTGCCGGCGCTGGACGCCGGCGACCGGGTGAGCGTGGGGCTGCGCGCTGCCGGCTACGAGGTGTTCGGCTGCCGCAACACCTACAACCAGCCCGAGCTGGCCGCGGCCATCCCGCCCGGCTCCCCCGGAAAGGAGCTGCCCGTGTTCCGCGCCCTGGACGACCAGAACCGGGTGATCTTTATGCACCTCAGCCGGGGCGTGCGCCGCACCACCGGAGAGCACCGCCGCGGCCTGAGCCCGCAGGAGTGGATTGACTTTGCCTGCCAGAAGCTGCTCGCCTGAGAGGCGGGGCGCAGGCCAGCCCCAGGCGGCGGGCCTCCACGACCCCACCACCATTACCATTCGGGCAATGGCGTTCTGCCTGTTATCTCCTGATTTTTCGGGATTTCGCCCCGCCAAGAGGGGCCGCTGCAGTCGCCCTGCCATGACCCTTGACACGCCTTGACCCGCCCGCAGAGATGGACATTTACCTGAGCATGGACGAGCGCCCCGGCAGCGCCTCCCGCATGTGGGGAGAGCGGTTGGCGCGCCTGTTCGCGAGGCGCGGCTACGGGATCAGCCGGGACCTGGACGGCGACTGGGCCGCGGCCCTGTTCCTCGCGCGGGCGGAGGGCATGCCGGCGGCCCTGCGGCGCGGCCGGCCGGTCGGGTTCCGCGTGGCGAACGGCTACCACCCCGCCTGGTTCGCCGCCCTGGGGAAGGAGATGAAGCCCGCCCACCACGCCGTGAACGCGGCCCTCTCCCGCGCCCTGGAGACGGCGAGCGTGGTGATCTACCAGTCGCAGTGGGCCAAAGGAGAGCTGGACGGCCTGCTCTACCGGCGGGCGCAGGACTATGCCGTGATCCACAACGGGACGGACCTGGAGCTTTTCCGCCCGCCCGCGGCCCGCCCCGCAGGCCCGCCGGTGATCGGCAGCGTGGGCCGCCTGCGCTACCGCTACCGCCTGGAGACCCTGTTCGAGATGTCGCGCCGGCTGGAGCTCCCGCACCGGCTGCTGGTGGTGGGCGACGTGGACGAGGAGTGCGCCGCGGTGCTGGCCCGCTTCCAGGCCGACCCGCTGATCGGGCCGCGCCTGGACTACCACCCGCACGTCCCGCCGCAGGAGCTGCCCGCCCTGTACGGGCAGATGAGCCTGCTGGCGCACCCGGTCAGCGGGGACGCCTGCCCAAACGTGGTGGTGGAGGCCCTGGCCTGCGGGACGCCGGTGATCGCCCCGAGCCACGGGGGGACGGCGGAGCTGGTGGGCGAGGCCGGGGCGATCTTCGAGAACCGGCCCTGGGTCTACGACGAGGCCTTCGTGGAGGCCATGGCGCGGGCGGCGGCGCAGCTCCTGCCGCGCGCCGCGCAGCTCTCGCCCCTGGCCCGCGAGCGGGCGGAGCGCCTGCTGGACGTGGAGCGCACGGCGGACCGCTACCTGGAAGCGCTCGGCCTGCCGCCGCGGGCGGGCCCGCAGCGGGAGAGCCGCCCCGCCGGGGCTCCCCGCTCGCTGCGCAGCCTGGGTGCGGCCCTGGTGGCCCGCCCGCGCTACTACGCCGCGGCGGCCCTGCGGCGGGCCGGGCAGGCGCAGCGCCGCCTCTTCCCCCGCCCGCGCAACCCCCGGCCGCGCCTCGCCTTCACCCTGTTCGACTTCCAGGTGGGCGGCATCGAGAACTGGCTCTACCGCCTGGCCCGGGCCCTGCGCGGCGAGTTCGATTTCTACTTCCTCTCCACCCGCCATCCCGAGCCCCTGCCCCGCTTTGCGGAGGTGGGGCGCTGCGCCTTCCTGCCCGGCCCGGCGCAGATGAGCGCCTACCTGCGCCGCCACAATATGGACCTGGTGCAGGTGCACAACGAGCGCTGGCCCGTGGACGCGGCCCTGGCGGCGGGCGTGCCGCACGTCATCGAGCGCCTGGGCGGGCAGCGGAGCTGGCGGCGCGTCCCGAAATGGGGCCTGGAGCGCATTGTGGCCTCCTCGCAGATGGCGGCCCGGGCGGTGGCGGACCTGGCCCCGGCGGAGCGCATCGTGGTGATATACAACGGCGTTGACCTGGAGGCGGCGGATGCCGCCGCGCCCCTGCGCCTCTTCCCGCCGGATACCCTGGTGGTGGGGCGCACCAGCCGCTTCGGGCGCGGCCAGAACCTGGGGCTGCTGATCGAGGCCCTGGCGCGGCTGCGGCCGCGCTTTCCAGAGCTGCGCCTGGCCCTGGTGGGCGGCGATTCCCCCCTGCCCGGGGCGGAACCGGTGGCGGAGGCGCTGCGGGCGCAGGCGCAGGAAGCCGGGCTGGAGGACTGCGTGGCCTTCACCGGCCCGCTGGAGGACCCCCTGCCCCATATCCTGGGGTTCGATATCGGGACCTGCGTCTCCAACGACGAGGGCCTGCCCAACTCGCTGCTGGAGGCCATGGCCTGCCGCAAACCGGTGATCTCCAGCGCGGTGGGGGCCGTGCCCGAGCTGCTGCAGGAGGGCGAGAACGGGCTGCTCTTCCCCGCCGGGGACCTGGAGGCCCTGTGCGCCTGCCTGGAGCGCCTGGCAGGGGACCCCGGGCTGCGCCGCCGCCTGGGGGAGGCCGGGCGGCGCACGGTGGAAGCGCGCTTCTCCCTGAGCGAGGCGGCGGCGCAGTACGCCGCCCTCTACCGCGAGCTGCTGGAGGGCTGAGGTGCGCATCGGCTTCTCCCTGGTGGACCTGGCGCTCGGCGGGGCGCAGACCTTCCTGGTGCAGCTGGCGGAGGGCCTGGCCCGGCGCGGCCACAGCCTGTGCTACTACCTGGCGGCCTCCCCGGCGGACGAGCTGCACGCCGCGCCCGCCCTGCTCGGACGCCTGCAGGCCTGCGCCCGGCGGGCGGGCCGCCCGCGTGAGCTGGGCGGCTGCGACGCCATCCAGCTCGACGGCTACCACAGCCTGCGGCGCAAACTGCCCTACCTGCCCTATTGGAAGCGCTGCGCCGAGACCTACCACTCCGCCTACAGCGTGCGGCGCGCCGGGCCGCTCTACCCGCCGCACCGGGCGGCAGTCTCGGCACGGGTGCGCGCCGCCCTGCCCGTGAGCGCCCGGGTGATCTACCAGGGCGTGCCCCTGCCGCCCCTCCCCCCCGCCGGTCCCCGGCCCTACCAGGTGGGCATCCTGGGGAGGCTGCACCCGGTCAAGGGCCACCTGCTCTTTCTGCAGGCCTGCGAGGCTCTATTCCGCCAGCGCGGGGCCCTGAACGCCCTGATTATCGGCGGGGGGGCGGCCCCGGGCCCTTACGGGCAGCGGCTCGAAGCGGAGATCGAGCGCCTGCGCGGCCTGGGCCTCTCGATCCACCAGACGGGCGGCCTGCCCCCCGAACAGGTGCCCGGCTGGCTGGGGCAGGTGCAGGTGCTGCTGGTCACCTCCCGGGACGAGGGCTTCGGGCGCATGGCCCTGGAGGCCCTGGCCTGCGCCACCCCGGTGGTCGCCAACCCGGTGGGCGGCCTGCCGGAGATCGTGCGCGAGGGAGAGGAGGGCTTCCTCGCCCGGCGGGACGACCCGGCCTCTTTCGCCTCGCTCGCGGCCCGGCTGCTGGAGGACGAGGGCCTGCGCCGGCGGCTGGGCCTGCAGGGGCGGCGGCGGGTGGAAGAATCTTTCTCGCTGGAAGGCATGCTGGACGCCTACGAGGCGTTTTACCGGGAGATCGCGGGAGCCTGACCCCTGCCTATGGATATCCTCTGCTTCTCCACCACCGACTGGGACGAAATTTGGGGCAGCCGCCAGCAGATCATGAAGCGCCTGGCAGCCGCCGGGCAGCGCGTGCTGTTCGTGGAGCGCCAGGTCGGGCCGGAAGCCCTGCTGCGGGACCCCGCCCTGCGGCGGCGCAAGCTGGAGGCCTGGAGGCGGCCCGCCCTGCGCCGCCTGGAGGCCAACCTGTGGGCCTGGAACCCGCCCCTGCTGCCGCCCGGGCGCTATTACAGCCCGGCCCTGAACGCCCTGGGGCAGCGCCTGCTGGCGGGCCGCGCCCGGCCCGTGCTGCAGGGCCTGGGCTTCGAGCGGCCGCTGCTGTGGCTCTACCCGCCCCAGTCCGCCCCCCTGCTGGGGCGCTTCGGCGAGCGCCTGAGCGTCTACCACTGCATCGAGCGCTTCGCCGGAGAGCAGCGCGGGCGCAAGCGCAGCACCATGCTGCGCCTGGAGGAGGAGCTGCTGCGGGCCGCGGACCTGGTGTTCGTGCATTCCGAGGGCCTGCGCCGGTTGTACGCCCCGCTCACCCGGCGGCCCATCCGCCTGGCCCCCAGCGCGGCGGACGTGGCCCATTACCAGTCCGACGCCAGCCTGCACCCGGCCCTGGCGGCCCTGCCCTCGCCCCGGCTGGTGGTCATGGGCACCCTGGACCAGCGCCTGGACCTGGAGCTGCTGGGCTGCCTGGCCCGCAGCCGCCCGGGCTGGCAGATTGCCCTGGTGGGTCAGGTGCGCTCCGCGCGGGTGGACCTGGGGCCGCTGGCAAACCTGCCCAACGTGCACCTCTTCGGCAAGCGCCCCTACGACGAGCTGCCCGCCCTGCTGAACGCGGCCGACGCCTGCCTGGTGCCCTACGTGCTCAACGAACTGACGCGCTATATCAACCCGCTCAAGGTGTACGAGTACCTGGCCTCCGGCAAGCCGGTGGTCAGCAGCGACCTGCCCGAGGTGCGCGCCCTGGCGCCCTGGGTGCGGATCGCACCCCAGGCGGGGCCGGGGGCGCAGGAACGGGCGCAGGCCTTCGCCGGGGAGGTGGAGCGCGCCCTGGCGGAGGACAGCCCCGGGCTGCAGGACGGGCGGCGCATGGCGGCGCGGGAGCACTCCTGGGAGGGCCGGGTGGCGGCGATGTGGGCGGCGGTGCAGGAATGCCTGGAGGGCGATGAAGGCGCGCCTTGACTGGCTCATCACCCAACTGCGCATCGCCGGCGGGGCCGAGCACTTCGTGCGCCTCAGCGCGCCGCGCCTGCGGGCCGCCGGATGGGACCTGCGTGTGATCACTCTGGTGAGCGGGGGCGAGCTGGTGGACGAGCTGCGCGCCGAGGGGGTGCCGGTGCTGGAGCTGGGGGCGCGCGGCCGCCTCGACCTGGGGCTGCTCCCCCGCCTGCTGGCCGCCTGGAGGGCCGACCGCCCGCGCCTGGTGCACACCCACCTGTACCACGCCGGGCTGCTGGGGCGAGGCGCGGCGCGGTGGCTGGGGCTCTCCCCGGTCGTCGTGCACCAGCACGGGCTGGAGCAGGCCCGCTCGCGCCCGCGCTCGGCCCTGGACCGCCTGCTCTCTCCCCTGGCGAGCGGCTACGTGGCTTCCTGCGAGGCGGTGCGGGAGCGGCTGGCCGGGCGGGAGGGCGTTCCGCCGGGGAAGATCCTCCGCATCTATAACGGGGTAGACCCGCAGGCTTTCATGACCCGGGAGCAGGTATCGCCCGGGGAGGCGCGCGCCTTTCAGGCCGAGTTCAACCTGCAGCCGGGGACGGTCCGGCTGGCCTGCGCCGGGCGGCTGGCGCCCGAGAAGGGGCAGGCGCTGCTGCTGGAGGCCCTGGCCCGCCTGCCGGAGCTGCCGCTGCAGGCGGTCCTGTTCGGCGAGGGGCCGCTGCGGGAGGCGCTGGAGCGGCGCTGCGCGGCGCTGGGCCTGGGCGGGCGGGTGATCTTCGCCGGGGCGCGCCGCGACCTGCGCCGCTGGCTGCCGCACTTCGACCTCTTCGCCCTGCCCTCCGCCTGGGAGGGGCTCTCGATGGCGCTGCTGGAGGCCATGGCCTGCGGGCTGCCGGCGGCCGCCACACGGGGGGGCGGCAGCCCCGAGGCGGTGCTGGACGGGGAGACCGGGTTCCTGACGCCGCCCGGCGATGCGCAGGCCCTGGCCCGGGCCCTGGAGCGGCTGGCGCAGGACCCGGCGCTGCGCCGCGAGCTGGGCGCGGCCGGCAGGCGGCGGGTGGAGGCGGTTTTCAACCTGGAGGGCACGCTGCAGGCGCTGGAAGCCCTTTACAGCGAGCTGCTGGCGGGGAGGACATGGCAGAAGCGGTGATTTTTCAACGCGACGATTCCCGGACGGGCGGAGGGCCTTCTACGGCCTCCGAGGCGCAGGTGGAGAGCGGGCCCCGGGTGGGGACCCGGCCCGCCTCCGGCCCGGCGCGCGTCCTGCACCCCATCACGCGCCTGATCGTGGGCGGGGCGCAGGAGAACACCATGTACACCGCGGCCCTGCTGGACCCGCGCCGCTTCCAGGCCGGGGTGCTGAGCGGCCCGCAGACCGGGACGGAGGGCAGCCTGATCGAGGAGGTGCGCGCCCGGGGCGTGCCGCTCACCATCCTGCCGGAGCTGCTGCGCGAGGTCAGCCCGCGGGACGACCTGGCGGCGCTGCTCAAGCTGGCGCGCTTCATGCGGCGGGGCGGGTACGAGATCGTGCACACCCACTCCTCGAAGGCGGGCATCCTGGGGCGACTGGCGGCCCGCCTGGCCGGGACGCCGGTGATCGTGCACACCGTGCACGGCTGGAGCTTCCACGAGCGCATGTCCCCGCGCACGCGCCGGCTGTACGTGCTGCTGGAACGCTTCGCGGCCCGCTTCAGCGACGCGCTGGTCGTGGTGGCCCGCCCGGACATCGAGAAGGGCCTGCGCGAGGGCATCGGCCGGCCCGAGCAGTACCACCTGATCCGCAGCGCCATCCCGCTGGAGGAGTTCAGCCCCTCGCCCGGGCTGCGGCGCGCCGCCCGGGAGGAGCTGGGGCTGCCGCCGGAAGCGCCGGTGCTGGGCAGCCTGGGGCGCTTCTCCGAGCAGAAGAACCCGCTGGACTGGGTGGAGGCGGCGGGCCGCGTGGGGCGGGCGCTGCCGGAGTGCCGCTTCCTGCTGGTGGGGGACGGGCCCCTGCGCCCGCAGGTAGAGGCCGCGCTGGAGCGGGAGGGCATCGCCGGGCGCGCCTTGCTCACCGGGCTGCGGCGGGACGCCGGGCGCATGCTGGCGGCGATGGACGTCTTCCTGCTGACCTCGCTGTGGGAAGGGCTGCCGCGCACCCTGCCCCAGGCGATGAGCATGGAGCTGCCGGTGGTGGCGAACCGGGTGGACGGCACGGCGGAGGCGGTGCTGCCGGGGGAGACCGGGTTCCTGTGCCGGCCGGGGGACGTGGAGGGGCTGGCCTCCGCCTGCCTGTCCCTGCTCCGGGGTGTGGCTATGCGCAGAGCGTTCGGGGAGCGCGGGCGGCAGCTCGCCCGCTCTCAGTTTGACCTGCGCGGGATGATTGCGGATATCGAAGCGCTCTACGCGCGTCTACTGCGTGAAAAAGGGATCGAAAGGACGTTCCATGGCAAACCACCCGCTTAACCTGGCGCTGCGCTTCCTGCTCGAGCTCGCCGGTCTGTTCGCCCTGGGCTACTGGGGTTGGACCACCCACAGCGGCGCGGCGCGCTGGCTGTGGGCCATCCTGGCGCCCCTGGCCGCCGCCCTGCTGTGGGGCGTGTTCCGCGTGCCAAATGACCCGGGCCGGGCCCCGGTGGCGGTGCCGGGGCCGGTACGCCTGCTGTTGGAAGCGGCCTTCTTCGGCGCTTCCACCTGGGCCCTGTACCAGGCGGGGCGCCCCACCTGGGGGCTGGTCTTCGGCCTGCTGGTGCTGGGCCACTACCTGCTCTCTTACGACCGGGTGCTGAAGCTGGTGAAAAATGCCGAACTCAAAGGTCTTCGTGACCTTTAGAACCTGTCTGAAAAATGAAATCTGGTTGGGATGGGGGGCTGCGCCCCCCATCCCAACCAGATTTCATTTTTCAGACAGGTTCTAAAGGTCACGAAGACCTTTGAGTTCGGCATTTTTCACCAGCTTCAGCACCCGGTCGTAAGAGAGCAGGTAGTGGC
>JAEWYL010000251.1 GCA_023395675.1 Chloroflexota bacterium | reverse complement strand
GTGGCTGGGCTGGGTGCGGCGCAACCCGCCCTGGCCGGTGCGGCCGGAGCAGCGGCTGCTGATTTACGGGATATTCCTGGCCTCCACCTTCGTACTGGCTGTATTCATGGACCGCTGGCAGGGCTGGTTGATATTCCTGGAGATCATCCTGCTCTGGGTGGGGGAGCAGGTCTGGCGGCGGCGCGCTGCCTGAACCGACCGCGACCCTACCCATCCCACTGCGGGTGCAGCGGGCGAAAGACCCCTTCCACTACCCCCCAAATTTCATACCGGTTGCTGTCTCTCCGAAAAAGCTCCGGCTTGTGCAGGCCTTGATTCTCTTCTAAGAATCCCACATAATCCCCCTGATCCAAATATCGCATGAGGCACAGGATATCGCCGTCTATGAATCGAACCACCACGAAATCGTTGTGCTGAGGTACAGCATGCTCATGCAGCAGAACATACTCGCCATCCCGGAAAAAACCATCCTCAGCCACGAGGCCAGGGCTGACTTTAAGGATCAAATAGCGGTTTGGTGGAACTACGTCGAAGATATTAAAAACCCTGGTCCTCCCCAGGCTCACCAGACGGTAGAGTGAACGATCTATCAAGACCTGGTCCACACTGGCGAAGCGTTCTGTCCATCTCGAAGGACCCAGCGTATGGTCCAGCACCGGCAGCATGTTCAACGTCGTCCTATCCGGCAGGCCGCCGTTCTCAATAGCCGCCTGCAGGGCTGCCTGCATCTTCTCCGCCCGTTCCTGGTACCATTTACCGTCCTCCACCCGGCCCAAAAATGATCGCGAGAGCGAGACAAAGAGGGATTGGCTGTTGCGCCAGTCTTCCACCGCCGGCGCCTGCATATTCCTCTGCCGCCAGCGCACCACACCGCGCATCCACAACGCCACCGCCTGGTTGTGCCGGTCGGAGGCATAGCGGCTCACAGCCCGGGTGAGGAACCTTTCGGCCAGGTCCAGGTGTCCCAGCTCGTAATAGACCCGGGCGCATTCCAGCCGGATCTCCGCGATCTCGTGATCGTCTTTCGCCCGGTCGCCGGTCTTGATGAGTTCATCAATCTTTACGTTCACCCCCTTGACATCACCCTCTTTCAGGGCCTCGTTGATCTGCAGGAGCAGGAGGCAGCAGGGCTGGCTGAGGTAGGTGCGGCGATCTTTGAAGCGGTTCAGCCAGGTATAGGCGGTCTCGAAACTGATCAAGCTCTGCCTCCTCTCCGCAGGCGCCCCGTCCTCTCCGAGGCGGGCGGCTGCAGCGAAAGCCGCTCTGCCTCCCCCTCGCGCAGGGCTTCCAGGATCTGGGCGGTGCGCACCAGGAGCAGGTTGCGCAGGTTGCGGGCCTCCTGAGCCTGTGCCTGGCCCGGACCCCCGTTCCTGCCCGGTGCAGCGTGGAGAGAGGAGACGCCGTCCAGCGCGTACATGATGCTTTGCAGCAGTTCAGCCTGGGCCTCCGCCCGGCCCAGCTCCTGCAGCGCCAGGCGTTTGGCCTCGCCGCGAGAGCGTTCGACCTTGGCGCTGCCGCTCCAGCGCGTCCCCCAGACTTTCATGCGCTGGGCGTCCACCTCCTGCTTGATGCTCCTCCGCTCGCGATTGTCATCCAGGAAACCGGGCGGGTAAAGCCTCTCGTCGGAGATATCAATATGGCCAATATCGAACCAGAGCAGCTCGGCGCCGTGGCTCTTGAAGCGCTCGCGCACCTCCCTGGAGAGCATTTTTTCAGTCATTTTCTCGCGCGGGTCGTCCAGGGTTGGGTCGGGGGTCATCACCGCGTCGAGCTGGTGCTCGGCGATATAGTCTGTGACCACCGCGTCCACGACGAACTGCAGGGTGCGGTCCCAACTGTTCGGCCCATCCGGGCCCACGTTGCGGCTGTACACCATCTCCCCGGCCGCCCGGCCGGAAAAGGGGTAAGGATCGGCGGGCGTACGCGAGGTGTAATCCCCGGGCGGGCGTCCCGTCCGCAGGCGGTAGCGGTATTGAATGTCGCGTACGAGGATGGGGATGCCGTCTTTGGTGGTGGCCGAAGTGGCCGGAATGCTGCCGTGCTGGTCCTCCAGGCTGATCAATTCCTTAATGCGCTCCTTGCGGGAGACAAAGTGCATCCCCGCCCCCAGCACCCGGGTCGGGGCGTTGAGCTCCTCCAGCAGGACCACGCTCCCCGGGCGGACGACCAGGCCTCCCGGCCCGCCGGATAGCTTCAGCAGATTCTGCTCGCCGGGGTCCAGCTTTTTACAGCCCCCTTCGATCTCCAGACGCGGGTAAAAGAGAGGAAAAGCGGATGCCAGCAGGCGGCGAACCCCCATACGGAACCGGGGCAGGGCGTACAGGTCCTGGAGATAGCGGGCGGAAACCAGGAACATCAGGAGGAACATCCCGATCGGGACGGCGAGCGAGCGCAGATAGCGCGGGTCGTATTCCCGGGTTTCGAACCCGTACCCGCTGTGCACCAGGTATATGCCCGCCGCAATCTGAGCGAGCAGGACAAGCAGCGCAAAAAACAGGCGCAGCCAGCCCCAGAGGCGGTCTCCATTCCAGAAGGAGGCGGCTGCATCGTGCAAGTGCCAGTAGAAACGTCTCACCATCGTCTCACCTTTCGAACGGGAGCCCAGGGCAGAGGCTCCCGTGGTCCCAAGCGTCAGGGCGTCTTTGCCATGGGGATCTCGACGTCATCCTTCCCCTCCGTTACCGCCAGCAGCGTGTCATATTCGGGCAGCAGGAAGTGCTGGACGTTCCGCAGCATCTCTCCCACCTCGGAAGGGAGGAGCTGGCGGGTGAGGGGATCGGCGGCGGCGCTCTCCAGCGCCTGGAGCAGGCGCAGCGCCAGGGCCTCCTGGGAGATGGGCTGGTCGCGGAACAATCCTTCCAGGGTAAAGATCATATCCCGCTGGGCCTGGATGCGGGCCGCATTGCGCACCCGCTCGGCATCCAGGTCGAACTCCGCCTTGGATTGGATGGCTTCTTTCTGCCAGCGAGCAGCCCAATAGTCCACCAGTTGGGCGCGCACTTCTGGGTGAGCGGGCCGCAGCTCGGTGAAGCCGGCAAAGACCACCTTAATGCCGCGCGCCCGCAGAACCTTGGGGTTGGTCAGCTCCTGGGCCGGGTACAGCCTGCAGCGCTTCTGCTGCTCGGGCACCCATTCCAGGTCCCACTCCTGCCCGGGCTCCACCGGCTCACCGTCCTTGCGCTCTACGTACTGGAAAGCCAGCACGCCCAGGTTGCGGATATCCTTGATAAAGGTCTTTTTCATCGCCCGGAGCATGAAAGTCTCCGGGTCGGGGTCGGTGCGCTGGTAAAGCTGGTCGTAGGTAAACTGGAGCAGCCGGTCGCGGAGAAGCCTGGTGATCACCAGGGCCGGGAGGTCGGCCCAGGGGATGGGAGTCTCGCTCTCCGCCTCC
>JAEWYL010000055.1 GCA_023395675.1 Chloroflexota bacterium | reverse complement strand
CTGCCCCTGCCCTTCTTCTGCCTGTTCGGCCTCTGGTGGATCCGCTGGTGGGCCACCCGCCCGCCGCGCGTCCTGGTGGACGTCCTCACCACACGCTATTAAACCCGTTCCCAATTTACAGCTTTTCCCGTGTCTTCTCACTCTCGCCACGCTGCCAGCACACCGGCTTCCACGCCTCTGAACGACGCCCCGGGTAAACGGTCAGAGCCGGCGCGGCGCGCCGCATTCCTGCGCTTTGCCTGGCTGATCCCCGCCCTGCCGGCCCTGCTGCTGCGCCTGGGTTTCCTCGCCTCGCGGCCGGTCTGGTACGATGAGGCCTTTGCCATGCTCTTCGCCTCGAAAGGCCCGGCGGCGATGCTGGCAGGCACGCTGACCCCGGCTGGAGGCGGGGCGGCGGACGTGCACCCGCTGGCCTATTACTGGCTCCTGTGGGGCTGGATGCAGGTCTTCGGGGGCTCGGTCGCCGCGGCGCGCTTGCTGTCCGTCCTGTTCGGGCTGGGCGTTGTGTGGCTGGCCTACCGGCTGGGGCGCGGGCTTTTCTCGCCCTGGGTTGGCCTGCGCTTTGCCGCTCTGGCGGCAATATCGCCCTTTCAGCTTCACTATGCCCAGGAGATCCGCATGTACGCCCTGCTGGCCTTCCTGTGCCTGGCGGCCACCCTGGGCCTGTGGCTGGGGATGCGCCGCGGGCAGGCGCGCGGGTGGGTGCTGTTCGCACTGGCCGCCGCCGGGGCCCAGTACACCCAGAACCTGGCGGTTTTTTTCCTGCTGCCCCTGGCAGCCACCCCCCTCCTGGCCCGCCGCTGGAAGAGCCTGCGGGCGGCGATCCCGGCTTCCCTGCTCGCCCTGCTGCTCTACCTGCCCTGGCTCTGGTTCCTACCCTCCCAGCTTCAAAAGGTGCAGAGCGCGTACTGGACGCAAAAGCCCGGTGTGGGCAGGCTGATCACCGCGCTGGTCAGCTACGTGAGCAACCTGCCCCTGCCCGGTCTGGCCCTGCCGGTCGCCCTGTTCGCCGCCCTGGCCTGCCTGGCGCTGGCGGGCTGGCAGACGCTGCGGGCGTTACGGGCCGGGCTGCCCGGCTCCCGGCGCGGCCTATGGCTGCTGTACCTGGCTCTTGCGCCCCTGGCCCTGCTCTTCGCCGTCTCGCAGATACAGCCGGTCTTTATCGAACGGGCCCTGCTCCCCTCCGGGATGCTGTTCCTGATGTGGCTGGGCTGGGCCTTCACCCGCACCGGCCTGCCGCGGCCGGTCGCCGGGCTGGCTTTCGCCCTGCTGCTGGCGGGCATGAGCCTGGGCGTGTACGAGCATTTCGCCTACCGGGGCTTCCCCTACGGGCCGTATGCCGGGCTGGACGCCTCCCTCAGCCGGCGCGCGGCCCAGGGCGACCTGATCCTGCATTCCAACAAGCTCAGCCTGCTGCCGGCGGTGATCTACGATCCGGACCTGCCCCAACACTACCTGGCGGACCCGCCGGGCAGCGGCTCGGACACTCTGGCCCTGCCCACCCAGCGGGTGCTCGGGCTGCTCGCAGTGCCCGGCGTCGAGGAGGCCGTTTCCGGGCTGGAACCCGGCGGGCGCCTCTGGTTCATCATCTTCCAACGGGCGCTCGACGAGCTGGAAGGCTCCGCAAACCCGCAGCACCCGCACCTGACCTGGCTGGACGCGCAGCTCAACCTGGAGCGCGTCGAGACCTGGGGAGACCTGCGCCTGTATGTCTACTCCGATCAGCCGTAGCGAATGGGCCTGGGTCGGGGGGGTGCTGGCGCTGGCCCTGCTGCTCAGCAGCCTGCCCTACCTGAGTGGTTATGCGTCCCAGACGCCGGAGCAGGTTTTCTCCGGTGCCGTTTTCGACCGCATGGATTACGCCGTCCATCTGGCGACCATGCACCTGGGCGAGCGGGGCGAATGGGCCTATAGGATGCGCATGACCGGCGAGGAGCAGAGCGGGGCGTATATCAAGCTGGCCTATATCTTTCTGGGCCACGCCGCCCGCTGGACCGGCCTCAGCCTGCCCACCGCGTACCAGCTCGGGCGGCTGGCTGCCGGCGCCCTGGCGGGGCTGGCGGTCTACCTGCTGGCGGCCCAGCTCTTTGCCGAGCGGCTCTGGCGGCGCATGGCTTTTCTGCTGGCATTTTTCGGGTCCGGGTTGGGCTGGCTGCAGTTGATCCTGGGCGCGCTGCCGCAGGCCGGCATCTCGCCGGTGGATTTCTGGCTGATGGACGCTTACCTTTTCTTCGGCTTGATGATTTTTCCCCATTTTTCGTGGGTGACGGCCCTCCTGGCAGGCATGGTCGCGGCCTATCTCAGCTTCCTGCGCCGGCCTGCCGCCTGGAAGCTGGCCCTGGCTGCGCTGCTGGGGGTCCTGATCCAGCCGGTGCAGCCGTTTGCCCCCCTGCTGGGCGACCTGGCGCTGGCGGGGGCCTGGGCCGGTTTCTCCCAGCAGCGGCGGAAATTCTCCTGGGGCAGCCTGGGGCCCCTGCTGGTGGTCGGGCTGGCCCAGGCGCCGCTCCTGCTCTATCACTGGCAGGCTCTCGCCGGTGATCCTGCCTGGCAGGGGTTCTCCGGTCAGAACGTGACCGCCTCGCCGCCCTTCAGCTACTATCTGTGGGGATTCGGCCTGTTCTGGCCCCTGGCATTGGTTGGGGCCTGGTTCGTCGCCCGCCGGTGGATCCGCCCGGAGGCGGAGGCCCGCGGCCCGGCGGACTGCGAGACGGTCGGGGCCGGCGCGGCCCTGGCCTGGTGCGCCGGAGCGCTGTTTCTGGCCTACCTCCCCCTCGTGCTCCAGCGCCGCTTTATGATGGCTTACACCCTGCCCCTGGCGCTGCTGGCTGTCTATGGGCTGAAAGCGGTTCTGAAGACATCTGCCCGCAGGGTAAAGGCTTCCGGCTTCCTGGCGAAACCCGGACCCCTGGTTCTGGCGTTCGTCCTGCTGGCCTCGCTCTCATCCTTTTATCTGGTCTCCGGCTACTGCCTGGTGCTGGCCGCCCGGCCCGCCGAATATTTTGACCCCGGCGAGCTGGTGCAGGCGGTGGACTGGCTGGCTGCTGGGGCAGGCCCGGAGGAGCTGGTGTTCTCGGCGGAAGAGACGGGCCGGCTGGTGGCCGCCAGAGCCGGTCTGCCGGTCTACCTGGGGCACCCGATCGAGACCCTGAACTATGCAGAGAAGACCCGGCTGGCGAGCGGGTTCTTCAGCGGGGTAGAGGGCTCCGGCCTGCTGCAGGAGGCCGGGGTGCGTTGGGTGCTTTTCGGTCCCTACGAGCGCGCCCTTGCGGGCCAGGCAGCGGACCGGTGGCGGGCAAGCGCAGGTCTGGCCGCCTCCCCGGGCGCTCTGCGCGAGGTCTACCACAACGGCTCCGTATCCATATTCCGGTTTGAGCCCTGAGACCCGGTGATGAAGCGACGCGATTATCTGCTGCTTTTCCTACTTGCCTTCGGGCTTGCCCTGGGCCTGTCCATTTTCTTCACCGCGCCGGGGTACATGGACGCTGAATATTACTTCGCCCTCGGGCAGCGGCTGGCACAGGGCCATGGTTTCAGCGAGCCCTTCCTGTGGAATTACCTGGACAACCCCGCCGGCCTGCCCCATCCCTCCCACGCCTACTGGATGCCGCTGGCCTCCCTCCTGGCAGCGTTGGGCCTGCGGCTCTCCGGTACGGCCGCCTTTGCGGCCGGGCGGTTCCCCTTCCTGCTGGCGGCGGGCTGTATCCCGCCCCTGACCGCAGCCCTGGCTTATTCCTTCACCTCCCGCCGGGACCTGGCCCTCCTCAGCGGTCTGCTGGCGCTTTTCCCGGGCTATTACCTGGCTTTTCTGGTCACCACCGACACTTTTGGGCTGTATATGCTCCTGGGCGGCGCTTTTCTCCTGCTGGCAGGCCCGGGCGTGAAAACCGGGGGCTGGAGGTTCCTGCTCCTGGGCGTAACAGCCGGGCTGATGCATCTGGCGCGCGCGGACGGCCTGCTGTGGCTGGGGCTGGCCTTCCTGGCTGCTCTGCTGGCGGTGTGGAGGCGGGGCGAGCCGGAGGGAGGGCTGCGCGGGTTCCTGGCGCTCGCCGGGCCGGCGCTGCTGGGCTATCTGCTGGTGATGGGGCCGTGGATGGCGCGCAACTTCAGCGTATTCGGTTCCCCCCTGGCGCCCGGCGGGGCAAAGGCCCTGTGGCTGCTGGATTACGATGAGCTCTATGCCTATCCGGCCTCGCTCCTCACGCCGCAGCGCTGGCTGGCCTCGGGCTGGGGCCGCATCCTCGAGGCGCGCCTGCAAGCGGGCGGGACAAACCTGCTGCACACCCTCGCCGTCCAGGGGCAGGTTTTCCTGCTCCCCCTGGCGGCTGCCGGTCTCTGGCGCCTGCGAGAAGACCGGCGCGTCCTCCTGGCGGGCGCGGGCTGGCTGCTGACCCTGGTTGTGATGAGCCTGGTTTTTCCTTTTCAGGGCGCGCGCGGCGGGTACTTCCACTCGGGGGCCGCGCTGCAGCCGCTGATCTGGGCTGCCGCTCCGCTCGGCCTGGAGGCCTTTATTGAATGGGGCGTGCGCCGCCGCGGCTGGGCGGCGAGCAGCGCCGGGCTGGTCTTTCGCAGCGCCCTGGTTGTCCTGGCCGCCCTGATGACGGTCTTCCTGGCTACCGGGCGGGCAGCAGAGGCCCGGACGGGCGGCTCTCCGGAAAGTGGCCCCGTGGAGTATGCCGCCGTGCAAGGGATGCTGCAGGCTGCCGGTGCGGGCGAGGAGGATATCATCCTGGTCAACAATACCCCGGGTTTCTACCTGGCCTCCGGCAGGCCGGCAATCTCCATTCCGAATGGAGGGGTGGATACCCTGCTGGCAGCCGGGCGGCGCTACGGGGCGCGCTTTGTCCTGCTGGAATACAACCACCCGGCCCCGCTGCACGAGCTGTACGCCCACCCGGGGGACCGGGAAGGGCTGGCATATCTCGGCCAGGCGAGCGGCGTGTATTTGTTCGAGATCCTGGGCGCTGCGGAATGATGAGAAAAATCCTGCCCCACCTGGCGCTCAGCGCACTGTCCGTGCTGGTCTATCTGGGAGCCAGCGCCGCCGTCTACCGGCTGGGCTTTCCGCTGGACGACGCCTGGATCCACCAGACCTACGCCCGCAGTCTGGGGCAGTTCGGGGAGTGGGCTTATCTGCCGGGCCAGCCTTCGGCCGGCTCAACCTCGCCGCTCTGGTCGGGGCTGCTGGCTGCCGGGCATGCGCTGGGTCTCGGGCCCTACCTGTGGACCTACCTGCTTGGGTGGCTCTCCCTGGCGGGGGTCTCCATGCTGGGAAGCCTGCTCTTTCGCGCCCTGGCGCCCTCAGCCAGGGGCTGGGCCGCGGCGGCCGGCGCTCTGCTGGCGCTGGAGTGGCGCCTGGTCTGGGCGGCGGTTTCAGGGATGGAGACCCTCTTGCAGGTCCTGGCGGCGCTGCTGGTGCTGGCCTGGCTCGCCCGTGGTTGGGGGCGCCCGCTGGCGCTGGGATTGCTCATCGGCCTGAGCGCCTGGGTGCGGCCGGACGGCATCACCCTGCTCGGCCCGGCGCTCTTCGTCCTGGCCCTCAACCAGTGGGATGAAACCCGGCTTCGCACGGCAGGCGGCACACAGCGCGCTGGCCTTTTGGCCCGGGTCAGGAAAACGGCGGCACAGCTCCTTCAATTGGGGGCCGGTTTTGCGCTCCTTTTTCTCCCTTACCTGCTCTTTAATGCCCGCTTGAACGGAGATCTGTGGCCCAATACCTTCTACGCCAAGCAGGCCGAATACGCCTCGCTGCTGGCTGAACCCTTTTTTGAGCGGCTGCTGCGTCTGGGTGCTTTGCCTCTGGTCGGTGCTGGCCTCTTACTGGCGCCCGGCTTCCTCTTCCTTTTGGTGCAGGGGCTCAAACGAAGGCAGTGGGTGGTGTTGGGAGGGGCTGCCTGGGCGGCGGGCTATCTGCTGGTCTACGCGCTGCGGCTGCCGGTTGGGTACCAGCACGGGCGCTACCTGATCCCCATGATGCCGGTCTTTTTCATCTGGGGCCTGGCAGGCACGGTGCAGTGGCTCAGGCTGCGGTCGCCGGATTTCTGGCCGCGGGTGCTGAGCCGGGCCGGTGTGCTGGTGGTCGGGTGTGTACTGCTGGCCTTCTGGGCCCTTGGGGCGAGGCAGTATGCCCTGGATGTGGCTGTGATCGAGAGCGAGATGGTGGAGACGGCCCGCTGGGTGGCGGCTCACACCGGCCCGGATGACCTGGTAGCCGCGCACGATATCGGCGCCCTGGGCTACTTTGGCCGGCGGCGCATCCTGGACCTGGCGGGCCTGATCTCACCGGAGGTCATCCCCTTCATTCGGGACGAAGAGTGGCTGGCGGCCTTTCTGGATGAGCAGAATGCGGCCTTTTTGGTAACATTTCCGGGCTGGTATCGTTATCTAGGGCAGCACGGTGATCTGGTTTTCACCAGCGGGGCGAAGTTTGCCCCTTTGCAGGGCGGGGAAAATATGGCGGTCTACCGCTGGAGGCCGCGCGGGCCTGGCTGACAAAAGCCTTAATATCGGAATTGTAAAGCTCTTTCAGGCTTTTCTGTATCCGCTTTGGTTGCTTGCGAGGTTTGTCTATGCTATACTCACACTCACGCCGGACCGCAGGGAACTGAAGCGATCGCGATAATCCTGAGGATGAGCCTGAAATTTGTAAGCTGGCTGTCGTGTAGCAGGTAAGATCGCTTTTATTGAGGTGATTCCATATGATCACAATACAAAGGTCTGGCTACTATGGTTGAAGCGAAGCGGGCAACCGGGATAAATTCGCCGCCCGCGGGTGAATGGATTCACCTTCGACCAACACAGGTACGTGCGAGGGCTGGGATGAATAAAATCACCATCATTGTTGTCGATGACCACCCGCTGTTTCGCCAGGGAGTGGCCGATTCGCTTTCATTGGAACCGGACCTGGAGGTGGTTGCACAGGCCTCGAACGGTGAGGAAGCGATTGAGATCATCCGGACCATGCAGCCGATCGTCGCCATTGTGGATGTCAATCTCCCCGGCCTGAACGGGCAGCAGGTGACCCGGCAGCTGGCCTTGGAGAAGCTGTCCACGCGCGTGATCCTGCTTACCGCTTATGACGATGAGCAGCAGCGGATCCATGCCATGACGGTGGGCGCTGCCGCCTACTGCACCAAGGATGTGCTCCCGGACGACCTGATTAACACCATCCGCACGGTGGCTTCGGGCGGCTATGTGGTGGGGGGCCAGGTACTGGACAGCTCCAGCATGGAACGCTGGCTGGCGGCGCATACCGAAGGGGCTGTGCGCCCCTACAGCGATCCGGGAGAGCCCTTCCAGCCGCTTTCGACCCGCGAGATGGAGGTGCTGGCCTATGTCACGCACGGCAAAAGCAACAAAGAGATCGCGACCCTGCTTGGCATCAGCCACCAGACGGTGAAGAACCACGTGACCGCGATCCTGAGAAAACTGGGGGTGGAAGACCGGACACAGGCCGCGATTTACGCTCTGCGGCGCGGCTGGGTCCGGCTGCACAAACAGGAAAGTGAGTCTCAGGAGTAATTATTCATGACCATGACCCAGACCGAACAGGAAACCAGCGAGTGGGAAGTATTCCAGCAGGAGGTGGACGAAGAACTGGAGCAGTCCCGGCGTGAGCTGAAAGAGATCAGCCTGATGCTGGAGCAGAGCCAGGTTGAGGTGAACAAGCTGGCCCAGCGGAGCGCATCCGTCAACGCCCACTTGCAGCACGTACAGGCCCAGATTGACAGCCTGCCCAGGAGCGATATTCGCATGGCTTACGAATCGGCTCTGGATGCGCAGCAGCGCCTGTTCGTGATGCGGGGCCAGTTGGAGAAGCTCCAGGCCGACCAGGTAAGACTGCAGAAATACATCCAGCTCATGGAGCGTGTGCTGCAGGCTATGGAAGGGGGACAGCCCACCGGCATCCGTATGCATAGTGGGGCTGTGGTCCAATCGGTAGAGATGCTGGTGCAGGCGCAGGAGGCCGAACGACAGCGCCTTTCCCGGCAGATGCACGATGGGCCTGCTCAGGCGCTCTCGAACTTTATTCTGCAAACCGAGATCGCCATGCGCCTGTTTGATATTGACAAGGGCAAGGCGCGCAAAGAGCTGGAAGAACTAAAGCAATCGGCCACCACCACCTTCCAGAAGGTGCGGGATTTTATTTTCGATCTGCGCCCGATGATGCTGGACGATCTGGGGTTGGTCCCGACCCTGAAGCGCTATGTGGATGTGCTTAAGGACCAGTCGGAAACCGACCTGCGCCTGGTAGTGACCGGGATGGAGCGCCGCCTCGAGCCGTACCTGGAGGTTATGGTGTTCCGCGCCATCCAGGAGCTGCTGAACAATTCCGTAAGGGAGGGCCAGGCCTCGCAGGTCACGCTGCAGCTCGACATGGGCGAGGCCAACCTGCGGGTAACCTGTGAGGATAACGGCAAGGGCTTTGCCCTGGACAATCTGCAGGAACCTGAATACATGGGGCTGAAGGTGATCAAGGACCGCGCCGAGATGCTGGGCGGTTTGATGGAGATCCACAGTGTGATCGGGCAGGGTACGGAGGTGACTTTTCAGATCCCTGCCACCGTCAATTCTGGCGTCTAAAACGGGGGCGCGCGGCCTTCAGCGGCCGCCAAACCCCGGTGGTACACCCATTTGCCGGGCAGGGGGAATAGACCAGGCCCCGGGCGCTTACAGGGATGCAAGGAATTTTTCACAAAAAAGGTATTGCAAAAAATTCAAGGTTTTTCTATAATGGGTCTAGCTTTGAAACTCATTTTGAGAACCTGTGAAGCAGAAGGAGGTGAAAGCCATGTTGTTCCAGCCGAAGGAAAAGGGCCAGGGTCTTGTCGAATATGCTCTGATTCTCGTTTTGGTCGCGATCGTCGTGATCGTCGTTCTCGTCATCCTGGGCCCGGCAATTGGTAACGTCTTCAGCAACATTATTTCTAACCTGTAATCCATCAATCATCGTATCAGCAAGAAGACATAAGGCCCTGTTTTATTGACAGGGCCTTGTTTTTTTCATCGCCCCTGTTTGAAAAATGTTTGTGGTTGTGTGGGGCGGAGAAGCCTGTTCCGGGCCGCCGATCCACACAACCACAAAACCCAAGTACGAGAAAAAGGGATCTCAATTTGTTGTTTTTGGTTGCCGGCGGCCCAATTTTGTCCATCCTATTTGTGCCCCGGTATTCCTTTACAATATTGTTTGGGGGTAGTACTCCGGTACCGGGGTATGCTTGACTTTTCCTGTAGCTGGTTTATGATACAAAAAAATTATTGCACAATGCTGTACCCAATCAAGATTCGGAGGCATCCATGCGTCGTGGTCGAATTTTTATCTATTTGGCCCTCATTCTCATACTCGGTTTAGCCGCCCTGGTGCTCTTCTGGCAGCGCTACGGTAAGCCTGCAGAGCTGGCATCCGGGGCGCCGGCCCCCACCCAGGTGGTGGATATCGTCAATGTTATCGTTGTTACCCAGAAAATCCCCCGGGGCGGTGTGGTCCAGGGTTCCGTGCTCGGAATGGTGCCGATCCCGCGCGACCTGTTCATCCAGGGGATGTACTCGGATATCAACGCGGTGGAAGGCCAGATGGCCAAGTTCGATCTCGAAGCGGGCATCCCGCTGACGGATGGGATGCTGGCCGACTCGACTGAAGAGCTGTCCACTACCGGGTCTCTGGCCGCGCTCTCGATCCCCAGGGGGATGGTGGCGGTCTCGGTCCCGATTGACCGGCTTGCGAGCGTTTCCTACGCCCTGCAGCCCGGCGATCACGTGAACGTCATGGTCACCCTGAACATGATTGACCTGGACCCGGACTTCCAGACTGCTCTGCCGAACAATGCCGCTACGGTGATCGCCCCCGGTGTCCCGCCGGAGCTGGGGAACAATTACCTGACCGTCCGCATCGAGGGCGGCGAAGGCACTTCAGTGGTGGGCAAGGGGGAGGCCCTGCCGGTAATCGGCGAGACGATCTACTCGGTGCCCTCCGAAGAGCAGCGCCCGCGCATGGTCAGCCAGGCCCTGCTGCAAGACGCCATCGTCCTGCACGTGGGCGATTTCACCCAGGCGGGTGAAGAGGCCGCGGCTGGAAACGGCCAGGGCCCCGAGACTGTTCAGGCCGAAGGCGCCCCGCCGCCTCAGGATGGCGAGCAGGCCGAGGTCAGGCCCCTCCCGGAGACGATCAGCCTGATCGTTACCCCGCAGGACGCCATCACCCTGAACTACCTGGTCAACCTGGGCGCCGAGATGAGCCTGGCGCTCCGCTCCGCCGGTGATGAATCTCGTGTGGCCACCGAATCCGTAACCCTGCAATTCTTACTAGAAAAGTACAATATTGCTATACCGGTGAAACTGCCCTACGGGGTGGAACCGGTCAACGGTCCGGCGCCAGAGCCGACCCCGGTACCGTAGTTCCTTAACACCTATCCGAAAAGTATTTTGTTTTTGAGATGGGAGGCGTAGCCCCCATCTCAAAAACATAAAAAATCATTGGATAGGTTCTTATTGACAGCTTCCCCGGTTCTCCCGGGCTGCGTTCGGTGGTCACCCGCAGTCCGGAAAGCCGGATCGGTTTACAGGAGTGAGTGGATGGGTTCAGGTGACAAAATCCGGGTGGTAATCGTAGATGATATCGCTGAGACGCGCGAGAACATCCGAAAGCTGCTCCAGTTCGAGAACGATATGGAAGTGGTCGGGGTAGGTCGAACCGGCCGCGAGGGTATCGAGGTTTCAAAGGAGCTGAAACCGGATGTGGTGTTGATGGATATCAATATGCCGGATCTGGATGGCATCACAGCCACCGAGATGATCCGGCGCGCGGTGCCGTTCGCCCAGATTGTGATCCTGTCGGTGCAGGGCGACCCGAACTATATGCGCCGGGCGATGCTTGCCGGCGCACGGGACTTCCTGACCAAACCGCCCACCGTAGATGAACTCACCTCCGCCATCCGCCGGGCAGGACAGATGGCGATGGACGAGAAGGCCAAGGCCCCAATCCCCGGCCAGAAGGGCGGGACCGGGCCGATCGGTCTTCCCATGCAGAGCAGCGCACCCGGCAAGATCATCACCGTTTACAGCCCCAAAGGCGGGGCGGGCTCCACCACTCTGGCCATTAACCTGGCGATGACGCTCCATTCGGAGGACAACCGGGCGGTGATTGTGGACGGCAATCTGCAGTTCGGGGATGTGGCTGTTTTTCTGAACGAACAGGGAAAGAACAGCGTCGCCGATCTTGCGCCCCGCGCGGACGAGCTGGACCCGGAAATCCTGAACGAAGTCCTGATCCACCATACCGCCTCGGGGGTGGATCTGCTGGCGGCGCCGATGCGGCCCGAATACGCGGAGAACGTGACCGGGGAGCAGTTTTCGAAGATTCTGGACCACCTGCGGAACGAGTATGCCTATGTCCTGGTGGATACCTCCTCGATCCTGACCGACTCCGTCCTTGCCGCCATGGATTCCAGCGACCTGGTTGTGCTTCTCACCACTCAGGATATCCCGGCCATTAAAAACGCCCGCCTGTTTCTGGACCTGGCCGCAGTGCTGAAGATCGACCGCAGGCGGATCTTATTCGTCATGAACCGCTTTGACAAGCGCATTGGCATTACCCCGGAAAAAATCAGCGAGAACTTCAAACACGATATCGTAGCTGTGGTTCCGGTGGATGAGCGCGTGGTTGTCCCTTCCATCAACCGGGGGATTCCTTTTATGCTGGGAAACAGGAGCACGCCGGTCGCGAAAGCCGTGCTCTCCCTGGCGGACGTCATCCGCCAGCGCCTGGCTGAGCAGGAGAGGCAGGAAGAGGAGCCGGTCTCGACCGGGCTGCTGCGCAGGTCAGGGAAGCGCTGATAATTTCCGGCTGAAGTCCCTGTGAATGGGCTTAACCAGCAGTTCCCTTCAATTGTTGGGTCCGGAGGGCTGAGGCCGATTACTGGAGTGTAGGGATGTCATTACTGAAGCGCATCGAACAAGGAAATCACCAACAATCACCCTCTAACCCCAATCCGGCAGGGAACGGGGACGGGACTTCTCGCCTGGTCAATTTACAGGCCCGCAGGGTCGCTCCTCCCGGCGTCAATCCGCAGCGAGATACCTATATTGACTTGAAGACCCGGGTCCAGAACAGGCTGCTGACCGAGCTGGACCCTTCGATGGATATTACCAAGGTAAACGAGGTGCGCTCCACTATTCAGGATCTGTTCGAACAGGTCCTGGCCGAGGAAAACATTATTCTCTCCCGGCCCGAGCGGCACCGCCTGTTCGAGCAGATCGTGGCGGAGATCCTCGGCTTCGGCCCGCTCCAGCCTTTGCTGGAAGATGAGAATATCACCGAAGTCATGGTCAATGGGGCCAAGAATATCTACGTGGAGCGCAACGGGAAGATCCAACGCGCCCCGCTCACCTTCGAGAGCGACGAGCACGTCATGCGCATTATCGACCGCATCGTGGCCCCGATGGGCCGGCGTATCGACGAATCCAGCCCGTATGTGGACGCCCGCCTGCCGGATGGTTCGCGTGTTAACGCCGTGATCCCGCCCATCTCGCTTGTCGGCCCGGTGGTCACCATTCGTAAATTCTTCAAGACCCCGCTCACCGTCGAGCAGCTCGTGGAGTTCGGCTCGATCAGCCAGGAAGCGCTCCAGTTTTTGAAGGCCTGCGTAGAGTCCCGGCTCAACATCGTCATCTCCGGCGGTACGGGCTCCGGTAAAACCACCCTGCTCAATATTATGTCCCAGTTCATCCCCAACGATGAGCGCATCATCACCATCGAAAACGCGGCAGAGCTCCAGCTGCGCCAGGAACACGTGGTGACGCTGGAATCACGCCCGGCGAATATCGAGGGGCGGGGAGAGGTGAATATTCGCCAGCTGGTGATCAACGCCCTGCGAATGCGCCCCGACCGCATCATCGTGGGTGAGATCCGTGATGAGGCCGCTCTCGACATGCTTCAAGCCATGAATACCGGTCACGACGGCTCCATGACCACGGCCCACTCGAACAGCCCGCGCGACTCCCTGGCCCGTATCGAGACCATGACCATGATGGCCGGGATGGAGCTGCCGGTGCGGGCTATCCGCGAGCAGATCGCCTCCGCCATTGACCTGGTGGTGCACCAGGAGCGCATGCGAGACGGCACCAGAAAAGTGATCAACGTCACCGAGGTCACCGGGATGGAAGGGGACGTGATCACCATGACGGACGTGTTTGTCTACGAGCAGAGCGGGTACGAGAACGGAAAAGTGGTCGGACGGCTGCGGCCGACCGGGCTGCGCCCGAAATTCATGGATAAGATCGAGGCAGCCGGCATCCACCTGCCTGCTTCCATCTTTGGCATCGGCGACCGGCGGAGGTATTAAACCAGTGGCGCTCATGGGTTTCCCTTTGAATATTATCCTGATCGGGGGCGGCGGGCTGGCGCTCCTGCTCCTGACGATCGGGATTGTGATCTCGGTTACCGGCGAAAAATCTCTGGTCGAAGAGCGCCTGGGCCGCTACGTCGAGGAAGAGAAGCAGGCCGCGAAGGAGAGCAAGAGCAAATCCTCTCCGGTCGGCGACTGGCTCAACAACTCGCTGGAGCGCTCGGATTGGGGCGGCGGCATCGCCCGGGAGCTGGCGCGGGCGGACCTCAAGCTCAGGGCCGCCGAGTACGTGGTCTTGATGCTGATTACCGGAGCAGGGGTCGGGATCGTGCTCTGGTTTGTCGGCGGGCGTTCGATCATTTCGGGGCTGATTGGCGTGATTATCGGCACCATGCTGCCCCGGTATTACGTGCGCCGGAAGCAGGTGCAGCGCCTCTATAACTTCAATGATCAGCTGGCGGATATGCTCAACCTGATGGTGAACGGTCTGCGGGCGGGCTACTCGACCATGCAGGCCATGGAAGCTGTCAGCCGGGAGCTGCCGCCCCCCATCAGCGACGAGTTCCGGCGGGTGGTGCAGGAGATGCAGATCGGCCTTCCGATGGAAAAAGCGCTGGACAATATTTTACGCCGCATCCCGAGCGACGATCTGGACCTGGTGGTGGCGGCGGTCAACGTGCAGCGTGAGGTCGGCGGCAACCTGGCCGAGATCCTGGATACCATCTCCTACACCATCCGGGAACGGGTGCGCATCAAGGGCGAGATCCGGGTGCTCACTTCTCAGGTGATGTACTCGGGCCGTTTCTTGGCGATGATCCCGATCATTCTCTCCCTGATCCTCTGGCTGCTCAACCGGCCCTATATGATGGAGTTCTTTAATCCGGAAACACGCATGGTCGGCATCCCGCTGCTGGTTGTCGGTCTGATCATGATCATGATGGGTTATTACGCCATGACCCGCCTGGCGGATATCGAAATCTAGCCGGGCAGAGCAAAGCGATATCTGAGGACTGAAATATGGGTTTAGTCATCATTCTGGCTGTAATTATCCTCGGCGGGGCGCTGGTCCTGGTCTTGATCGGGCTGCGAGATAGCAAGGGGAGCGATCCTCTTCAATCTCGGCTTGCGGAATTCGCCTCCAGAGGCGAGGCTGCCTCGCTGGAAGAGATCGAGCTCTCCCAGCCGATCACCGAACGCATCATCTACCCGCTGGCGCGCAAATTCGGCGAGCTGGCCGTGAAGTTCACGCCGCAGAATGCGATGCAGAAGACCGCCCACCGCATCGAGCTGGCGGGCAACCCGCGCGGTCTGGACCCCACCCTGTTCTGGGCCACGCGGATTATCCTTGCCCTGGTGGTGGGGGGGTTGTTCCTCTTCCTGTTCTCGTTGGGCGCCCAGAGCTGGAGCTGGACCCAGAAAATTCTGATCTCCTCCCTCTTTGTCCTGCTTGCCTTTTACGTGCCCGACCTGTTGCTTACCAGTAAGATCCAGAGGCGGCAGAAAAATGTGCGCCACCAGATGCCCGACGCCCTCGACCTGCTGACCATCTGTGTGGAAGCCGGTCTGGGCTTCGATGGCGCCATGCAGAAGGTGAGCGAGAAATGGGATAACGAGCTTTCCGAAGGCTTCGCCCGGGTTATCAGAGAGATCCAGCTCGGCAAGCTGCGCCGGGACGCCCTGCGCGATATGGCCGACCGTCTGGGTGTGCACGAGCTCACCAGTTTTGTAGCAGCCGTTATCCAGAGCGAACAACTGGGTGTGAGCATGGCCAAGGTGCTGCGGATCCAGGCCGACCAGATGCGCATCAAACGGCGCCAGATCGCTGAGGAAGAGGCGCACAAAGCCCCGATCAAGATGCTGATCCCGATGGCGCTGCTGATCTTCCCCTCGATCTGCATCGTGCTCATGACCCCGGCGCTGCTGATGCTGCTGCGCTCCGCCTTGAACGGAGTTCTGTTCGGCGGTTAGCGACTAGCGGCGGGGAAAAACACCGCCCATGAGGCGGTTACCTCAAGAATGAAGGTTGGGGTAAGGGCCGGGGCGTTGCATCTCGCCCTTACCCCAAATTGCTCTCATTGCGAGTCTGGCATTCGATTACGAGGCTTCGTTGTTTTGGGGGTTGCCCAAAAAGATACCTTATGGTTTACTTAAGGCACAGAAAGGGACTGATTCTGTGCCCGGGACGCCGGCCTACCGCCTCTACCGAACCTTATGGGCTGGACTCGATTGGCTGTACCCGCCCCATTGTGGGGGCTGCGGTCAGGGCGGTTCGCGCTGGTGTCCGGATTGTCAGGCGGGAACTATTATCATTGAAGCTCCGTTCTGCCCGGTATGCGGGTCGAGTGTGAAAGCTGCAGGGCTGTGCCGGCGCTGCAGGTCGTTCCCGCCGCCCTATACGGGACTGAGATCGTGGGCCGTTTTTGGGGGCCCTATCCGAAACGCGATACATCGGCTAAAGTATCAAGGTGATATCAGCCTGGGTGAAATCCTGGCTCGCCCGATGATTCACTGCCTGGAGGAGGCTTCCTGGGCAGTGGATCTTGTTATACCGGTTCCTTTGAGCCCGGGCCGCTCGGTTGAAAGGGGCTATAACCAGGCTGCACTGCTCGCCCGCCCGCTGGCCCTGTTTACAGGTCTCGATTACCGCCCGAAAGGGCTGGTCCGCTGCCGGGAGACGCGCTCCCAGGTCGGCCTTTCTCTCAGCGAACGCAGGCTGAACGTTGCCGGCGCTTTCCAGGCCAACCCCTCTATGGTGTCCGGCCGCAGCGTTCTCAGTGTAGATGATGTAACCACCAGCGGGACGACCCTTCAGGCTTGCGCGGAGGCCCTGCTCGCAGCAGGCGCAAAAAACGTATTTGCTCTCACACTGGCGCGCGCCGTTCAGGCGTAGAGAACCGCCGGTTTACCTGGAAAACCGGCGGTGGCGACCCATTCTTGATCAACAGGAGAATCAACAATGGAAGACACTCAAGTGGAAGTGTACGGAAAGAATCTTGAAGTAACCGATCGTATCCATGATTATGTGACCAAAAAAGTATCCAAATTGGACCGCTATCTTCCCGGCATCGAGGAGGCCCGGGTGGATGTCGCCTATCAAAAATCTGCCCGCTCCGCGTCAGACCGCCAGGTGGCGCAGATCACCGTGCGTGGGAAAGGCTTTATCCTTCGCTCGGAAGAGCGCTCGGAAGATATTTTTGCGGCCTTTGATAACGCGCTCGAAAAGATGCAGCGCCGGATCGAACGCTTCAAAGGCAAGCGCTACCGCGGCCGCGGCGATGGGAAGACCCTGGCGGATACGATCGGCGAGCCGGCCGGGACAGCCGCAGATGAGACCGGCGAGCTGGAGCCGGTGATCATGCGCCGCAAGCAGTTCGTGCTGGTTCCCATGGATGAAAATGAAGCCCTGGAGCAGATGAACCTGCTGGGGCATGAGAATTTCTTTGTCTTTTATAACGTGAACACAAACGGTGTGAATGTGCTCTACCGCAGGCGGGATGGGACCTACGGCCTGATCGAAGCCCAGGTTGGCTGAGCGGAGGTCCTGGCGTTATCCGGTATAGCACCGGATACCCTGGAAAACGATGGTGGGCGGAGCCTGCAGGCCCCGCCCACCATCGTTTTCACTCCGGGCACCGGATCGGGGCGATTGCATCATCCCCTCCTGCCGGGGTGCAATCCCGTAAAATCAGGAATTGCAGGCTTGTTTGTGGGGCGCAGGCCCACGAATAACCCTGCTTTCTCCTCTCGGGTGGGAGAGTGAGGCAGCACGCGATTGCCCCAGGTATCGGATCGGGCTTTGTTGACGGGCTCTCTTAATGCGGTTACACTATACCGGCATTTCATTATTCTGGTTATTTATCACAGATAACAGGATGGGTGTGATGAACTCCAATCAAGCCACACTATACCAGCTTGCCGATTTGTTTCAGGATTCCGAAATTGATCAGGCGGCCCTGGAAGAAACGGTCCGGCGCATGCTGGAATTATTCGGGGAAAACCCGCAGCGAGACGGTCTCAGGCGTACGCCGGAGCGGGTGGCCCGCATGTACGGCGAGCTGCTCTCCGGGTACCGCCAGGACCCGCTGGCGCTGGTAAACGACGCGCTGTTCGACATTTCTTATGACGAGATGGTGGTGGTGCGGGACATCGAGTTCTACAGCCTGTGCGAGCACCACCTGCTGCCCTTCCTCGGGCGGGCCCACGTGGCTTATATCCCGAATGGGAGGGTGCTGGGGCTGTCGAAGATCCCGCGCCTGGTGGACATGTTTGCCCGCCGCCTGCAGGTGCAGGAACGTATGACCCGGCAGATCGCCGAGTTTATCCAGGAACTGCTCCATCCTCTGGGGGTGGCGGTGGTGGTGGAAGGGCTGCACCTGTGCAGTATGATGCGCGGGGTGATGAAACACGATGCCCGCATGACCACCTCGACCATGCTGGGCGGTTTCCGCACCAATCCTTCGACCCGGCAGGAATTTTTGGAAAATATCGCCCGCGCCTCAGCCCCGATTATCTGAGATCGAGGCTGAGGGCCTCGGGGTCCACGCGCCGCAGGCTGAGGCCGCGCGAAAGCCGGCGGGCTGCCTGGCTGAGGGTCTCCCCGCTCTCGGGGTTCGTATAGTCTGGCAGGAGCTCCGCCAGGGGCGCGGCCTCGTAATAGCGCTCCCACAGCTTCGGCTCCAGCACCTCTCCGTCAGCGATGAGGATATCCAGGTCAATCGTGCGGGGAGAGTTCTTGTCCGCCGTGCGCACCCGCCCCAGCCGGTCCTCGATCTCGCGCAGGATGCCCTGTTTCACTGCGCCGGCATCGAGCGCGGTGCGCGCGTGCAGGGCCAGGTTCAGATAGGGCGGGCCCTCCGAACCGGCTGCCGGGGTCTCCCAGATGGAGGAGAAGGCCAGGATCTCCAGCGAGCGCCTGAGCAGGTCCAGAGCGCGCGGCAGGTTCAGCTCGGGATCAATATTCGACCCCAGGCCGATATACAGGTGGTGGCTTTCAGGGCTCGCGGCTTCGTTCAATCTCAACTCCCACAGATTCAGAAAACCTCACGGCGCCGGGTTTTTCCACCCGCACCTGGACCTTCTGCACCCCAGGTTCGGCCAGGCAAATTTTCGCCAGGTCGGCTGCCAGGGCCTCGACGGTCAGCCGCTGTGCCGTCTCGGCGTGTTCCTGCGCCTTTTTGGCGATTGTACGGTAGTTGACGCTGTCGTTCAGGTCATCGCTCTCGCCGGCGCGCCTGAGATCGGCGAAGAGCACCAGGTTAATCTTGATTTCCTGTGGCTTCTCCCGTTCCCAGTCATTCACGCCGATGATGCCGCGGGCGATCAGGTTTTTGACGATAATTTTATCCATCCTGTCTCCTGGAAAAGCTGGAAATATGGTTTACGTGAATATGTGCGGAACGAAGTTCCGCACATATCCCCCCGATTCATCCTTGATGTGTTTTTTCCCGGCTGCCGCCGCAGCCAGGATGATTAAACCAGGTGCCGTCCGCCATCTACGTGGATGATTTCCCCGGTGACGTAAGCCGGACCTGCCAGTAGAAAAAGGAGGGCCTGAACGACTTCCTCCAGCCGCGCCCAGCGCCCGGCCGGCACCTGGGCGATGACCCGGGAAGCGTCTCCCCCGTCGCTGGGAGGCAGGACGGCGCCCAAGGCAAGCCCGTTGACGAGGATACGCGGCGCCAGGGCCGCGGCCAGCGAGCGGGTGAGGGCCGCCAGCGCCGCTTTGCTGGTGGTGTAGGGCAGGTGATCTGGCCCCGGGCGCAGGGCGCGCCAGTCCAGAATATTGACGATGCGGCCCTCCTCTTCGGGGGGCAGGCTGCGGGCGAATGCCTGGCTGAGCAGGAAAGGGGCGGTGAGATTGATCTGAAGATGGCGGTTCCAGGCCTCCAGCCCGGTGTTATCCCAGGAGAGCGGCTCGAAAATGGCCGCGCTGTTCACCAGGGCGAAGAGCGGCCCGAAGCTCCGGGCGCCCTCGATCAGCCCGGCGGCCTCAGCCGGGTTTCCCAGGTCCGCCTGCAGCAGGTGCGCCCTGCGCCCGTAGGAGTGGATCTCTGCCTGCGCCTCTTCCGCCTCGGCGGTGGAGCCGTGGTACTGCAGGACGATATCCCCACCGGCGCGGGCGATCCCCTGGGCCAGCGCTTTCCCGACCCGCCGCGCGGCCCCGGTGACCAGTACGAGCCTCCCAGCTAAAGGTTCCATACCCACCTCGTTCTTCATTCTTCCGGCGCATAACCCGGCGGCGCTTCCCCAGCGGAGTGGAGCCTGGACAGCCCCCACAGGCTGAGGGCCAGGATCACCCAGGCGGCTGCCTGCGCGGCCCGCACACCGCCTGCGAGCAGCAGGCTGTCACCCCGGAAGGCCTCCAGCAGGAGGCGGGCCGCTGCGCTGCAGGCTGCAAAGGCCAGGAAGCGGGCGCCGGGCCGCGCCGAGCGCCGCGCGGCGAGCCGCAGCCCCCTTCCCGGCCAGACTGCCCACAGGATCAGCGCTGCCAGCACAATCTCGTAGATCTGGGTAGGGTGCCGGCGCGCGCCCCACAGCTCGACCCCCCAGGGAAGGCCGGTAGGGGCCCCATAAGCGGCGCCGGAAGCCAGGTGAGAGAGGCCCACGGCGGCCGCAAAGAGCGCCAACCCCGGCGTGAGGGCGTCCAGGGTGGGCCAGAGCGGCAATCCCTTGCGCTGCCCGTAAACCCAGGCTGCGATCAGGCCCAGCCCGATCCCGCCGGGTACATCGAGCAGCCCGGGATTGAGCGAGAACAGGCTGAGCGGGTTGGCGGCGAAGGCGGAGAAGTAGCGCAGGGCATATGCCAGGCGCGCGCCGAGCAGCCCGGCGACCAGGCCGGTGAGCGCCAGGTTGTAGAGCCGCTCTGCCGGGAGGCCGTGACGAGGGGCAAACCTCTCCACTAGGGTCAGGCCCAGCCACAGGCCCAGGAGCAGGATCAGGCCGGGGGTCTGGATGGCGAGCGGGCCGAGCTGCAGGATGGGCAGCATATGGATCGTTATTCCAGAAGCTGCTGCACGCGGATGCGCAGCAGGGCCTCAGACATCGGACCGCCCACGACTACTTCGCGGATCACCCCCGCCGGGTCCACGAAGTAGCTGGTAGGCAGGGCCTGCAGCGCATAGCGCTGCGAGACCTGGCCCTCCTCATCCAGCAGGATGGGGAAGGTCAGCCCGTTCTCCCGGGCGAAGGCGGCGGCAGCCTCACGGCTGTCCTGGTCGGTAGCGTTGACCGCCAGGATCAGAAAGCCGCGCTCTTCATACTCGGCGTAAACCCGCTGCATGGCGGGCATTTCCGAGCGGCAGGGAATACACCAGCTCGCCCACAGGTTGATCAATAAGGGCCTGCCGCGCAGGTCGGAAAGACGCAGGCTTTCCCCATCCGGGGTGGACAGGGTGAAATCGGGAGCGGGGAAGCCCGCACGCGGGACCGGAAAGCCCCCTCCCGCAGATACGCCCTCGGGATCTCTGGAGGCCCAGGTCCACACCGCTCCGGCGAGCAGCAGGAGCAGGGAGAAGAGCCGCCAGCGCTGTTGAGCTCTCATATGCCTCAAGTGTATTAGGGAAGAGCAGGGGTGTCAAGCGCTGGACGTTCAGGGAGCGCTGGAAGGTTGATGCAAAGGGAAGATGCCGAAGGAGGAGCCTGCGGCACCTTCCCCCTGCCGGACGATCTGTGCACCTCAGCTTGACAAATGGAACCGGGGTGATATGATGCTCAGGTGAGTGTTATGAGCGCACCGAAGACCTCCCCGAGCCTGTTTAGCGCGCGCCTCCGGCTGCTGCTCTGCGCCGCCGTGCTGCTCCTGGCCGGCTGCAGGCGCGGCGCTGGCGAGACGGATGTGCCAGCGAGCACTCCCACCCGGACCGCAGCGGCGGCTACTCCGGCGGCTACCAGCACCCCGGATGAGGGCCAGAGCGAGACAGCCTATCCGGGTCCGG
>JAEWYL010000036.1 GCA_023395675.1 Chloroflexota bacterium | reverse complement strand
GCGTTCGTGCAACAACTGCCACAGTTACGTGGGCGCTGACCCGATCCTGGAAGAGTAGGGCCGGGACGGAGCGAACGACACGTAAGGAGATTAATGATGAGTGATCGAGAAAACGAGAACGCCCCGGTAACGCCTTCCCCGCTGGTCTCCCGCCGCCAGTTTATCCGTCTGGGTCTGACACTGGTGGGCGCGGCCTGGGGTGGGACGTTCGTACAATCTCGCCTTTTCCCGGCACAGGCCTCCGGCGCCGAGGCGAAACCGGTGGAATTCCCGCTTTCGGAGCTCCCGGTGGGAGGGTCCAAACCGGTGACCTACGGCGGGACCTCGGTCCTTGTGCTGCGCACGCCGGAGAGCGTCAAAGCTTTTTCCCTGGTTTGCACTCATCTGGGTTGTCTGGTGAACTGGGAGCCCGGGAAGCAGGAGTTCTACTGCCCCTGCCACGACGGGCGCTTCGACCAGTTCGGTGAGGTGGTCTCCGGTCCTCCGATCGTGCCGCTCGAACAGTTTCCGGTGAAGATTGATGGTGAGCGTGTCATTGTAGGGGAGGCGTGATGAAAAGTTCTCCACAGACTCGAACGTTAGGAGGCGGCATGGTGCGCGCCGGTCTGTTCATCCTTCTGGCAGCCGCCTGCGGGCTGGTGTTCCTGCTCTGCAGCCCTGCGCGCCAGGCCCACGCCCTGCCGGAATATTCGGCCCAGACCGGCGAACCTTGCGCCAGCTGCCATCTCAGCCCTTCGGGCGGCGGCGCGCGCGGCCCGCGCGGCCAGGCCTGGGTGGGCAGCGGAAAACCGGGCGCCATTCCCGACCTGGCGTCTTCGCTGGAAATTCTCGGCGTGGATCTGCAGGTGGATGAAGACCTCTACACGGTGGCGCCTGAGACGATCCCCCCCTCCGGGCCCCTGTCGCTGGACAGCGAGACCGTAGAAGCCCTGCACGATTGGCTGCGGGTTTACGAGGGGAATTGATGGCGGTGAACATGGAACACTTAGAACCGCAGAATGCGGAGATTAAGCCAGAAATCAACCGGCGCGGCTTTTTGAAGGTCGGTTTAGCCGCTTCGGCCATGGGCGCAGCCGCCCTGGCGGCGGGTAATTCAGGGCTGACGGGGAAGCAGGCTGCCTCACGTGCTGCCGTAGAGCCGGGCGAGCGAATGGTGACCACCACCTGCGCCCTCTGCCCCTCGGGCTGTGGCCTGGAAGTGCGCGTGGTGGATGGGAAAGCGGTGAAAGTGGAAGGCAACCCGCTGCACCCGCTCAACCAGGGCGTCTGCTGCCTCAAGGGACAGGCCTCCCTGGAGATGCTCTACAGCCCCGAGCGCATCCGCCACCCGCGCCTGCAGACCGGGGCGCGCGGCAGTGGCGACTGGCGCGAAATTTCCTGGGAAGAAGCCCTGGACCTGCTGGCCTCGAAGCTGGGCGCGCTGCGCCAGGCGGGCGAAGCCCATTCCCTGGCCCTGGTTCACGGCGACACCCGCGGCCAGATGCGCAGCCTGATCCAGCGCTTCGCCGGGGCTTACGGGACGCCGAACGTGATCTCCCGTGAAAGCCTGGGAGAGCAGGCGCTGCGCCAGGCCTGTTTCCTGACCCAGGGCGTGCGCGCCCTGCCCGTCTATGATCTGAACAACTCCGGCTACGTGCTCTCCTTCGGGGCAAACCTGCTCGAAAGCGGGCGTAATCTGATCGGCGCCCTGGCTTCCACTGCCTTCATGCGCCGCGGCCGCCCGCAGCGCGGCAAGCTGGTGATGGTCCATCCCCGCCTCTCGCTGACCGGGATCAAAGCCGACGAGTGGGTTCCGGCTCGCCCGGGCACCTGCGCCGCCCTGGCCCTGGGGATGGCGAATGTCATCATCAGCAGCCAGCTCTTTGATGAACGCTTTGTCCGGGATTTCACCTTTGGTTTCGATGATTTCGAGGACGAGAACGGACACCTGCATATGGGGTTCCGGCGCATGGTACTGGAGCAGTACACCCTGGAACGGGTGGCCGGCATCACCGGGGTCCCTGCGGAGACGATCGCCCGCCTGGCCGGCGAATTTGCCAGCAACCGCCCGGCGGTCGCCGTGGCCCCGGCGGAGAGCGGCGAACTGGTCAGCGGGAACAGCCTGTACACCGCCATGGCCGTGCACGCCCTCAACGCGCTGGTCGGTTCGATTGACGCGCCCGGCGGCGTGCTGGTACAGCGGTATCTTGCCCCGGCCGAATGGCCGGATTACACCCCGGACCAGGCTGCCCGCAAGGGCCTGGAACAGGAGCGCCTGGACGGAGCCGGTTCGAAAGCGTTCCCCCTGGCTGCTTCCGCCTATACCGAGCTGGCCGGGCGTATCCTGGACGACCGGCCTTATCCCCTCAAAGCGCTGCTGCTGCTGAACGCAAACCCGGTCTACGATCTTCCGGGCAGCGGCATCGCAGAGGCCCTGCTGAAAGTGCCCTTCGTAGCCAGCTTCGCCTCCACCCTGGACGAGAGCGCCGCCCATTCCGACCTGATCCTGCCCGCGAGCACTTTCCTCGAGGTATGGGGCGATGATTATCTGGAGGGCACGGGGTATGCGGGCGTCTCCCTGCGCCGCCCTGTAGTGGAGCCGGTGCTCGACACCCGCGAGCCCGCAGACGTGCTCCTGGAGGTGGCCGGCCGCCTGGGCGGGCCGCTGGCCCAGGCCCTGCCCTGGAAGAGCTACGAGGCGCTGGTGAAGGCGCGCTGGTCGGGCACCGGGCTGGACTGGTCCAAGGTCGAGGAGAACGGCTGCTGGTCGGAGATGGTGTACTTCAACGCCGCGCCGGGGAGCCAGGCCTGGGAGCGCGTGGTGGGCAGGGACCGCCTGAACGCCCCTCGCGATGGGCGGTTTGACCTCTTCTCACGCGAGCTGTTCGCGCTGTTCTCCGGCAGCGGGCTGCAGGGCGAGGCCCTGGACCTGGCCTGCCTGCCCCACCAGGACCTGCCTGCGCAAAAAGCGGGCGACCTGGAGGCCGAGGCTGCCTATCCATTCCTCCTGATTTCCCAGCCGCTGATCACCCACACCCAGAACTGGATGGGCATCCTGCCCAGCCTGCAGGAGTGCTTTGGCGTGCAGCTCAACGCGCGCTGGTCGAGCTGGGTGGAGCTGAACCCCCGGGCGGCAGAAGCCCTGCACATTCACGATGGGGATACGGTTTGGGTGGAGTCCTCAGCCGGGAAGATCCAGGCTACGGCGCGCCTGTACGAAGGGCTGTGGGCCAATGCGGTCTACATTGCCCCCGGGCAGGGGCACCGCACCCTGGTCCGCTGGGGTAAGCACTCCCCGGATAACCTGGTGGTGGGCGTCAACCCGAACAGCCTGGCCACCCCGGCAACCGAGCCGGTGAGCGGGCAGGCGGTCTTCAGCCCGACGCGGGTGAGGGTTTATAAGGTATGAGATTGGACAATCTCCGAGCCGAACTGTTGCGTAATAACCGGAGGTGGATATGCCCCGCTGGGGAATGGTAATCGATCTGGATAAATGCTCGGCCTGCCAGAGCTGCACGGTGGCCTGCCGCATGGAAAACAACACGCCGGTTGCCGGTCCGGACCAGGCAGCCATGGGCCGCGCCATCCTGTGGAACGAGGTGCTGACCTTCGTCGAGGGAGAATATCCCCACCCGGTGGTCACGATGATGCCGCGCCCCTGCATGCACTGCGACGATCCTTCCTGCATCAAGGTCTGCCCGGTAAAGGCCACCTACAAAGACGAGGAAGGGCTGGTCCTGATCGATTATGACCGCTGCATCGGCTGCCGCATGTGCACCGTTGCCTGTCCTTATGAAGTGCGCTACTTCAACTGGTACCCGCCGGAATGGCCCGCGGCTTTGAAAGGGCACCTGAACCCGGATCCGGAAGTGGCCCCCCGGCCTGCCGGAGTGGTCGAGAAATGTACTTTCTGCGTGCAGCGGCTGCGCAAGGCGCGCGAGCAGGCTGCCGCCGAAGGGCGGGTCTTTGTCGCTACGGATTACGTCCCCGCCTGCGTGCAGACCTGCACCGGTCACGCCCGCTATTTCGGCGACCTGGATGACCCTGACAGCCTGGTCTCCAAGCTGGCCCACAGCCCGCGCGCGTTTCGCCTGCAAGAAGAGCTGGGCACCCGGCCAAAGGTCTACTACCTGAAGCAGGGCTAGAGGTAACGTTCATGCATCCAAAGAACAAGTACGAAGCGATGATCCTGAACCCGCTGCGGCGCATCTCCACCGCCGATAAGCTGCTGTGGGCATTGTTGGGCGGGCTGCTACTGCTGGGGATCGGGCTGTGGGTACGGCAGTTTATCCTGGGGCTGGGGGTGACCGGTCTCAACCGCCCGGTGTACTGGGGCGTGTATATCACCAATTTTGTCTTCTTCATCGGCCTGGCGCACTCCGGCACCTTCATCTCCGCCATCCTGCGCGTGGCCGGGCAGAGCTGGCGCGCCCCCCTGACCCGCGCCGCGGAGGCCATCACCCTCTTCAGCCTGCCTTTCGGTGTGGCCGCTATCATGGCCGATATGGGCCGCCCGGAGCGTATCCTGAACGTCATTTTCTACGGGCGCTACCAGTCGCCGCTGCTCTGGGACTTTACTGCGGTCGGTCTCTACCTGCTTTCCAGCATCGTTTTCTTCTATCTTTCGCTGCTGCCGGATATCGCCCTGTGCCGTGACCGGCTGGTGGACGCCCCCGCCTGGCGCCGCCGCATGTACACCGTGCTCTCTCTGGGCTGGCAGGGGCGGCCCGAGCAGTTCCACCGCCTGGAAAAAATGCTGGACGGGATGGCGATTTTCATGACCATGCTGGTGGTCACCGTGCACACGGTTGTCTCCTGGGTGTTCGGCATGACCCTGCAGCCCGGATGGCACACCGCCCTGATCGGGCCGTTCTTCCTGCTCGGCGCCATCCTCTCCGGCACAGCCGCCGTGGTTATCGTGCTCTCGATCCTGCGCAAGGTCTACCACCTGGAGCAGGCCCTGCCCGTGCGGCTGTTCAACTCGCTGCGCAAGCTGCTGATCACCTTCACCCTGGGCTGGCTGTACATGATGATCGCCGAGTACCTGACTGCGGGCTACAACGGGGTGCTGGAGGAGGCGCGCGTCCTGCAGGACAAATTCAGCGGAGAGTATGCCCTCATGTTTTGGGGCATGGCCCTGCTGGTCTTTGTCTTCCCGCTGCTGATCTTCATCTTCAAGGGCAAGAACAGCGTGGGTTGGATGGTTTTCGCCTCGATCCTGGTCAATATCGGCATGTGGATCGAGCGCTATATTGTGATCGTGCCGACCGAGGTCAGCCCGCGCGTGTATGCGATGATGTCGCGCGGCCTGTACAGCCCGAGCTGGACGGAGATCCTGGTGACCGTGGCGCTTTTCGCGGGCATGATCCTGCTCTATGCCGTGTTCACTCGCTTCTTCCCCATCGTCCCAATCTGGGAAACGGCTGAGACGCTGGAGCCCGAGGCGCTGCCAGCCGAGCCGGTCGAAAGCCCGCTTCCGATGCCGGGAGACTGAGCCGGTTTTCATCGTAGAGGAGTGCTTATGGATGTTGGAAGCCTGATTCGAGCATTTTTCACCTCTCCCGGTCCGGGAGGGGTGGTAGTACTGGGCGTCCTGGGCCTTGCCTGCATCACCTATTACCGTTTGACCCGCTGGATTCTGGCGGGAGGTGAGACGGAAGGGCGCGAAGAGGATCATTCATGATCGGGGCGAGGGATAGGATGAGCGTTGTGTCGCGACGGCTGGTGTGTCTGGGGGCGCTGCTGGTCTGTCTGCTGGTTTTTACAGTTTTACCGGGTGTGCACGGGACCACCGCCCTCGCGGCGGCCGCTGAGGCGGACCCCGATCCGGCTGCTCTGGAGATCCAGCCCGGCAATTACTGCACGAGCTGCCACCTGCCGGAAGATGCGCGCCTGGAAGGGGCCTCCGGTTGGGCGGGCGGCATCGAGCAGGCGCAAACCAGCCCCTGCCCGGCGGCTCTGCGTATACAAGAGGAACTGCTCTATACCGAGCAGCTTCTGCTGGCGGCCGACCGGCTGCGGGAGAGCCTGCCGGACAGTCCCGCTGCAGAGCGCATCGACGCGCAGCTGAACGCCGGGCGTGAAGGCTACAGCCGCCTGCTGGACATGCCCCTGCACAGCCTGGGCGCTTTCACCGCCGAGGCCCAGACCCTGCGCTTCCAGATTGCGAAGAGTTATGCGGCCCTGAATTCCCTGCTGGATGGGCAGAAAAAACTGGCGTTGCTGGTGGGAGCCGCCCTGGTCACCCTGGCGCTGGTCATCTCGTTCGTCATGGGCCTGCGCCTGACCCGCAAAGCTGTCGCAGGGAGCGTGAGGAGGCCCGTCCGGGGCTACCTGGCGCCTGCTGCGCTGGTTGTGGCGGTGTTTGCATTCTTTGCCCTGCCCATTTTCCGCGTTCCTGCTGCCGTGACCGAGACCCCCAGCCTGGAAGAGCAGGCGGTGCAGACGGAGCTGGACGAGGCCGGCCGGGCTGCCGAGGCGGCGAACCGCGCTTCCGGGCGAGCCTGGATGCTGGCCCGTGTCGGGGCAGCCTGGCAGGAGAGCGGCCTTCAGTCCAGCGCCCCGCCCCTGGCTGAGGCCCTGGAGGCTGCTTCGGAACTCAGGTTGAACACCGGCGCGCTGTGGGGCCAGGCGCAGGCTGCCCAGGAAATATCAGCCGGGGTCGCCATCAATGAGGAAAAATCGCTCATCACAGCCGCAAGGCTGCAGGCGGAGCGGAACCGGGCCTGGAGTCTGGCGCTGATTGCGAACGAGTGGATCGAGCTCGAACCGGCCCGCGCCGCGACTATCCTGGAAGAGGCGCTGCGGACGGCTGAAGGAGCGGAAGGCATCTACCGCGACCTGGACCTGCGCCTGATCGCCGTCTACTGGTCAAAATTCGATCCGCAGCAGGCGGTCGCGGTGGTAAACCGCGTGCGCGACCACGGAGTGCGTTCCTGGGGGCTGCGGGAGATTGCCACCACCAGCGGGGATGCTGCCCTGTACCGCGAGGCGGCTGAGGCGGCGGTGAAAGTGTGGGATCCTCTGGCCCGCGCCCGGCTCTTGCGTGAGATCGACGCTGCGGCTGAGGATGAGAGCCTGTTCGAGGCCGCCCTTGAAGCCCTGCAGGAGGTTCCGGATGGGGCAGGGCTGGCTTTCGAGCTGGCAGAGCTGGCCGGCGCTTCCGGCCATGCGGACCTGCTGGAGGGGGTGGTTGCCGACTACCCGCAGGCCCTGGCCCTCGGCTTCTTCCGCCTGGAGCAGTATGAACAGGCCTGGGAAGCGGCGGGGAAGATCCTGAATCCCTACGAACGAGGCAAGGCGCAGGCCGCCATCGCCGCCGCCTGGGGCAGCTCAGATCAGGCTTACACCATCGAGAACACCGTTTATCGCGACCGCGCCCTGCTGGCGCTGGTGCGGCAGGATGCCGCCCTGGCAGCCGATCTTACCCTGCCGTACTACCGGGTACAGGCGTTCACCGCCCTGGGCGACCTCGAGACTGCCTGGACCGTCTCGGAGCTGGTTCAGGACGCCTATCCGCTGGTGGGGCTGGCCCAGGTCCTGGCGGTAAGCGACCCCGGCCGGGCGCTGGAAGTGATGGAGCGAATGGACCGCGAGGCGGAGAAAGCGGAAGCCCTGTGGGCTATTGCCGCCGCCACCGGGGATGAAGCGCTCTTCGAACGGGCGCTGGGCATGGCCCTGGCAGCCCGCGTGCGGGGCGACGCCCTCAACCCGGTGGAAGCTTCGCTGAAGCTCGCCCTCACCTTTGCCGAGCAGGAGCCGGATTGGGCCGAGGCCGCGTTTTTACAGGCCTATGAGGCCGCAGAGAGGATATCGGTGAAATAAGCTCCCCGGAAGCTTGAGGAGATAGGGGATGGCGCTGCCGTATCGCAGCAAAAT
>JAEWYL010000259.1 GCA_023395675.1 Chloroflexota bacterium | reverse complement strand
GGTGGACGTGCAGGTGGCGCAGCAGCTCCTCGCGGCTCACCACCCCCTCGAAGGGCAGGGAGTAAGAGACGGCGTGCAGGGGGTGGTCGGCGTAATCGAGCAGGCGCCGGCCGTCCAGGGTCTCCAGGTAGGCGGCCTCGCAGGTCCACTTCTCGGGCACGCGCCAGGTCCAGGCGGGCTCCCCGCTGGGTTATTCGTGGAGGGTCATGGGCGCTTCCTGCGCCAGGCGGTCCAGGGCCCGGTCGTAGCCGTCGGAGACGATATCCCGCGGCAGGAACCACAGCGCGTTGATCAGATCCATCATGGTGGTCATTGAAAGTTCTTCGTATTTGCTCGGAACCAGAGATCCATATTTACAGGACAGTTCCCTGGTGGTCTTCTCGCTGAATCAGCAAGATATTTGATGAGTGATTGTGGGGCGTAGCCCCACAATCACTCACCAAACAACACGCACCGGCTGCGCGAGGGAGCCACTTAGGGAAAACCCTATACGGTTTAGGGTTTGTCCTTATTGGAAAATTGCCCGGAAAAGGCTATGCTGGGTTAGCCGGCCGCCGGTTTTACCGCCGCGCCGGGCTTTACCTTAACCAACCCCGTTCCCTATCCGGGGAGCGGGCGCTGCCCATGGGAGATAAACTGTTGAGTACAGATTACAGGCTCGATTTTGAAAGCGCCGCGCCCGGCACAGACCTGGAGGCGGGCTCCCTCTTTTTCGTCGGCACCGCCACTCTGCTCTTTCGCTGCGCGGGTTTCACCTTCCTCACCGACCCGAACTTCATCCACCGGCACGAAAAGGTGGACCTGGGCGGGGGCCTCTCCGCCACCCGCCAGACCGACCCGGCTGTGGAGATCCACGACCTGCCCCCGCTGGATTTTGTGCTGCTCTCGCATTTTCACGGCGACCACTTCGACCAGGTGGCGGAGCGGGAGCTGGACAAATCCCTGCCGGTCATCACCACCCCCCAGGCGGTGGGCCAGCTGCGCGAGCGGGGCTTCAACGCCCTGCACGGGCTGGAGACCTGGGAGGGGATCACCCTCAGCAAGGGCGAATCCCGCCTGCGCATCACCTCCATGCCGGGCAGGCACGGCCCGCCGGTGGTGGACTTTGCCCTGCCGGACGTGATGGGCAGCCTGCTCGAGTTCCAGCCGCGGGCCGGCAGCCCCACCTTCCGCCTCTACATCACCGGGGATACCCTCCTCATTGACGACCTGCAGGAGATCCCGCGGCGCTACCCGGACATCAACCTGGCCCTGCTTCACCTGGGCGGCACCCGCATCCTGGGCCTGCTGCTGACCATGGACGACGAGCAGGGGGTGGAGCTGCTGCAGATTGTCCGGCCCGAGCTGGCGATCCCCATCCACTACAACGACTACGACGTCTTCAAGTCCCCCCTGTCCGACTTCCAGAAGGCGGTGCGGGAGGCGGGGCTGGAGGGCCGCGTGCGCTATCTCAGCCACGGAGATACCTACACCTTCCGCTTCCCGGCGTGAGCACCGGAATACCCCTCAATCAGGCCGGTTGAGCACCAACGCCCAGGGGTCGCGCCCCAAAAACTCGTCCACCGCGGCGGTGAAATCCGCCATGCGGCACAGGGAGACGCGCCCGTAGTTCAGGGGCGCGCTGCGCCACTGCCCGCGCCTCTCCAGCAGGGCCTGCACCGGCTCCAGGGTCAGGTGCGGGTCCAGCTCCAGGTCGCGCACGAACATGCGGCAGGTGCGGGTCTGCCAGCCGGAGGGGGTCTTCACCGGGCCGCTGAACTCTTTCCAGTAGCGGTAGGGGACGGCGAAGCGCTGCTCGCTGTAGTGCAGCAGGGAAACGGCCTCGATCCCGGCCCCCAGCAGGAGCAGCTTGAAATCCAGGGCGAGCATGCGCTCGAAGGCCGAGCCGGGGTCGAAAGCGCCCGGGGTGTCGCAGGCGGCCAGCTCCTCCGCCCGCCCGCCCGCCGCGGCCAGCGACTGCAGCGGGTGCAGGGTACGCCGGGAGAGCGGGTGCGTGCGCACGAACTCGGAAAACACCCCCATCCCGGCGGAGGGAGTGCTCTGCGGGTCGTAGGGCTCGCCGCGGGCGAAGGCGAAATTGAAGGTCGGGACGGCCAGCGTGCCCTGAGAGGGGTTGGGCGGCGCCTCAGGGCCGGCCTCGATCCCCAGGGCCTCGCACAGGGCCTCGAAATACAGCCCCACCCCGCCCTCGGGCCTGCCCAGGAACTGCACGGCGGAGTGCACCAGCGCCCCCTCGCCGGGGCGCAGGCCGAGCGAGGCCAGGGTCTCCAGGACCTGGCGGCGGGAGACGGTCTGCACGCGGCCCCCTACTCCTTTTTGTCCCCGCCCGTCCCCGGCTCCACGTAGTCATCCCACAGCAGGCGCGCCACCCGGAACTCGAGCTGGAAGCCCAGGCGCTGGAACAGGTTCCAGCTGATCTCGTTGGCGTTCAGCACCTGGATCTCGATCGAGTGCACGCCCTGCTCGCGCAGCCACTCGATGGCGGTGCGCACCAGCCGGTCGCCGATGTGCAGCCGGCGCGCCTCGGGGATGATCCACATATCGCTCAGCTCGCCCACCATCACCCCGCCGAAATAAGCCGGGGTGCGTTTGATGCGGCAGAGGATATAGCCGGCCACCGTGCCGTCGTCCAGCTCCGCCATCCAGGCGTTGGTGAAGCGCCCCAGGGTGCGGCGGAAGGAGTCCAGGTAGGCCTCCCCCAGGTCTTCCGGCTGGGGCAGGTGGTAGCCCGTTTTGTAGAAATGGTCGTTGAGCAGGAGATAGAATTCTTTGATGCGCGGCAGGTCCCGCTCTTCCGCGGGACGGAGGGTGACTTCAGGCATAAGTAAACGCTCCCGGTGATCGTTTATGCTCTCACTGCGGCGCGCACCGGCGCGGGCCAGTCCTCCACCCTGGGCCCGAACTGGGCCAGGAAGGCGAAAGCCATGCGCTCCAGCCCGAAAGCCACGCAGCCGGTGTGCGCGGGTGAGCCGTCGGGCAGGGTGATGTTCAGGTTGCGCCCGAAAAAGTCCTGGTGGTAGTTGTACGAGCCCACCGCCAGGCTCCCCTGCCCGTCCCCCGCCCCGGCCTGAGAGTCTTTGAAGGGCAGCCGGGCGCGGATCTCGAATTTGAGCTGGAAGGCGGTCTGGAAGGCGGCCTGCTTGCGGAACTCGCCGATAAAGAAGGGGTCGTTGGCGCTCTCCACCCGGTACGCCAGCCCGCTCTCCTCCAGGACGGTGCGCATGCGCTCCCGGGCCAGCTCCCGGTTCGCCAGCACGAAGTCTTTGGAGCCCACGAAGATGACCTCGCGCATGCTGAAGTCCCACAGGCGCTCGAGGGAGGCCAGGTTGATGGCTTCGTAGCGGAAGCAGTTGCCCACCGCCGTGGCAGCCAGCTCCCCGCCGGGCAGGGGCCGGTCGGCGAGGGCGAAATACAGGTGGTAACAGACCGCCGGGGAGAGCAGGGCCTGGATGCGGGCGAAGCTCTCCGGGGGCGTGCTCAGCCCCTCCTCCTCGCAGGCCGCGTGGGCGGCAAAATCGTCAATGGCGTCCAGGTCCTCCCGCAGGTGGGTGGCGAAGGTAAGCGAGTGCGGGAAGGCGCGGAAGTAGTTCACCCGCTCCAGGTAGCGGGCGGGGATCAGCGTGGGAAAGCGGTAGGGGGCCGCCTGGAAAGAGTCCGCCAGTTCCAGGAAACGCCGCTCGAAATACTCGATCAGCCCGGTCACGCGCGGGCCCAGGGCGTAGATGCCCTCCGCCTCCTGGAAGATATCGCCGCTCGCCAGCAGCGCGGCGGTCGGGTCCTGGCGGTAGGGCGCGGGGCGGGTGAAATAGTCCTCCAGCACCTGCACCTTGGGCTGGATGGCGCCGCGGGTCATGGTAGTCACCACCCGCTGCACCTTCTCCTCCAGGAGCTGCCGGGCGGCGGGGTCGGGCCGCCCCTCCAGGGTGAGGGAGATGCGGTCGCCGCCGGGGGCCACCTCGGCCCGCAGGATGCGCTCGTCCACGTAGGCCAGCTTGGACTGCACCTCGCCCACCAGGTGGGCGGGGATGGGTGCAGCCGGGGCCAGCTCAAGCCTGCCGGCGCGCTCAGCCTCCATGCCCGTTCTCTCCCAGGGCCGCGATGTGGGCGGCGATGGCGGGCAGGCTGGTCAGGGCGGTGATGGTGTCGGCGTTGATCTCGATCCCGAAGTGCTCCTCCAGCCGCATCATCACCTCCATATGGCCCATCGAGTCCCACTGCGGCAGGTCGCCGAAGGCCAGCTCCGGGGTGATCAGGTCCACGGGCACGTTCAGGGCTTCGGCCAAGGCCGACTGCACCCTGCCGGTCAGTTCAAGGTTATCGTGGTTTGCCATGTCTGTCCTTCTCCGGTCACTTGATTTTCAACACACCCACCGGCTGGTACTGCGGGTCCCACTTCCCCCAGGGCATCCCGTTGTTCCCCGAGCGGGAGTAGAACTGCGCCAGGTTATCGCGCAGCTCGGCGCAGTCCTTCAGGGCCGCAAACAGCCGGTCGTACTGCTCGTAATTGTCGGGCGTCCCGGCGGGGAGGCCGAAAAGCTGCCGCAGGCTCTCGCCGGTGTAGCACCAGCCCGCAGAGGGGGTGTGGTACCAGTCCTCGTCCCGGGCGGCGCACAGGGTGGCCACCAGCCGCCCGCCGGGCTTGAGCACCCGCATCAGCTCCTCTACCACCCGGGGCAGGTCCTGGGGGTCGTTATGCTCCAGGGCCGAGACGGCCGCCACCGCGTCCAGCGAGGCGTCCGGGATATCGGCCAGGGTCTTGAGGTCCTGGTGGTAGAAGACCACCCGCCCGGGGGCGCGGCGCGGGTCGAACAGGGCCGCCAGGTCGCGCCGGCGGGTGATGCCGGGGATGCGGGCGGGGGCCAGGTCCTGCGGGCGCAGCCCCACCACCCGGAAGCGGCGGCGGAAGCGCAGCGGCAGGTCGCGGCGGTCCCCCCGGTCCACGCTGAACACCTCGGCCCCCTCCTGGGCCAGGAACCACTGCAGCAGGCCGGTGCCCGCGCCCGCGTCCAGGACGCGCCCCCCGTGCGCCGGCCCCAGGTTCTCCAGGATCCAGCTCAGGTCCAGCAGGTAGTGCCAGCCGAAATCCAGCCCCAGGGAGCGGGCCAGGCGTTTCAGGGCCTCGACCCGGTCGCGGTCCCGGTTGAGCAGCTCGACGGATAAGATCTCGATTTTTTCTTGTGTCATAGGTTTTTTGCTGTAGTGCAGGGATCCAAAGCTCCCCGCTCAACCACCATAATTCCGGGTCTCAGGCGCCCTCTTCGGGCAGCAGGAAGGGCGCCCCTTCCAAAATCCCCTCCACGATCACCCGCAGCGCGGGCGAGTTTTCGGGCAGCAGGTCCTGCCAGGAGAAGGGCCTGAGCTGCACGAACCCGGCGCGCGGGGCGCTCTCCAGGTAGCGGTCCAGGGGCAGCGAGGCGCGGTAGAGCTGGTAGTACAGGAAGCGCCGGGCGTTGCGCCGGAACTCCGGCGGGACCTCGATTTCCCCGGCCTGCAGCAGTTCCTCCGCCTGGCGGCAGAAATCCTCCTGCGAAGCGGGAAAGTATACCATTGGGTACTGGGTATAGCGCGCTCTGCCCCCGCACAGCACCGCCTTGCCGAGCAGGGCGGCCTCCAGGCCGATGGAGGAGTTGTAGAGCAGCACGAATTTGGAGCGCCCCACCAGCTCGTACGAGCTGAGGTACTCCTGCGAATCGATAAAGACCACGTTGTCCAGCCTGTCCACCCCGTTGGCGCGCACCCAATCGCGCACGCTCTCCCGGCTCTGCTTTTTCGAGCCGGGGCGCATCTCGTCCGGGTGGGCGCGCAGCACGAACAGCGTCTCCGGGTGGCTGCGGACCAGCTTCAGCACGGCCTCCAGCCACGCGAACATATGCGGGAAGAGCACGTTGGCGTGCACCTGGCTGGTGTCGTAAACCACGTTGGTGAAGACCGGCACCACCTGGCGGAACCCCGCCGCTTTGCGCAGGAAAGCCTCGTCCAGCCCCTGCATCTCGGGCCAGAAGCGGATGCCCGCCATGGTGAACTTCCCCTGGAAGCGGTTCTCCAGGTAGGCGTCCAGCCGGGCGTTCTGGGCCGGGGTGAGCTCGAAGCTCTCCGGGATGTGAATGGGATAGGCGGTGGCCTCGCCCCGGCTGAAGAAAGCCGAGAGGCGCTGCATGCCCACCTCGTGGGTGACTACCGGCAGCCCGTATGCCTGGGCCACGGCCCGGGCAGCCGCCTCGGGGTAGAGCAGCCCGTTGAAGATCAGCGCCGCCGCCGGCTGCTCGCGCTCGACCAGGGCGGCGAACTGGCGCGCCGTGGAGGCCGCCGAGAGGATGTACTGCCGGTACAGGTAGCGGGTGGGTTCGTCGTCGGGCAGGCTGTGGCGGCGCAGCGCCCAGCGCAGGGAGGGCAGCGCCAGCCGCCCGAGCGGGAGGTCCAGCCTGCGCCCGGGCAGCTGCAGGCCGGTCTCGAAGGCCTCCAGCGCCTCCACCCCCAGGCCCTGCAGGGCGGAGGCCAGGGCCGGGTCCTCCTCATAGCCGAACCAGGACACGCCGGCCCGGCTGTACAGGCGGCGCGACTGGGCGATGCAGCCCTCGCAGGGCGGCGGGGCGGTGTAATCCTCCCGGTTGGTGCCGAGCACGCAGGGCCGCAGCCCCGCCTGCGAGACGAAGTGCACCACCGGCGCGCCGGACAGGCGCAGGCCCCAGGCGGCGAGCAAGGCGAAGGCCGCGTTCTGGCTCAGTCCGGTCAGGCGGGTGGAGGCGTTGAACACCACCACCGGAGCCTGCCCCGGGCGGCGGGGCCGGCGTTTTTCCTGCTCCGCCACCTGGCGCGCCAGCCGCCCCAGGCGCCGGCGGCTCTGCCAGGCTGCCAGGCGGTCGCGGCTAAGAGCGTTCTTTAGCGACATAG
>JAEWYL010000083.1 GCA_023395675.1 Chloroflexota bacterium | reverse complement strand
CCGCGGCCACGGCGGGGGTACCGCGGCGGGGCGACGGCTGCTTTTACAATCAACGAATGGAGGCAAGGAACTGTTCCATCTCCGCTTCATCCCAGGAGGCCACCGGGCGGGAGAAAACTACCAGGGCCTGGCCGCCCTTCCCCTTCAGCACGGCGCTGACCTCACGGTAAGGCTCCCCGTCATGGTCCTCGCCCTCAGAGACGATCAGGGTCACTTCCTGCCCGGCGATCGTCGCCGGATGGGAGTCCACCATTTTGACATTTCGGCGGTCATGCTCGTTATCAGGGAGAACCTTTTGGAACTCGATCTCGATCTGGTCCAGGTCAAAAGTCACACTCCCGGGGAGCTGGAAGAAGTAAATATGGCTGTGCCCATCGCTGCCGTTATAAATAACCAGCTCACAGCCGACTGCCTGGAGAGAGCGCGCCTCAGTGAAATCCTCAGGGATTTCATAATCAAAGATCTCGCTTCCCACCTGTCCGGCCTCCACCACATCGGTATTGATCTGGTTGGCGATCACCGTCCCTGTTGCACGGAACAGCATGAAACCTGCGGATACGGTCAGCAAACAGAGCAGCATTCCACCGACCACCACAACGAGGATCACTTTTACTAAGTTGCTCATTTCTTGCTCCTTATAAAACGTACGTGGAATTTCCCGGAATTTTGCCCCCGGCCGCCTGGTCGAGATCAGGATAACCGGGGAAGATTTTCGTTCCTCCGGGCCGCTTCGTCTCCAGTAAAAAACACCAGCCTTGCAGCCCAAATTGGGGTCAGGTTACTCAAACCAGCGGCCGCAGGAGCCATTCCTGTCTGTGCAAAGGATAACAAAGCCGCAGGCGCGGCACATCCGACAAACGATTGAAACGACCCGAGAAAACTTAGCCTCTTCCACAGGGCGCCGGTATTCTTTTTAGGTACGGGCAGATTGCGCATTTTTCGCAGGCTTTGCCACAAAGGACAGAGAACCGGCGCATGGGAGGCTTCGCCGGCACAAGATGAGATACAATTGCCCCGGACCCCGACCAAAATAAGGAGAAAAACCATGAACGGAACTGCTGCTCAGGCGTCCGGTGGGGAAAGCCGGCTCCGCCAGCTCTTCGACCAGGAGTGGGATTTCCGGATGCAAAACGACCCCGTCACAGCCACCTGGTATGGAGACCACCGCTTCAACGACCGGCTGCCCGCACATTCCGAACAGGATTACCACCGCTCCGCACAGCAGGCGCGCGCTTTCCTCGCTCAGCTGCAGGAAATTGACTATGCAGAACTGCCCGGCTCAGAGCAGCTGAACTATGACATTTTCAAATGGGTCCTGGATAACCAGATTGCCGGGCATGACTTCCGCCTCCACCTGATGCCTGTAACCCGGCTGTTCGGCCCGCATACCACCCTGCCCGACCTGATCGAAGTCACGCCTTTCGCCTCTGAGCTGGATTATGAGCACTACCTCTCCCGGCTGCGGGCTGTCCCGGCTTATATTCACTCGCAGATCGAATTAATGCGCGCCGGCATGCAGGCGGGGATGGTGCCGGCCGTCGACGCGCTCCGCGGCCTGCCGGGTTCTCTGCGGACGCATATAAAGGCGGACCCGGCTGCCAGTGTTTTCGCCCGGCCTTTCGACCGGTTCCCGCAGACATTCAGTTCCGCCCGTACGGGCCTCCTGCGCAAGACCGGGCTGGACCTGATCGAGACGGAGGTGATCCCGGCCTTCCGCGAGTTTCTGAAATTCATCGAAGGGGAGTATCTACCCGCCGCCCGGAAGGAGTGCGGCGCCTCCGCCCTCCCAAACGGGGAAGTTTTTTACCGTCACTGCGTGCGGCGCTACACCAGCCTGGACCTCTCCCCTGAAGAGGTGCACAACACCGGCCTGGAGGAGGTGCGGCGCATCCGAGAGGAGATGTTGTCTATTATCCGGGAGGTGGATTTCAGCGGCAGCTTCGCGGATTTCCTGCAGTTCCTGCGCACGGAAAAAAGGTTTTATGCTGGAACGCCGGAGGCGCTGTTGAAAGAAGCCGCCTGGATCGTCAAGAGAATGGACGGCGAGCTGCCCAGACTGTTTAAGACCCTCCCGCGCACACCTTATGGCCTGCGCCGCACCCCCGAGCATATTGCCCCCTCCTCGTACAGCGCCTATTACTTCCCGCCCGCCGGGGACCTGTCTCAGGCCGGTTATTTCTACGTAAACACCTATGATCTGCAGAGCCGGCCCCTGTACGAATACGAAGCCCTGTCCTTTCACGAGGCAGTGCCCGGTCACCACCTTCAACTGGCCTTACAGATGGAGTTGAGCGAGGTTCCGAACTTCCGCCGTTTCGGGGATATGACCGCCTTTATTGAAGGATGGGCCCTGTATGCCGAGCGTCTTGGGCTGGAAGTCGGCTTTTACCGCGATCCCTACAGCAATTTTGGCCGCCTGACCTTCGAAATGTGGCGCGCCTGCCGTCTGGTGGTGGACACAGGCCTGCACTATTTTCACTGGTCCCGGCAGAGGGCAATCGAGTATATGGCCGAAAATACCGCCCTCTCGAGGCTGAACATCGAGAATGAGGTGGACCGCTATATCTCCTGGCCCGGACAGGCCCTGGCTTATAAGATCGGCGAGCTGAAAATCCGGGCTTTGAGAAAACAGGCTGAAGAGCGGCTGGGGGAGGCTTTCGATCTGCGCGAATTTCATGATGTCCTGCTTCAGCAGGGAGGGATTCCGCTGAGTGTGCTGGAGACCACGATCGAGAACTGGCTGAATTCCGGCGTGTGAGGCTTTGTTGTGCGCAGGGGGCGGCAGATCGCTGCCTGCACGAGGTACACCTGACCAGTCCGGTTAACAAACACAGCGGCCGCGCTCGTGAGCGCGGCCGCTGGGCGCATTGTCGGAGGAGAAGAAAACCTCAGGAAGCCAGACCGGGGACCTGGCGGATCACCATCACCACTTTGCCCTGTACCTGAACTACCTTGGGGTCGTCGACAAAAATCGGCTTCATAGTCGGGTTTGCCGGCTGGAGCCGCACCCTGCCGTTTTCGAGATAGAAATACTTCAGAGTGGTCTCGTCCCGGTCGGTAAGCCAGACCGCCACCATCTCGCCGTTGCGGGCTTCGCGGGCCGGTTTCATGATAACGATATCCCCGTCATTGACCATGGCATCAATCATCGAGTCTCCCTGTACCTCCAGGGCGAAAAGCTCGTTGATACCTTTTTCGCGCGCCGGGAGCAGGCTGCGGGCAATGTCCACCATGCTGTCGGCGTCGTAATAGGAGAAGTCGGAGGGGGGAACCGGCATCGGCTCACCGGCGACAATGCGGCCCATGACCGGGATGTGAAGCACATCCTCGATCGCCTGGCGTACAGCTTCAGCCGTACCCTTGACCGCGGAGGCGACCGGAGCCGCGATATCGCGCGTGATCTCGGAAAGCGGTTTCAGCAGGCGAATGCCGCGTGAGACGCGCCCGTCACGCTCGATATATCCGGACTCTTCCAGTTGATTGAGATAATAATTGACCACAGAGGTGGAGGAAATATTGGTCTTCTCGCAGATCTCACGAATGGAAGGCGGGTAACCATTCTGAGTCTGGAAGCGCTCCAACGTTTCCAAAATCCGGACCTGCCTCTCGCTCAAACCTTTTGCACGCTGTCGGGCCATCATCACTGCCTCTCCCATGATAAATCCAAAAAACAGTTCATACGTTCTAAGAATAATCTTAGCAGAACAACTGTTCAATGTCAAGTAGTATTTTTAAGAAATTTTAAGATATGCAGGTGTCTGCGTACGCGGCAACCAGGTGTTGGGCACTTTCAGGGCTGACAGCTTCCAAAACAGGCATAGAACCCTCGCCCGTACAGGCTCCATACGGGCGAAAAAGTGCCTGGAGCCTTGCAGTCCGCCGCCATGCGCGCGCCGGTTTCCTTTCACCAACCCGCATCTTGTGGCATAATCGGTAAGCTTGAAAGGAGCAAGACAGCCTCATGCCCGCATTGAGAGTATTATCGATCTTTGGCACGCGGCCCGAAGCCGTGAAGATGGCGCCCGTGGTCCGGGCCCTGGAACGCGCGACGGGCGTGGAATCGCTCGTCTGCGTCACCGCCCAGCACCGGCAGATGCTGGACCAGGTGTTGAACCTGTTCGGTATCGTCCCTCAGGTGGACCTGGACCTGATGCGCCCAAACCAGTCGCTGGCCGCGCTGACAGCTTCGGTCTTCACCGCTTTGGACCCGGTGCTGGCGGACCTCAAGCCCGATTGGGTCCTGGTGCAGGGTGATACGACCACGGTGATGTCCGCTGCGCTGCTGGCTTACTATCACGGCATCCGCGTCGGGCACGTGGAGGCGGGGTTGCGCACCGGCGATAAGCGGCAGCCCTTTCCGGAGGAAATCAACCGCCGGGTGGCGGGGGTCGTCGCGGACCTGCATTTCGCCCCCACAGAATGGGCGCGCGCCAACCTCTTGCGAGAAAATATTCCCGCCGAACAAGTGATCCTGACCGGAAACCCGGTTATTGATGCCCTGCAGTCCGTGGCAGGCCTGCCCCCTACGGCGGAGATCGAGAGGTTATTCCGCCGTCTCGGGCTGAACGGCGCTGGAGCCCCCCGCCTGGTGCTGATCACCGCCCACCGCCGGGAGAATTTCGGAGCCCCGCTGGAGAATATCTGCCTCGCGATCCGCAGGCTGGCGGAGACCTACTGCGGCGCGGTGCAGTTTGTCTATCCCGTGCACCTGAACCCCAACGTGCAGGAGCCGGTGAAGCGCCTGCTGTCCGGCATACCCCATGTGACCCTGCTGCCCCCGCTGGATTACCTGCCGCTGGTGCAGTTAATGAAGCGCGCGACCCTGGTGCTGACCGACTCCGGCGGCATCCAGGAAGAAGCACCCGGGCTGGGAGTCCCGGTCCTGGTGCTGCGTGAAGTCACGGAGCGCCCGGAAGGGGTAGAAGCCGGTACCGTACGGCTGGTGGGGGCCGATCCGGAGCGCATCTTCGCCGAGGCCGCCCGCCTGCTGGACGACCCGGAAGCGCACGCCAGTATGGCGCAGGCGGTGAACCCCTACGGCGACGGGCACGCCGCCGAGCGCATCGCAGCCGCCGTACTGAATTTTCAAGGCTGATGCAGGCCTGAGTATGAGCCGCGATTTTTACACGGCGCTGGTCTATGCCCGCTCCCGGCCTCTCCTGGGGAGACCGGCTTATTACCTGTTAAAGCTTTTGGGGGTTGAGATCCCGCGCTCCGTCCGCATCGGCCGCGATTTCGAGCTGGCTCACGGCGGGTTTGGAGTGGTGATTCACTCTAGCACCACCATCGGCGACCGGGTGAAAATTTACCCCGGAGCCGGGGTCGGGCGCGCGGATATCTACCGTCCCATGAGCCGCTCCCTGTTCGAGGGCGTCGCCCTCGAGGATGACGTAATCCTGTCGCCCGGGTCGAAGGTGCTCTGCAAAGAGGGGGTGCTGCGCGTGGGGCGCGGCACGGTGGTCGGTGCCAACGCCGTGCTGCTGCAGTCCACCGGCGAATGGGAAATCTGGGCCGGCAACCCGGCGCGCTGCATCGGGAAGCGAGAGCCTTGAACGGCCCGGCTGTCTGCATCGTCCCGAAAGTTACCGGAGTGGGCGGGATGGTTTCGTTCCGGCGCCGGCTGGAAGCCGGGCTGGCCGCCCGCGGCGTCCGGGTCTGCCACGACCCGCGGGAGGCCTCCTGCAGTGCGGTGCTGGTGATCGGCGGGACGCGGGATATTGCCGGGTTGTGGAACGCCAGGCGCCGCGGGGCGCGCATCGTCCAGCGCCTGAACGGGATGAACTGGCTCCACCGGGCAGGCCGGAGCACGGGCCTGCGCCACTATCTGCGCTCCGAATACGGCAACTTCATATTATCGCTGATCCGCTCCCGGCTGGCAGGCCACATCGTTTACCAGAGCCGGTTTTCACAGTCCTGGTGGGAGCGCGTGTACGGGCCTGCACCCGGCAGCACCAGCGTAGTCTATAACGGCGTGGATCTTACCGCTTATTCTCCCGAGGGCCCGCACGCCCGACCCGGCGACCGCTGCAGAATCCTGCTGGTGGAGGGCAGCCTGATGGGGGGCTATGAGCTGGGCCTGGAGGCCGCTTTCAGCCTCGCCGGGGGGTTGTCGGAACGCCTGGCTGCATCTGCACCCGGCCTCTTCCCCGGTGGGGTTGAGCTGATGATCGTGGGCCGGGCATCTCCCGAGCTGCAGCGCAGTTGGGAGGGAAAATCTCAGACCCCTGCCATCTGGTTTGGCCCGGCACCCCCGGAACAGATCCCCGAGCTCGACCGCTCGGCGCACTTTCTGTACTCGGCCGACCTGCACCCTGCCTGCCCAAACTCCGTGCTGGAGGCCATGGCCTGCGGGCTGCCGGTGGCCGCCTTCGACACCGGCGCCCTGTCCGAGCTGGTCACCGGCTTCGCCGGGCGGGTGGTCCCTTACGGGGGGGACGCCTGGCGCCTGGAGCCCCCGGATATCCCCTCCCTGGTGGAGGCGGGGCTTGAGATCCTCGCCTCCCAGGAAACGTTCCGCCGCGGGGCGCGCCGGAGAGCCGAAGAGGCCTTCGGCCTGGACCAAATGCTAACCGGCTATCTGGAAGCCCTGAACCTATGAGAATTGTGAAATCAGCCCTGCTCTCCCTGGCCGCGCTGGCGGCGCGCCTGCTGCCGATGCCGGTCAAACGCGCCATTTACCGATTGGGCCCGCTGGCGCGGCTGCTGCGAGCCGGCCTGAACCAGGCCGCGCCCCGCGGGAAGACGCCGGTGCGGGTCGCAGCCGGCGGCCTGAGCGGCATGGAGCTCGAGCTGGACCTGCAGGCGGAGAAGGATTACTGGCTCGGCACCTATGAGCCCGAGCTTCAGCAGGCGGTGCAGGAACTGGTCGCCCCGGGAATGGTGGCCTACGATGTCGGGGCGAATATCGGCTACATCAGCCTGCTGCTGGCCCGCCACGTGGGGGAAAAAGGGCAGGTTTTCGCCTTCGAGGCCCTGCCGGACAACGTCGCGCGGTTGAGGGCGAACATTTCCCGCAACGGGCTGCAGACTCGGGTGAGCGTTTGCGCCGGCGCCGTGATTGACACCGCCCGGACGGTGCGGTTCCTGATCGGGCCATCCGGCGGGATGGGCAAAGCCGAAGGCTCCTCCGGGCGGGAGGAGGTCCACTACCCGGGAGAAGTGAGTGTGACCGGCCTGTCGCTGGACGAATTTGTCTATGACAGGGGCAACCCCGCTCCCCAGGTGCTGAAAATGGATATTGAGGGCGGAGAAGTGCTGGCGGTGAAAGGGATGCACAGGCTGCTGCGCGAGGCCCGCCCGCTCCTGCTGATTGAGCTGCACGGCCCGCAGGCGGCCCATGCGGTGTGGGAAGCCGCCGGGGAGGCCGGCTACCGGCTGTGCAGGATGCAGCCCGGGTTCCCGCCCGTGACGAGGGTGGAGGATCTTGACTGGAAAGCTTACGTGGTAGGGTTCGGTGAAGAAGCGGCCAAAACCTGAAAACCGTCCTAAAATTGGCCCGCCTGCTAAGGCAGTCCCGAACCAGCCGCGAGACGTGTATTTCGTACACTATGGGAGCACCCAAAAGTCGTAAAAAAGGGGGTTATGCGTGGCCTTGCCTGTGCCAGACCGCCACGCACACATTACCCCTTCACTAACTTTTCGTGCACCCTGCAATCTGCGGGGATGGGGGAAAGGTTCCGGCCTCAAGTATAATGGCCCCATGCAGCAAAAACCGATCCGGCTGGGCCTGCAGCAGCGCGTGCTGCCTGCCTACCGGGCCCCCTTTTTCGATCACCTGGCCGCGGCATTCGAGGGCGGCCTGAGCGTATTTGCCGGGCAGCCGCTTGCGGAGGAGGCTGTCATCCCTGCCGAGAAGCTGGAGCGCGCCCGCTACTACCCCGCCCGCAACCTGCACCTTGGCAGTACCCGCTCGCCGTTATACCTCTGCTGGCAGGCGAACCTGCTGAACTGGCTGCGGGAATGGGAGCCAGACGCCCTGGTGGTCGAGGCGAACTCCCGCAACCTCAGCACCTGGCGCGCCCTGGGCTGGATGCGCGCCCGCCGCCGCCCGGTGATCGGCTGGGGGTTGGGCCTCCCGCAAGGAGCCGGAAAGCTGCAGTCGCTGCGGATGCCGGGCCGGCTGCGCTTCCTGCGCGCCTTCGACGTCATGATCGCCTACAGCCGCCAGGGCGCTGAGGAATACTGCCGGCTGGGATACCGGCCTGAGCAGGTGTTCGTCGCCCCCAACGCGGCCACCCCGCGCCCTTCCACCCCGCCCCCTTCCCGTTCCGCCGCCTTCGATGGCCCCCCCAGGGTGCTCTTCGTCGGACGCCTGCAGGCGCGCAAGCGGGTGGACCTCCTGCTGCGCGCCTGCGCCTCCCTGACCCAGGAACGCCAGCCCGAGCTGACCGTGATCGGGGATGGACCGGCGCGGGACGAGCTGGAGCAGGCTGCCCGGCAGGTCTATCCCCGGGCTCGCTTCCCCGGCGCTCTGCGGGGTGAGGCGCTGCGCCCCCATTTCGCGAGGTCCGACCTCTTCGTCCTGCCGGGGACCGGCGGGCTGGCGGTCCACGAAGCGATGGCCCACGGGCTGCCTGTCATCGTCGCCGAGGGGGACGGGACGCAGGCCGACCTGGTGCGCCCCGGGAACGGCTGGCAGGTGCAGCCCGGCAGCCAGGAAGCGCTCAACCACGCGCTTGCGCAGGCCCTCACCGATCCGGCGCGCCTGCGGAAGATGGGGGCCGAATCCTTTCGCATTGTGTCTGACGAGGTGAACTTTGAGGTGATGGCGGGTATTTTTGCCCGGGCAGTGGAGCAGGCCCTGCTCCTGAAGTGCCCGGCTCTCCGGCCGGCCGGGCAAGATGGCTGAACCGGCCCGCCTCCAATCCCCTGGGTTAACGTTCGATTGGTGTTAAGGGAGATGGCAGCCATGCAGGAACCATCCGAGGCTGGTGGAAAAAAGGCGGGAGAAGAAGGGGGAGCGGTGCGCCGCCCTCCTACCGGAAAAGGACCGGAACAGCGGGAGCTGCCCAAACGGGTCCAGGTAATTATCAACCCGGCTGCCGGTCAGGACCAGCCGATCTTGAAAGAACTGAACGCGGCTTTTTCCGAAGCGAAGATTGATTGGGATGTGTCCATCACCAAAAAAGCGGGGGACGGGCAGGAGCTGGCCCGGGAGGCGCTTGACGCCGGGGTGGAGCTGGTGGCTGTCAACGGAGGCGACGGCACCGTGGCGGAGGTAGCCACGGGCCTGATCGGGAGCGCGGTCCCCTTGGCAATTCTGCCGGGCGGGACCGCCAACGTGATGGCGGTCGAGCTGGGGATCCCTTCCGACCTGACTGCGGCCTGCGCCCTGCTCATTAACCCCGAGGCCATCCACCGCAGCGTGGATATGGGCCGCTTCAAGGCGGAGCAGGGGCAGGCGGAATCCGAGGGCCGGGCATTTTTGCTGCGCGCCAGTCTCGGTTTCGAGGCCGAAATGGTGGAGGGCGCGAAGCGGGAGTTGAAAGACCGCATCGGCGTGCTGGCTTATGCTTTCTCGGCCCTGCAGTCCATCGCCGACCCGCCGGTGGCGCGCTACCGCCTGAACCTGGACGGAGAGCAGGTGGAAACCCAGGGCCTGGCCTGCATTATCGCCAATTCCGGGACGATGGGCGCGCAGGGGCTGTTCCTGGTCCCCGAGATTGACGTCAGCGACGGCCTCCTGGATGTCGTGGTCGTAACCCGCTCGGATCTTCCGGCCCTGGTGGCCCTGGCTGCCAGCGTAATGGGGGGGAGCGAGACCAGGCCTGCGCTGCAGCACTGGCAGGTGCGCCGCGTGGAGGTCCACTCTGATCCCCCGCAGATGGTGCAGGTGGACGGGGAGATCCTCGAAAGCCAGGACGTGGAGATCAGCGTCCTGCCCCAGGCGGTGAAGATTCTCGTACCCCAGCGCGGCGAGCTGCCCGAAGGCGGCGTGCAGGCCGCTTGAGCCCACCTGTAGAGAATAGAGGAGACACGTTGAAGCTGCTCTTTGTGGCCGACGGGCGCTCGGCGATTGCCCTGAACTGGATCGGTTATTTTGTGGAGCAGGGGGCCGAAGTGCACCTGGTATCTACATTTCCCTGCCGCCCCGCGCTGGAGCTGGACTCGCTGCATGTGCTGGACGTCGCCTTCAGCGGCTTGAAGGGTGAGAACCGGGGAAATCCAGGCAGAACTCGCGCGCCAGGCCCCTGGGGGTCGTCCACCATCCGCCTGCGCACCGCCCTGCGCCAGTGGCTGGGCCCGCTGACCCTGAGGCGAGCCGCGGAACGCCTGGCCGAAATCAGCGCGCGGGTAAAGCCCGACCTGGTGCACGCCATGCGTATCCCTTATGAGGGCATGCTCGCGGCCCAGGCCTGGCTCGAACAGCCCCTGCTGGTCTCCGTGTGGGGGAATGACTTTACCCTGCACGCCCCCTCCACCCCGCTGATGGCGCGCCTGACCCGCAGGACCTTACAGGCTGCTGGCGCCCTGCACGCCGACTG
>JAEWYL010000076.1 GCA_023395675.1 Chloroflexota bacterium | reverse complement strand
ATCCACCCGGATCTCGCCCCCATTTCTCAAATCGCAGATCATATCCCAATGCAGCCCGGACTGGTTCTTGCTGCCCGACTCGGGGTAGCCTTCCCCCAGGGCCATGTGGAAGCTGCCGCCGATCTTTTCATCGAACAGGATCTCACCGGTGAACCGCTGGATGCCCTCATTGGTCCCGATTGCGAACTCACCCACATAGCGAGAACCTTCGTCGGTATCCAGGGTTTTCAACAGGAAATCTTCGTTCTTCTCGGCGGTTGCCTTGACCACCTTGCCTTTCTCGAACCACAGGCGCACGCCTTCGACCAGCCTGCCGCCGAACAGGGTCGGGTAGGAGAAATAAACCTGCCCCTCGACGCTGTCCTCTACCGGCCCGGTGAAAATCTCCCCGTCCGGCACGTTCTCATGGCAGTCGCAGTTAATGAAAGTGCGCCCATCAATGCGCAGGCGCAGGTCGGTTTCCGGACCGGTGACATGCACCTCTTTCTTCCCCTTTAGCCACTCGATGATGCGCTCCTGCCGCTGCGAAACCCGCCGCCAGTAGCCCACAGGATCGTCCGGGTCGGGCATGCAGGCGTTATAGACAAAATCTTCATATTCGCTCAGGCTCATCTCGGCGTCCTGGGCATGGGCCGGCGTCGGGAACAGGCTGAGCGCCCAGCGCAGCTCTTTACGCGCCGCCCGCTCCAGGTAGAGGCGGTTCAACTCCGCGGTGGCCCGCTGGCGCAGAGCCATGCGCGATGGGTCGATGTTGGTCAGCGCTTTTGTGTTTTCATCGGCGATAAACACGATGCGGCAATCAAATGTTTCGTATGCCAGCCGGATCGGCTCGGGCACATATTCGAGCTGCTGGTCGCTCGCACAGCGGTAAAAAATCTCGGCCTGCTCAGGAAAAGAGGAAACCACCCATGGGTTGCCGCCCGCCATCAGGGTATGGGTATAGACCGCTTTGATGAGAGGGTTTGCCGTGCTGGAACCCTGAATCAAAACTTTATCCCCTGGTTTCACTGCTACAGAATAGTTGACCAGCATTTCAGCCAGTTTGTCAACGCGGGGATCGAACATAAGATTTCCTTTCTGGATGCGCCTTTTCGCTTATTCGGGAGGTCATCCCGAGGATGGGAAATGGTTGAGGGCGGCAGAGTTCAGATTCTGCCGCCTTCAACCTCACAGGACTTTTTCAGGCATGGATCAGATGGCCTGCCGCGTCGGAAGCAGCCTCCATGAGCACTTCGCTCAGGGTGGGATGAGCGTGAACGTTGCGGGCGATCTCTTCAGCCGTGAGCTCCATCATCTGGGCGAGGGTCAGCTCGGGCAGCAGCTCGGTCACTTCCGGGCCGATCATATGCGCGCCCAGGATTTCGCCGTATTTTGCATCGGTGACCAGCTTAACCCAGCCAACCGTCTCGCCGATGCCGCGGGCTTTACCGTTTGGCATAAAATTGAAGCGCCCGACCTTCACGTCGTACCCGCGTTCCTTCGCCTGGGCTTCGGTGATACCGAAGGAGGCCACGTTCGGGTTGCTGAAAGTCGCGCGCGGCATCATCTCGTAATCCAGGGTAATGGTCTCAGCCCCGGCGATATTCTCGGCGCAGACGATGCCCTGGGCCGAGCCGACGTGAGCCAGCATCAGCTTGGCAGTCACGTCGCCGATGGCCCAGATCCCGGGCACGTTGGTCGCCATGCGCTCGTCAATTTCGACCGCGCCGCGCTCGCTCACATTCACCCCGACCTCTTCCAGGCCCAGCCCGCGGCTGTTGGGGCTGAAACCAATCGCCACCAGGGCCTGTTCGGCTTCCAGAGTCTGGTCGCCTTTCTCGCCGGACACCGAGACGCGCACGCCGTTCTCGGTCGTCTCAATGGTATTCACTCGCGTGCCCGCCAGGACTTTCATCTTGCGTTTGGTGAACTGTTTCGCCAGCTCTTTTCCGATCTCCTCCTCTTCATTGGGAAGCAGGTGCGGGAGCATCTCGACGATGGTGACTTCGGAGCCGTAGGCGTTCCAGAGGGTGGAAAATTCGACCCCAATGGCGCCGCCGCCGATCACAATCACCGATTTTGGCAGCTTCTCCTGTAGGATGGCCTCGTAGTAGGTCACTACTTTTTCTTTGTCCACCGTCCAGCTTTTCGGGTAAGCCACGCTGGCCCCGGTGGCAATGACGATGTTTTTCCCTTTTAGATCCTGGGTTTTCCCATCCTCAGCCGTGACGCGCACATTATCTTTTGCGGTCAGCTTCGCCTCGCCCATGTGGACGTCAATATTATTTTTGCGCATCAGGAAATTCACGCCTTTGGTCTGCCTGTCGGACACTTCACGGCTGCGGCGGACTGCGGCACCAAAATCAAGCTGCAGGTTATCGAAGGAAAAACCGAATTCTTTGCCGCGCTCTCGCAGCAGGTGAGCCACATCGGCATTCTTCAAAAGCGCTTTGGAGGGGATACAACCCACGTTCAGGCAGACGCCTCCCAGCCACTGCTTATCCACCACTGCGGACTTCAGACCGAGCTGTGAGGCGCGAATAGCACAGACATATCCGGCCGGCCCCGCGCCGATGACAATCACATCATACTCGCTCATTATTTTCTCCTAATTCCGGGTATCGCGTGATTCTGGGGAGGTAGAGGCCGGGGCAGGCGGCCTCTACCTCCCCTGTTCCGCCCTGTGTCAGGTCCAATTCTGCAGCGATTCTACCACTTTCCCCAGGAAGTGATCTGCAGCCGCCCCATCCAGGATGCGGTGATCAAAGGTCAGGGATAGATAGACCATCGGGCGAATGGCGATCGCGTCCACCCTATCCACAGTGACCACAACCGCCCGCTTCTGGATCGCCCCGGCCCCCAGAATGGCGCATTGGGGCTGGTTGATAATCGGGGTGGCGAAGAGGGAGCCGCTGGTGCCGTGATTGGTGAGGGTAAAGGTCCCGCCTTTCACCTCCTCCGGGCGCAGCTGGCGCGCCCGGGCGCGGTTCGCCAGGTCGTTGATCGTCCGCGCCAGGCCCAGCAGCGAGAGGCTGTCGGCGTTTTTAATCACCGGAACGATCAGCCCGCCCTCTCCCAACGCGACCGCCATCCCAAAATTGATCTCCCGGTGCAGGATCAATCCTTCCTCACTCCAGGATGAATTGACCGCCGGGTAGGCCTTGAGGGCGGAGACGGCGGCAGAGATCAGGTAGGCGGTATAGGTCAGGTTCACCCCATCTCGGGCAAAGGCGGCCTTATGGGCCTCCCGGTGCGCGACGACCCGGCTCAGGTCTACCTCGAAGACTGTGGTCACATGAGGCGAAGTGCGCTTGCTGAGCACCATATGTTCGGCGATGGCCCGGCGGACCGGAGAATGGGGGAGCAGCTCGCCCGGCAGGGCGGCAGGGCTGGTCTCGGGTGGGGCGGTGTAAGCCGGGGCCGGCTGCGGGGCCGGGGCCGCAGGTTCCAGTTCCACCCGCGCGGGGGCCGGGGCAGCCCCTGTTTTTTCCTGTTCCTCGAGGAAAGCCAGGACGTCCTTTTTCGTAATGCGCCCGCCCTGTCCGGTGCCCTGCATCACGGAGAGATCCAGGTTGTGCTCGGCGGCGATGCGGGCCACCACCGGAGAGATGAACCCCCGCCCGCCTTCACGACCGGACGCCTGAGGCGCGGCCGGGGCGCCGGTTTGCATGGCGTCCGCCGAGGCCGGCGCTTCGGCCTGCGGGGCTACCTCGGCGGCGGTCTCCCCAGGCGTCTCCTCTTTGCCATTCCCGTTCCCCTGCAGCGGCTCGCCCGGCTCGCCAATCCAGGCCAGCACTTCGCCCGCACGCACCGTCGTATCAGCCGGGACCAGGATTTCCAGCACCGTGCCTGAGACCGGGCTCGGGATTTCCGAATCGACTTTATCGGTGTTCACTTCCAGGAGGGGCTCGTATTCCTCCACCCGCTCGCCTTTCTGCTTCAACCAGCGAGTGATAGTCCCTTCTACGACGGATTCACCGAGCTGGGGCATGATCACTTGGGTAGGCATCTGTTCTCCTATTGGTCGTAAAGTGGATATTCCGCTGGATCTACTTCGTGCATCAACTCATACACGGTTTTGAACACGGTCTCCGCATTCGGTTTGGACCAGTAATCCCCGTCGGAGCCGTAGGCGGGGCGGTGTGTCTCGCCCGGCAGCGTGCGCGGCTCCGAGTCCAGCCAGTAATAGCCGCCCTGTTTTTCGATCACCTCCTGGAGCATATAGGCGGTCGTGCCTCCGGGGACATCTTCATCGATGAAGACAATGCGGTTCGTCTTCTTTAGCGAGTCGAGGATCTTCCCCTCCAGGTCGAAGGGCAGCAGGGACTGAACATCAATGACTTCGGCCTCGATCCCGACGCGGCTCAGATTTTCTGCCGCTTCTAAAACGATGCGGCAGCAGGCGCCGTACGTGACCAGGGTGACGTCCGTACCCGGGCGCAGGACTTCGGGAACGCCGAGAGGTACGGTGAATTCGCTAATATTATCCGGCAGCCGTTCGCGCACCCGGTAGCCGTTCAGCACTTCCACCACCAGGGCCGGGTCATCCGAGAGCAGCAGGGTGTTGTAAAACCCGGCAGCCTGGGTCATATTGCGGGGGGTCAGCACGTACATACCGCGCACCAGATGCAGGATGCCCGCCATGAGAGACCCGGAATGCCAGATCCCTTCCAGGCGGTGGCCGCGCGTGCGCACGATCACCGGGGCGCTCTGCCCGCCGGCCGTGCGCCAGTGCAGGGTCGCCAGGTCATCCGAGAGAATCTGCAGGGCGTAGAGCAGGTAGTCCAGGTATTGGATCTCGGCGATGGGGCGCAGGCCGCGCAGCGCCAGGCCAATCGCCTGCCCCATGATCGTGACCTCGCGAATGCCCGTGTCGGATACCCTCAGCTCGCCGTATTTCTCCTGCAGGCCTTTGAATCCCTGGTTGACGTCACCCAGGCGGCCCACATCTTCCCCAAAAGCGACGAGGCGGGGCTCACGCGCGAAGGCCGCGTCGAAACAGGCGTTGAGGACCTCGAAACCGTGGACCTCGCGGGAACTGCCGGAGTAGAGAGGGTCGATCCGCGGCGCTTTCAGCGCGGGCCTGCCGGACTGCAGGTACAGGTGCGAGCTGTAGCGCCGCACCGCAAGGGCCTCCTGCTCTTTCTTCCAGGCGATCAGGCTGCGGCGAGGCCCGCTTTCTTCGGCGCGGACCTGGACCAGCGCCTGGTGCACCGCAGTGTGAATATCCCTGCGCAGCGGGTTGGGCAAACCTGCCAGCCGCTCGCGCACGCGCCGCACATTCTCCGCCTGGGAAGAGCCCGCCTCCAGCGCCTGCAGCAGCGAGAGGGCCTCTTTCCGTTCGTCCAAAATAGGGCCGGTGAAAGCCGCCCAGGCGCGCCGGCGCGCCGCCTCCACCTCCTGGCGCGCCTCCTTCTCCAGCGCATCCAGCTCATCCGCAGAGGCGAGCTTCTGTTCGATAATCCAGGCGCGGAACCTCGCCAGGCAGTCGTACCCGGCCTCCCATTCCAGGCGCTCCTTTGACTTATAGCGCTCGTGGCTGCCCGAGGTGGAATGGCCCTGGGGCTGCGTCAGTTCAACGATGTGCAGGATGGCCGGGACGTGCTCCCGGCGCGCGGTCTCCACGGCGGTGCGGTAAGCCTCCAGCAGGGCCGGATAATCCCAGCCTCGCACCGTGTAAAGGTCGTAGCCCTCCTGGTCTCCCGGCGCCCGGCGAAATCCCTGCAGCAGCTCGGAGAGATCGCACTTCAACATCTGGTGCTCATTGGAGACGGAGATGCCGTACTCGTCATCGTAGATGGTGATCACAGCCGGCGCCCGGAGCACGCCGATGGCGTTGAGCGCCTCCCAGAACATCCCCTCGGCGGTGGAGGCGTTGCCAATCGTCCCGAAAGCGACTTCCTCCCCGTTCTTCGAAAATTGGGCGAAACTTTTCAGCGCCTCGACCTCCCGGTACAGGCGGGAGGCATAAGCCAGGCCCACCAGGCGCGGCATCTGCGAGCCCGTAGGCGATACATCGGCCGACGAGTTCATCATCTCGGCCTGAGCTTTCCAGCTTCCATCGAGGTTCAGGGTGCGGGTGGCAAAATGAGCGTTCATCGCCCGTCCCCCGGTGGCCGGCTCGTGCTCCACGTCGGCGTGGGCATAGAGCTGGGCGAAAAACTCGTCCAGGGTATGGACGCCGAGGGCAAACATCAGCGTCTGGTCGCGGTAGTAACCGGAACGCCAGTCGCCGGGGCGGAAGACGCGCGCCAGCGCCAGCTGCGGAAGCTCCTTTCCGTCGCCGAAAATGCCGAACTTTGCTTTGCCAGCCATCACCTCTCGCCGCCCGGCATAGCTGGCCTGCCGGCTGGCATAGCCCGTCTGGTAATCTTTTAAAATGTCTTGCACATCCAGGGAAATATCCGCGTACGTACCAACTACATCCGTCATTCAGCCTCCTCCCAGGAACGGATGGCAGCGCCACTGGCTTTCATTTCATTATACTAAAGTTCATCCCAATGATTGGATTTAGAACCAATCCTGAAAGAGCAAGTTTTGTGCATAGGGCTGCACCGGCCGGGGGCTCCAGGTTCAGTACATCTGCCGGGCATTCTTCGGCAGGCGCCGCACGTGCCGCAGGTGGGCGCTGACCCGCTCGTCATCCCCATAGGGATAGTCAAAACCGAATTGCCCGGCGACCTCAAGCGCCGCCCGGCGGAAAAGAGCGCACATGCAAAACAGCGCCTCCCAGGTTTCGTCTATGCCGGCGCCGGCGTAGGTCTTGAGAAGCAGCGTCTTCAGCTCCGGTTCGAGCAGCTCCGGCAGGCGCCTGCCGAATTTTCCGGGGCTGACCGAAAATCCGGTCCGAACCCCCGTATACCACACCAGCATCTCCAATAATTCCTCCCGGACGATCTCAAACGCGGCCTTTGCATAGAGGATTTCCTCCCGCCACAGACCTTTGGCCACGTAAGCGCACACCCACCAGAACTCATTTACGCAGTCGGCAAACTGTTTCGCGGTCGGGGGCGAGGGCAGGTAGCCGGCATCGCTGGGAGGGTCGAGCCTGCCGAAGAGACCGTCTTTATCCAGCAGCAGGAGGCTCTGGCTGTCCTTCTCAAGCTCCGCAAGCCTGGAGATGGGAAAAATGGTCAGATCAATGCGGTTGCCGTCGGCGAACTGCATCAGGTAGGCATAACCGGGAGCATCTTCTGGAGGCGGTTCCTGCATTTCGTCCGGGAGCTGCAGGATCATCAGCTCTCCGAAGCGCCGGATCCACTCCAGATTATGGATGAAGGGCGCCCGCTCTGTGACGAAGTAGACGATATCAAAATCCTGGAAAATATCGCCCCGCGAGGCGGAAACGGCTCGCGAGCCGTTCATCATCACCGCCCGGATGCGCTCATCCTCCCGGGCAGTATCCAGGATCAGCTCGAGCATCTCCGTTTCGCTGCGCAAAAAAGCCTCCTTGAGAGAAAAAACCAGACAGGCGCCTGCGATTTCCTGTCTGGTTGATAAAACTGGCGGTCCGGCGCTCCCGGCGCTTACTTTTTCAGCTGCGCGGCCACGATCTCGGCCACGTCCAGCACCTGCATCTCGCTGCCGGCGTCCTTCTTGGCGTCGTTCAGCATCACCATGCAGAAGGGGCAGCCGACCGCAAGCGTATCGGCGCCTGCGGATTGGGCTTCCTTAAACCGGGCTGCGCTGACCCGTTCGTCGCCCTCTTCCTCCTCTTTCCACATCTGCGCGCCGCCGGCTCCACAGCAGAAAGACTGGCGCCCGCTGCGCGGCAGCTCGACAAATTCACCGGAGGCGCCCTGCAGCACCTGCCGCGGGGCGTCCAGGATGCCGTTCTGCCTGCCGAGGTAGCAGGGGTCGTGGTAGGTGAGCTTACCCAGGCTGTCCTCCTGCAGGCGGATCTTTCCCGCCCCAACCAGCTCGTTAATTAACTGGGTATGGTGGATAACATTGTAGCTGCCGCCGAATGCCGGGTACTCGTTTTTAATCGTATGCAGGCAGTGAGGGCAGGTGGTGACGATCCGTTTGGGGGCCACCTCATTCAACATCTCCACATTGGCGCTTGCCAGCTCGTAGAACAGGTCCTCCTTACCGGCGCGGCGGGCCGAATCGCCGGTGCACTGCTCATTCTGGCCCAGCACGGCGTAGTTCACCCCCGCGGTATTCAAAATCTCGGCGAAGGCCTGGGCGGTCTTCTGAGCGCGGGCGTCGGTAGCGGGCGCGCAGCCCACCCACCAGAGAAGCTCCGGCTCGGGATTCTGCTCGATGGTGGGCACATTGCAGCCCTCCGCCCATTTCATGCGCTCGGACTGGGGCACGCTCCAGGGGTTCAGGCTGCGCTCCATGCCGCGGAAGGCGGCCTGGAGCTGCCTGGGGAATTCGTTTTCCATCAGCACCAGCCCGCGCCGGATGTCGAGAATATCCCGCATGGGCTCGTTGCCCACCGGGCAGATATCCACGCAGGCCCCGCAAGCCGTACAGGCCCAGATTGCCTCGGGCGTGATGGCGAATTCGGTCAGGTTCATCGAACTGGCCTCGCCCCGCGCCAGGCGCGCTCCTTCCGCGTTCAGATAATAGCGCTTATTGATCTCCAGCGCAGCCGGCGAGAGCACTTTTCCGGTGTTATAAGCCGGGCAGACCTGCTGGCAGCGGTAGCACATGATGCAGGCGTATGCATCCATGATCTGCTCCCAACCCAGGTCTTCCAGCTTGCTGGCGCCGAACTGCTCGATGCTCTCGTCCTCAAAATCGAGCTTTTCCAGCTCTCCCATCGAACGCCGGCGGGGTTTGAACATATAGTTCAGGGGGGTGAAGATCAGGTGCAGGTGCTTTGAATACAGGAAATATGGAATAAAGGCCAGGATGGTTCCCAACGCGCCCCAGAAGAAGATATGCTCGAACACGACCTGCGTCCCCAGGCTGAGGGGCCGGAACAGCACAGAGGCCGCAGTGGCGAAGGGCATCCAGGCATCGCCGGAGCCGGATGCGGCTACCCGGACCGCTTCGCCCAGGAAGCGAGAGCCGATATGGACGAAGATGAAACCGGCGACCACAGCCGAGTCGCGGCGGATGCCGGCGCGCGCCTTGGGGCTAAGCAGCACCTCTTCCCTGGCAGTGAGCTGCGGAGAACGGGCCAGGAAGCGGCGAATTACCATATACACAATGCCTGCCAGGGCAAGCACGCTGAGAATGTCCGCCAGGAGGCGGTAAACGCCCCCCACGGTGCCGGGAATATCAAATCCCGGGATAAAACCCCGGATGACATCCACCAGATTGACCAGCAGATAATAAATGAAGGCCCAGCCGATGAAACCGTGGAACAGGCTGGGCCAGAATCTCAAGCGAAAAACCGGGCGGAAGGTGAGGAAATTGATAACACCGGCGGCGAACTGCTCCCGGACCGCACCCCAATCCACCTGGCCGCGGCCCCGGCGGATGGTGCGAACGATACGGTCTCCGGCACGATAGGCGGCATAGAGCGACAGGAGAACCGCCAATACAAACAGGATTTTTTCCGGCAGTGTTAGCATAATAGATCTCCATCCCTATTCAATGCTGTGTGTCCGACAGGCTGCCCGCCCGGTCCGTTAACGCCGGAGCAGAGAAGCATCCGGCTCTCCGGAGCGCAGCTCCCCCTTTGTTCATTTCTTAACAAAGAGTCTACCACAGCGGCAAATTGAAGAAAAGGGGGTCAAGCAGGTTTTTGGCGCAGCGCGGCATAAAGCAGGGCCGGTCGTGCTCCCGGCGCTACTGTCCCTGCCCAAAGTAATCCAGCGCGGCCCTCACCGCCGGATCAGTTTCCATAGTGTACTGGTCCCAGGCGGTGGGGATCTCCTGGTGCGGAATAATCCCGGTCAGTTCCCAATCCTCCTCGGGATTATTGAGCGGCTGGAAATAATCGTGGGCGATCCAGGCGCGCGAGCCGTCCTCGAAATCATAGCCGTACAGGATTTCGACATTCCCATCGGTCACATCGCCGATCAGATGAGCCCTATCGAAGTCCTTCAGGATGCCCGAAAAGATCTCTCCGAAGCTCGCCGTTCCGGGGCCGACCAGGACCACCAGGGGCACCTGGTGAGAACCGGCAATATCCAGGCCCTGCACCACAAACGGGCGCTGTTCCTGGCGGCTGATAAAATGACCGGTCAGCCCGTCCACAAAGTAACGCAGGGTATCGAGCACCACGTTGCTGATCCCACCGCCGTTGTAGCGGTTGTCCAGGATCACGCCATCCAGCGGGGTGGAGGCGCTCATCTCCTCCAGCGCGGCGGCTACCTGATTGTCAATGGTCTCGTCAAAAAAAGTGATCAGGAGTATGTACCCGATGCGCCTGCCGTCCGGGGTTTCGAAGACCTGGTACGGAACCGGCATGGCTCCCTGCACCACCCGGCGGGTGATGCTCACCTGGCGGGGTTCCTCGCCGGGGCTCTGGACTGTTACCTGGATGGTGGTCCCTTCCGGCCCGCGCATGATCTCGCGGTGATCGCCGGCCTCATCCACCACCGCCCGCCCATCTACCGCCAGGAGGCTGTCGTGCACCTGGATTCCAGCCTGCTCTGCCGGGCTCCCCGGGAAAACGGCGATCACCGCCGCCCGGTTCCGCTCGGGAATTAATATTGTGACCACACCAATGCCCACGTAATTGTTATCCCCGGCAAGTTCAGCTTCCGCCTCCGCCACATCGGCCGGGCTGAGGAACGATGAATGCTCGTCGCCCAGAGTATCAATCATCTCGCTCATCGCCAGGTAAAATTCGTCCTGCGTCAGGCCGGCTTCCACCCGGGCGCGGAATTCACCGTACACGGCGTCCCAATCCACCCCATTAAAGTCTTCGTACATATACTCCTGGTCCACAATCTCCCAGAGCTCCTGGAAAATCCGGAGCTGGAGCGAAACACTCTCCGTTTCGGGGTTTTCAGTCGGGGCGACGGAGGTCCAGGTAGGCACCTGAACCGCGGTCGGGCTGGGCGGGACCGGGGTAGGGCTGGGATCGGGGGTCGGGGACGGGCTGGGGTCTGGGGGCGCGGGGGTCTCTGGAGCCAGGGAGGGGACCAGTTCAATCGCCGCAGTCTCTGTGACGGCCGGGCTCTCTGGAGGGTTGAACAGGCTGGCGGCGGCGCGGCACGCCAGCGAAGCAACCAGGAGCGGCACCATGAAGAGCAGCAAAGCAAAACGCTGCGACATCTTTAATCCCTTCTCTCCCCATCATGAGAGGCAAACCAAGTGTGGACGCTGGAACTCGCCCCCATGGGAGGAGCCTTCTCCCCTGCCCTTCTCCAGCGAAAGGAAAAAGAATGAATGCACGTATTGCGGCACGAAACGCCGCAATACGTGCATTCATACCGCTACTCAGGCGCCGCCCTCGCCATAGAAGGACGGGTCGGTGGGTGTTTTTCCGGATGGGTCCCAGACGTAGACCCACTCCCCATCCTGTGCCCAGTTAAACAGCCAGTGGGCGTCTCCGATGGTGAGGTTCACGCAGCCATGCGATTGGGCAAACCCCAGCTTCGTCCGCCAGTAGGCCCCGTGGATGGCGCGGGCTTTATCGAAATACATGGTGAAGGGCACATCTTCCAGGTAATAAGCCAGCGAGGTGCCGTCATCTCCGGCGCCGCGCATGGGGGTGGTATCCAGCTTCTGGTACACCTGGAACAGCCCGGGCCGGGTCCACAGCGGCTCCAGGCCGGTGGCTACCAGGGTGGCGAAGACCAGCCGGCGCTGGTCGTACACCGCCAGCGTCTGCTCGTACAGGTTTACCTCAATCCAGCGATCATTCGTCACCCCTTCCGGCGGGGTTGGGTTGGGCAGCACGCGGGCAATCACCTTGCCGGGCACCCATTCATCCGGGCCGACCATATACCATTCTTCCTCGCCGACGGTTTCGGTGGCGTAGACCGGCACGACCTCCAGCTCGGTCAGCACATGCCCGGTGTAATCGGCCTGAGCGGTCCCCGGCGTGCGCTTCGTTTCCAGCGGGCCGGGACCGGGATGCAGGTATGACATCACCCAGCCGAAGGCGTGGCTGGGGGTGCGGCTGAAGATCAGGCCCTGCATACGCGGGATGGCGCCGATGCGGATTACATCGTTGGCGGTCATAAACGCGCCCGGCTCCACCTCGTAAAAGCGCTTATCATCCACATAATGCTCTGCCAGGTATGAAATATAGGTGAAGCCTGAGGAGATGGTATAAATAGCGTTCTTCTTCCGGTTCTGCAGGGCATCATCGAGCGAGCCGTACACCGGGGCGTTGGCAGTCCTGACCAGCCCGTAGCGAAAGCCTGTCTCAGCCAGCGCCGGGTCTGGGCGGCTGGCCGGCAGCGGGGCCAGCGGCAGGACCAGACCGCGCCGGGCCATGCCGGTCAGATAGTCCGACGGGCCGGCGGGCGTGCAGTCTACCGGGTCGTCCAGGTAGATCCCGGGCAGGCACAGCACGGAGGAACGGGAAGCGCCGGGGGTCAGGCCGGTCTCCCCGGACTGCGCCCTGGCGGGGGTGACGCCCCCAACCAGCAGGGCGAACAAAAGCAGTGGAAATAGTGTCAGAAATCGCGTCATCCGAAAACTCCCAGACGGCTTGAAAGCCTGTAAAATGGAGTACTTCCGGGCGATTATAACACCCTTAATCGCAGTATACTTATACCCGGTTCGTGAGGGGTGAGAGGTGCAGGCTTCGCCCTACACCTCTCACCCCTCACGAACAACTTTTGAGTGCTCCATCCGGTGGGGTTATCCGCCCCACGTCCGGCCCCGCCCAGTAAGGGGGCTGAAAGATGCGAGCGGCGATAACTTGCCCGAAGGAATGCGTCCCGCGCCCGGTTCGCAGAGATACCTTCAGCAGGAGCAGTGCATGGCAACCGAACAACAAAGCAAAGTAAGCCCCTTGCAGGTCTGGCTGCTGGCTGCCAGGCCGAAGACCCTCCCCGCGGCGGCGGCCCCAACCATCGCCGGTTCTGCCGCCGCCTGGTGGGACGGCAGCTTCCAATGGGGGCCAGCCCTGGCCTGCGTGCTGGCTGCGCTGCTGCTGCAGATTGGGGCCAACCTGGCGAACGATGTATTCGATTATCACAAGGGGGCGGACACGGAAAAACGCCTGGGCCCGCTGCGGGTAACCCAGGCCGGGCTGCTCTCACCGGGGCAGGTGCTGGCAGGGATGTGGGTGACCTTTGGGCTGGCGGCCCTGCTCGGCCTGTACCTGACGCTGGTGGCAGGCTGGCCCGTGATCGCCATCGGGCTGCTGTCCATCGCGGCGGCCATTGCCTACACCGGCGGTCCGTTTCCATTTGGCTACTACGGCCTGGGCGACCTGTTTGTCTTCCTGTTCTTCGGGATTGCAGCGGTTTGCGGCACGTACTACGTGCAGGCCGGGACGGTGAGCGCCCTGGCATGGTGGGCGGCTGTCCCCATGGGGCTGCTGATCACCGCCATTCTGGTAGTGAACAATCTGCGCGATATCGAGACAGACAGGCAGGCTGGCAAACACACCCTTGCCGTGCGGCTGGGAGCCGGCGGGGCGCGGGTGGAATATGTGCTCTGCCTGGCAGTGTCCTACCTGGTTCCCATTCTCATGTGGCTCTTCGGGGCGGCGCCTGCCGGGGTTCTGCTATCCTGGGTTTCCCTGCTCCTGGTGCCGGAGCTGCTGCGCCTGGTTTTTCGCGAAAAAGGGCGCGTGCTGAACCAGGCGCTGGCGGGAACCGGCAGGCTCGCCCTGGTTTATGCGCTCCTGTTTTCGCTCGGGCTGGTGCTCTCAGCCGCCCTCTGAGGGCCGGAACGGCAAAGAGGGCTGGCAAAATCGAAGGGGGAGTAAACGGCTGACATTACCGATCTGAAATGTCCTTCCATTGACTCTTTCTAGGGCCTATGCTACAAATGGTAGTGCTTTTCTACGTGGTCTCAACAAAGCGCTGAAGGACCATTAGGGGTAGACCGCGTGCGATTTGTACGGCTAAGGCCGAGAAATCACCCGGTCTCCCTTCATTCAGCCAGGACATCGAGAAAGAAGACCACCAGGGATCTATTCGCAACCATTCAGGATAGATTCCAAGTCTTCATGGGCAACCTGAATTGGAGCCGCTGGTCTACCAACTCCACGACGGCGGGGATGGCTGCGCCTTGCTGTCCGGTGGGGCTGCGGCATGCAGCGAAAGTAATAATTTCGAAAAGGAGTATGACATCGTGACGAAATCCCGCTCCCAAATGATGGTAGAACGCCTGCGAGACCTGCAGGCCTCCTCGCCGGATATCGAGGCTTCGGCTGTAGTCAGCGTGGACGGCCTGAGCATCGCCTCGGCCCTGCCCCAGGGCGTGGAAGAGGACCGGGTCTCTGCCATGTCGGCCGCGATGCTCTCCCTCGGCGAGCGCATTGCGAATGAACTGGGCCGCGGTTCCCTGGACCAGGTGTATATTAAAGGCGAAAAAGGGTATGTCGTGCTGATGTCGGTGGGCGAGGAAGCCGTGCTCACCGCCCTGGCGCGAGAAAATGCCAAACTCGGCCTGATCTTCCTTGATATGCGCCGCGCGGCGGAAGATTTGACCCGGCTGATCTAAAGGACCGGTTTTGCTGCGGGCCGCTCAACCGCAGCCCGACACAAACAGCAAGCAGGAAAAGTTATGGACCCAATTCCCAAGAGCGGATACTACTACCCGAACAAGTTCGGGCGAATTCTGATCAAGGCGCTGGAAGAGGTGATGGGCAAGAACGGCCTGAACGCGATCCTGAACCTGGCTCACCTGCCCCATCTGATCGATAACTTCCCGCCGGACAACCTGGAAAGACAGTTTGATTTCTCCGATTTCACCGCCATTAACCAGGCGCTGGAGGAGATGTACGGCCCGCGCGGCGGGCGCGGGCTGGCGCTGCGCGCCGGCAGGGCCACCTTTGCGGACGCCCTGCGTAATTTCGGCGCTCTCGCCGGCGTCGGAGACCTGGCCTTCAAAGTGCTGCCCCTGCAGGCCAAGCTCCGCATCGGCATCCCGGCGATGGCGAAAATTTTCAGCCAGCTCAGCGACCAGCACAGCACCGTCCAGGAACACGAGCACGAGTTTATCTACACGATCCACCGCTGCCCGGTCTGCTGGGGCCGGAAGGGCCTGGATAAGCCGGTCTGTTTCACTGCCGTGGGCCTGCTTCAGGAAGGGCTGAAGTGGGTTTCGGGCGGGAACGAGTTTCGGGTGAACGAATCAAAGTGTGCGGGGATGGGCCACGAGGCGTGCGAATTCGTCATCCAGAAGACGCCTTTGAGCTAACCTGCACTGTGACCGAAACCAACGCGAAACTGCTGATCGTTGAAGATGACCCGGACGTGGCAGAGATGCTCAACGCCTATTTCCGGGTGCAGGGATACGAGGTGCTCACCGCCGGTTGGGGAGAGGAGGCGGTCAGCGCCTGCCGGGTAAACCGCCCGGACCTGGTTATTCTCGATATCCGCCTGCCGGATATTGACGGATATGAGGTAGCACGCCGCCTGCGCCGCAACCGCCGCACCGAGGATATCCCCATCATTTTTCTGACCGAAAGACGCGCCCGGGCCGACCGGCTCCAGGGCCTGGAGCTGGGCGGCGACGATTACGTCACCAAACCTTTTGATATCCAGGAACTGCGCCTGCGGGTGCGCAATACCCTGCGCCGTTCGATGCAGAACACGATGAACAACCCGGTCACCAACCTGCCCGAAGGCGCTCTGGTTGACGAACGCCTGGGCGAATGCCTGGCGAGCGAGGGCTGGGCCCTGCTGGGCGTCAGGTTGGAAAACCTGGAGGCTTTCCGAGAGGCCTACGGTTTTGTGGCCTCGGACGACGTGCTCCGGGCGGTCAGTGTGATGATCCACAACGCAGTGCGCGAGATCGGGAACCCGAACGACTTTATCGGCCAGGTCGCCCCGGCGAAGTTTGTGCTGGTCACCACCCCACAGGCCATGCCGGCCCTGGCTGAACGAATTCGCAGCCGCCTGGAACAGGCGGTGGAATATTTCTACCCGATCAAAGACCGGAACGAAGACCCGGAACGGGGCAAGCGGCTGAACGTTACCCTGCGCATGAGGCCGGACAACCAGGGCCTGTTCACCAACTTGAAAGAGCTGAAAGCAGAGCTGTTCGGCTGCGGGTGAGCGGGCAAAATCCCCTGAAAAACGTGAAAATTACCGTCGTTATTCCAACTTATAATGAAGCGGAGAACCTGCCCCGCCTGGTTTCCGCTTTATTTGCTCTGCCCCTCCAGGAGCTCACGGTGCTGGTGGTGGATGACAACAGCCCGGATGGGACCGGGCGTATTGCCAACGAGCTGGCTGCGAACAGCGGCGGGAGGCTGGAGGTGCTGCACAGGCCGGGCAAACAGGGCCTGGGCACGGCTTATATCTCCGGATTTCGGAAGGCGCTGGACTCAGGCGCGGAGGCGATCGGGCAGATGGACGCGGATTTCTCGCACCCGCCGGAGAAGCTGGTCCCCCTGGCCGCGGCCCTGCAGTCCTGCGCGGTTGCGTTGGGCTCGCGCTACGTGCCGGGCGGATCGGTCGACGAACGCTGGCCGGTGTGGCGCAAGGGGCTTTCGGCCTTTGGCAACCTCTACGCCCGCCTGATCCTGCGTATGCCGGTTAAGGACGCCACCGGAGGTTTCCGCCTGTGGCGGCGCGAAACGCTGCAGGCGATGCCCCTGGAACGAGTACGCTCGAATGGATATGCCTTTCAGGTGGAGATGACCTATATCGCTCACCGCCTGGGCTACCGGTTCTGCGAAATCCCCATTTATTTCGCCGACCGGCGCTGGGGACAGTCGAAGATGTCCTTTCGCATCCAGCGCGAAGCAGCCATCCGTGTGTGGCAGATGCTGTGGGAGTACCGCGGCCTGAGGCCTCCCGCCGGTGCCCCGGAGAGCGTACAGCGCTCACCCATTAAACACAAATAACCCACACTGCCCACGGGGGGTAATGAAAACAGACCGGGCTGCATGGTGCTCTTACCGCAGCCCGCCGACCCAACCGAAGCGCGTTAAACACACGATCCTGATCCATGGTTGTCCAGCCGGCCACTCCAGATCTCCGCTCCAATTTCCGCAACCTGTATGCGGATATTTTTTGGTTTGGGGTCCTGTCCGGCAGCACGGCTGCTTTCCTCTCCGTCTACGCCGCCCGGCTGGGCGCCTCCAGCCTGCAGGTCGGGCTCCTGACCGCCGGCCCTGCGATGGTGAACCTGCTGTTCTCGCTGCCCATGGCCCGCACCCTGGAAACCAGGCCGCTCATTCGTTCCGCCTTCCTCTCCTCCATCTGGCAGCGCCTGGGCTACCTGCTGCTCATTCCGCTGGCCTGGCTCTTCGATCCCCAGCAGGAGATCTGGGCTATCCTGGTGATCGTGCTGCTCATGTCGATCCCGGGCACTGTGCTGGCGATCGCATTCAATGCCCTGCTGGCAGACCTGGTACCGCCCAACTGGCGCGCCGTAGTGGTGGGAAGGAGGAACGCGCTGGTGGCGGTGAGCATGACCGCCACTTCCCTGCTGTGCGGGCAGCTCCTGGACCGGGTCGCATTCCCCTTGAATTATCAGCTGGTCTTTGGATTGGGCGCGGCGGGCGCCCTGCTGAGCAGCTACCACCTGAGCCGCCTGCGCTCCCCCGGGTCGCAGCCCCCGGCCCGCGCCGGCCGCCCTCTCGGCGACGTAGCGCGCCCGTTTCTGACGCGCATGGCGGACTCTCTCCGTCCCTCTGCCGGACTGCGCTTCCTGACCCGCGCCGGGGGAAAACCTCTCCTGCGCCTGGACCTGCTGCGCGGCCCATTCGGTCTCTTCCTGGCTGCCTATCTGATCTTCTATACCTTCCAGTATGTTCCGCTACCGCTCTTTCCTCTCCTGTATGTGAGGGGGCTGAGCCTGCCGGACAGCGCTATCAGCCTGGGAGCGGCTCTGTTCCAGGCCACGGTGACCATTGTCTCCCTGGGGTTGGTCAACCAGGGCGCCCGCTTCAGCCACCGCAGCATCCTGATCTCCGGGGCCCTGCTCTTCGGTCATTACCCGCTGCTGCTGGCCTTTGCTCGCGATGCAACCCTGTTCTGGGTGGTTTCGTTTACCGGCGGGCTGGTGTGGGCGCTGCTGGGCTCAGGCCTGATCAACCGCCTGATGGAGCGGGTGCCGGATGACCAGCGCCCGGCATACATGGCCCTGCACAACCTGGCGCTGAACCTGGGGATCTTGATCGGGTCTTTGTTAGGGCCTCTGCTCGGAGACTGGATGGGGCTGCGCGAGGCGCTGCTTTTGAGCGCCGGCCTGCGGCTGCTCGCCGGGCTGTTCCTGCTGCTGTGGGCCTGACGGCCTGAACCCGGCGCCGCTCAACCTGTGCCGGGAGGCGCGCTCTCTACCTCAGCCGCCAGCCTGCCCCACTCCTCCAGGCTGAGGGTCTCCGCCCGGCGCTGCGGCTGGATACCCGCCGCCGCCAGCAGGACCTCGGCCTGAGCGGGGGTCCAGCGCATCCCGGCTGAAAGGGCGTTGCGCAGGTTTTTCCGCTTCTGGCTGAAGCCGGCCTTCGCCAGCCGGAAGAAACTGTCCAGCAGCGGCGCCGGGATCCTGGGAGAAGGGTACAGGTCAATACGGACAACCGCCGAGTCCACTTTCGGGGCGGGATAGAACGCCCCGGCAGGCAGGCGCGCGGCCAGGCGGGGATCGCCGTACACCTGAACGCTCAGGGCCAGCAGGCTCATATCCCCCGGACCTGCCACCAGCCTCTCCGCCACCTCACGCTGGATAGTCAGGGTAATGCGCTCGGGCAGCAGGGGGGCTTCCAGAAGGTGGCGGATCAGGGCGGAGGTGATGTAATAAGGGATATTCGCTACCACCAGGTAGCCGGGCGTTTCCATAAGCTCGGCAGGGTTTAAACCCAGGATATCGCCCTGAACGAGCCGCACGTTATCAAAAGTCGCGAGCACTTCTTGCAGAGGCTGGAACAGGTCGGAATCCAGCTCCACTGCGGTCACCCGGCGGGCGCTGGCCGCCAGGTAGCGCGTCAGGCTGCCCAGGCCCGGCCCTACTTCCAGCACGCTGTCCTCCGGCCCCACCTCCGCCGCAGCAACCACCTTCCGCAGGGCCGAATCGTCCACCAGAAAATTCTGTCCCAGGCGCTTATCCGGGCGCAGACCGTACCGGCGCAGCAGTTCAGCCACATTCAACGGGGCGAGCTCCGGACCGGGCTGGCTCATGGACAGCTGGTCTCCTCGGAGGGTTCCGTAGGCCATTCGCCCGCCACAAAACGGTTCACGTAGTCGCGGATCTCCGAAAAATCAGCCTCGAGCACGAAGGTGGTCTTCCCTAACTGCGGGCTCATCACCCGCCCGGGGCTGAACAGGTCATCGGGCAGGCTGGTAAAGAGCAAGTTCTCGCGCTCCAGGTGCGGCAGCAGGCAGGCCATCTGTCCAATCTGCTCGGGACTGAGATCGGTGAGGATAGACCCCTGGAAAGAGGAGATGATGGCGGGGATCCTGGGAAGCACCGAAGGGGAGAGCAGCTTCTCTTTCAGCGCGCAGAGCACCATATTCTGGTGGTCCATGCGGGTGAAGTCATTGTAGCGTTTGCGGATGCGCGCCAGGCGCAGCGCGGCCTCTCCCGAGAGATGCTGGTTCCCGGCGTTAAAGTAGCCCAGATCGATGGTCCGCTCGTCCACCGGGCTGCCGTCCACGTCGTTCGGCAGGTAGAGGTCAATGCCGCCCACCGCATCCACCATCTTCACGAAGGTCTGCATGTTCACGGCCCCGTAGTGGTCAACCGCCAGGCCAAAATTCTGGTCCAGCGTGCGGGCCAGCAGCCCAGGCCCCGCGCCCGGACCATCGTAATATCCCATCCCCTCGCCGCCGTAAAAATACGCCTGGTTCAACTTTCCGTGGGTGATATCGTGATCCTCGATCCCCGGGATTTCGACCCACAGGTCGCGAGGGATGGACAGCACGGACACCTTCGGGGTGACAAAGTCCACCCGCACAATGCGGATCACGTCGGCCAGCCCGTAGCGGTAATCAATGCCGCTGTCGGCGCCGATGCCCAGCACGGTGGTCACCGGCGGACCGCCGCAGAGCGGGGCGGGCGTCGCGGTGGAAGCCGGGGTCTGCGTGAACAGGGAGAAGGGCTGCTCAGAAGCATCCGGTTCTTCTGTCTCCAGGTCCTCCTGCGGGAAGATCGTCGCCTTCGGAGCGTTCGTGGAGGGCGGCAGCGCAGCAGCCTGCACGGGCGTGCGGGAGGGCAGCTCCAGGCCGGGGCCCAGGGGCGTCTCCCAGCGCTGCTTGATTTGCGGATAAAAGAGCAGACCAGCCGCAGTCAGGAGGAGAAGTATAGAACCAACCAGGATGAGGAAAAACTTGCGCACGCGCCGCTCCATTCTTTCAGGTGGCTTGATTTCACAACGTTAACTTTGAGGATTATATCACCGGGGTAAAGGCGGCGTCCCGGACCTGAGCGCGCGCAGTGGAGCCGCCAGCAGCCTAATTGAAAAGACTTTGTTAGGAGTATAATCGAAGCATATGGCCAAGAACCAGCTTCGATCCACTACGCGAATTGGCCAGACCGGTTGGCAGTGGGCAGGGAGAACCATCACAGCGGTTGAGAGCGGTGTGGTTATTCTCTTCATCGCCTGGCTCTACGCTCAGAGAATATCCCCCTTCAAGACCGAGAACTGGGAACAGGCCCTCTCCCTGTTTGCTCTGAATGCCGGGCTGACGGCTGTCTTAGCGCGGCTCTTTGCCTTCAATCTGCTCAAGGAACCCTGGGATATCCGGCTGGCCTTCCTGGTTCCGGCAGGGGCTCCATTCTGCGCCGCGGGGCTGATGCTCGCCATCCCGGGCCTGCCGCAGGTCAGCCCGGCTGCCCTTGGGCTGAGCGCGGCGGGCGCTTTCTGCGGCGGACTGCTGGTCACCGGGCTGGATGAGGGGCTGTGGGAGGATAACGCTCCCCCCTCGCCGCAGATCCGGGCCGAGGTGCAGCAGAAGCACCGGGATGTTCTCGGGCCAGTGCAGCAAGAAGCGGTATCCCGCCGGCTGCTCTACCCTGGCCTGGCTCTGCTCGGGCTGGTGCTCACCGGCCCCATCTTTTTGACCTGTGCACTGTTGATCTGGCTGGAGGACCCAGGGCCGGTTTTCTTCATCAAGAATTCGACCGGTAAGAGCGGGATGAATTTCCGGCAGTTCAAGTTTCGCACGATGATCCGGGGGGCCGAGACCGGGACGGGGCCGGTCATGGCGGACGAGCACGATCCCCGGGTGCTGGTCTGCGGGCGGTTTTTGCGCAAATCCGCGCTGGATGAGCTGCCCCAACTGATCAACATCCTGCGCGGCGAAATGAGCTTTGTAGGCCCGCGGCCGCAGCGCACGGTCCTGGTGCATGGGTATCTCCAGCAAAACCCCGCCTACGCCTACCGGCACACGGTTCTTCCCGGCCTTTCGGGGCTGGCCCAGGTGGCAGGCGATTACTATCTCACGCCCGGGCAGAAACTGCGCTTCGACCGTTTATATATCCGGCACGCAAGCCCGGGTTTTGACCTGAAATTGCTGCTGCTCGCCTGTCTGATCGCTTTCTGGTTCCGCTGGCAGAGGGATTGGAAAGGGCGCCTGCCCCGGGCGCTCCTGCACAGCGCCAGGCCAGGAAAGCGGCGGAGCCCCCGATCACGAAGCAGACGAAGGCTGCTTCATCCGCCGGGACAGCAGCCACACTCCCCAGAGGACGATATTTAAAACCAATGCGTTCATCGCCTGCCCGGCGATGGTCCCATACACGCCCCACTGCTGGATGGCCCACAGCCCCGCTGTAAACATTACCAGTGTAGCAGCCAGGTTGGCGGCGAAAATTGGCATGGAAAAGCGCACGGCTTTAAATGCGGTCTGCAAGGGCCAGTAGGCATACATCAGGGCATAGAAGAAGGCCATGAGCAGGATGCCCCGGCTGTAAGGCACGTACGTCTCCCCATACAGCGAGCGCAGCAGAGGGACAGGAAAAAGCACTGCCAGGCCCAGCAGGCTGAATATTGGAATCCCGGCGAAAAGATAGGTCAGGCGCAGCGCCCTCGTCAACGACCGCCTGCCATTCTCATGGTAGAGCCGGGCCGCCCGGGGAGTGAGAAAGGTATCGGTGGCGCGCAGGAGCAGGTGCACCGGGGCGACCAGATTCTGCAGGGCCCGGTACGCGCCGGCTGCGGAGAAGCTCACCATCCCGGCGGTCAGCACCGGGTAGAACTCAACGGCAGACCAGTTAGCCAGGGAACTGCCCAGGATCCAGCGCCCGAAGCCCCAGTTGCGCTTCCAGGTCTCCCACAGGTTGAAAGGCCGGGCGGACCAGAACCGGCGCGTCGCCCAGAGACCCGGCGCCAGGGCAGCCAGCGAGCCCCAGGCGATCGCATCCAGCCCATCCGGACCCGTCAGCCGTCCCTGCAAGGCCAGGAAAGCCATAAAGGCCAGGCGGATCACATTTGCCAGGGCAGTGTTCAGGACTGCGCTGAAAACAGAACCCCGCAGGTAGAGCAGGCGGCGGAGATATTCCTGCAGCTGCCAGGAGAAAAAACTAAAAGGGAGCGCCAACAGGACGGCCCCGGCCATATCGTTCCCCAGGTCCAGGACCACCGCCCCGCAAACTGCGACCACCAGAGAGGAGAGGCAGGCTAAAAGGAGCTGGATCAGGCCGGTGCTGGTGATATAGCGCCGGCCGTCCTCGGGCGGCAGAGTGGCCCCAATCACACTCACCGGCTGAACGACCAGCCCATCCTGCACCGCTCGGGCCAGGTGCAGGGCGGTGAATCCGACCCCGTAGATTCCCAGATCAGCCGGGGTTGAACTGCGCGCGATGAGGATGGTCGCCAGGAAATTGGCGGCGCTGATAGATCCCTGGTCGAAAGCGGCCCAAAACCCGTCCCGGGCTGCCGCACCGGAAAGGAGCGACAGAGGCCAGGCTGCCATAAGCTTTCCAGAGATTTGATTCAAGGCGGACCGGGGAGATTTCATGCAGACCAGAATTCTATCAGAATTTCGCCGCACCTCCGCGTGAAGGCTCGTTCCGCCCGCTCCCTGCAGCCTGCCCCGGTTATTCTCAGGAATTTCTTTTTTTTATACCGAAAGTTGCCGTAATCTCTGTTATGATAACGAAGGACGCGCGTTATTATTCTCGCACGACAAACCCAGAAAAAACCGGCCTGAGGGCTATGGGAACTCTGCGTGCTCCCCCAAACTTTCGAAATTTCCTGGCGGGAGTACTCTTAGCTTGAAATGAACTCAACGCCGCAGAAAAAACCACTCCAGCCTACCGGCGAGATGAGAGCACCCAAATCTTGATTAGCAGGGGTATGGTGCGGGCAGCAGCCTGACGCAGGCTCCGCCGCCCGCACCATACCCCCGTTAAAACACCTTTCGTGCGCCCGGCCGGTTGGATTTCAGCGAAGTGGTTCTTTCGCCAGATCCGGAGGATCAGTTTTCTGTGTGAGTGTGAGGCTGAGCCCCATAATCACTCAGAAAATCAAACTCCGAAATCAGGCGCGAAAACCACTCAGCACTACGTTAAGTGCTAGAATAAACGTTTCGAAGGTTCTCTGGCAGGCGCCAGGGCCACTTTCACTGTAATTCTTAGAATTTTTCTCTGCTCGTAACAGAATTTTCGGGCTCACGTTTTATACGGTGAATTAGATGTCCAACTTGAACCAAGTTGATGACAATCTACTTCTAAGAAAAGCGCAAGACGGCGATGCCGAGGCATTTGGCGAGCTGTACGAGCAGCATGCCCCGTCCATTTTCCGTTATGTTTATGCTCATGTCGACAACCGTCTGGATGCCGAGGATCTTACGGAGGAAGTCTTTTTCCGGGCCTGGCGTGCGCTTCCCGGTTATGAGGACCAGGGAGTCCCGTTTATCGCCCTGCTCTTTCGGATTGCCCGCAATGCGATCATAGATCACTACCGGCGCGCTGCGCAGCACAAGCACCAGGCATCCATTGAAGAGATCAGCCTGCGGGATGGCAAACCCAGTCCTGTCGAGGTCGTCATCACCAACCTGGAGCACCAGGAGGTCAGGCAGGTCCTAGAAAAGCTCCGGCACGACTACCGGACAGTCCTGGCGCTGCGATTTTTGAGCGAGCTTTCACCGGAGGAGACGGCAAAAGTGATGGGCCGCTCTGCCGGGGCGATCCGTGTGCTGCAGCATCGCGCCTTGAACGCGCTGCGCTCGCTGCTGGAGAAGACCCGATGATGGAAATTCTCGACCAGAGGCTGTGCTCCCCTGCTACCTGGGATCGTTGTGATAGACAAAGAAATGGCAAACAACCCCGAACAACTTGATCAACTGCTGGATGTTTGCCTGGAAGACCTGCGGCTCAGCCAGGATGGTCCTCAGACCATACTGCTGCGCTTCCCCGACCAGGCAGATCATCTTCGTCCCAGTCTCGAAGCAGCCGCCTGGCTCTCCCAACAGGTGGGGATGTTTGACCCGCTTCCCGGCTTCATCCCCGGTTCCAGGCAGCGGCTGGTTGAGCGCATCCAGAGGGAGCAGGCGCTGCAGCCCGTCCCGCCTCCTCCCAGCGCCGGGGGGATCCGGGGAGCGCTGCAGCTGCTCTTAAACCGGCAGGGTATGGGCCGCGCTCTGGCCACCGCCCTGGTGCTGGTTCTGTTCGTGATCGCCGGAGCCGGAGGGGCCGCGCTGGCTTCCGAAAGCGCCCTGCCCGGGCAAAGCCTCTACCCGGTTAAGCTGGCGGCGGAACAGGCGCAGCTCGCCTTCACCTTCGGAGAGGAAGCGGATGCCCACCTCTATCTCAGGTTCGCCGGTCAGCGCCTGAAAGAGATCCAGGAGCTTTCAGCGAAGGGGGAGTACGTCCTGATACCGGAAACAGCCCGCCGGTACGAAAAAAACATGATCCTGGCGGCAGCGATGATCCAGGCCTCGGATTTCACCGACCCGGACCGGGTGATGATCCTGACAGATTCATTGAATGAGACGCTGAACCGGCAGAAGCTGGTGATCCTTTCACTTGCCGGCGATATCCCGGATGATATCCGAATCGAGGTTGTAAGGGCCGTTGAGGCAGCCGAAGTCGAGTTGATGGGGGCGGCGGCCTTTCTGAGCAAGTTCGATCTGCTGGACCTATCCAGACAGCCGACCGCCACCCCCACCCTCACTCCAGCGGATATCCATGCATCCCCGGCCTTCCCGGCAATCCAGTTTGGGACCCTCACCCCGAGCATCCCCCTCACCGGAGGGACTGCGCCTCCTCCCTCTCAAGCAGCCACCCCTACCCAGAGCCAGGAACCCACACCGGATTCCAGCGGTCCTGAAATCTCGACCGGAACCATCGTCCCGACGCAGTATCCGACCCGGCGGGTGAGACCGACCGAAAAAGCCGAACCGACCGAGGAGCCTGAGCCGACCGAGAGCGGCCAGCCTACTCCGAAGCCCAAACCGACCAGCGCGCCTGAGCCCACGCAGGCGCCCAAACCCACCGACAGGCCTGAGCCTACCCAAAAGCCCAAACCCACCAGCGCGCCTGAACCCACTGAGAAACCGGCGCCCACCGAAGAACCTGAGCCGACTGAAGAGCCCAGGCCAACCAAAGAGCCCAAACCGACCGAGGAGCCTGAGCCGACCGAAGTACCAGAGCCCACGCGTGAGATCCGGCCTCCTGAAAAGCCGACCCGCCCGCCCGGACCGCCCGAAAAACCCACGCCCAGCCCCTGAGGCAACTCTGCAACGGGCCCATTTCCCGCCGCGGCCTGAAGCCGCCCGGATCACTAACAGAAGCGCAGGACTGTTGTCCTGCGCTTCTGTTTCTGATTAATGCGGTGAACCGGGGGATAAAAAAGGGGGAAAAGCAATGTCCGGACAGGCAACCCGGCGGCACCCAGAGCGACCTCCTTACCGTTGCTTCCACTCGGACCTGGCGGGGTTCGGGGGTATCTGCCGCGCCGGACCCATCCGGACACGGGGGGAAGGATACCGCATGAACGGGTGCTTGTCAACCTGTGCGATATAAGAGCTCAATAAGATTCCTGGCGCTCTGCCCTTTGCAGGGCGTGAGAGGTTCACCGCCCGAGAATGGGCAGATACAGCCGGTGGGCGGGGCTGTGGAACCGGGCGAAGAGCGGGTCGTGGTCGGAGCAGCGATAATCGGTATCCGCTAC
>JAEWYL010000064.1 GCA_023395675.1 Chloroflexota bacterium | reverse complement strand
GTTCAGCGCGCTGAACTGTCCCTGACCCGGTTAACCAGCCGCTCCCAGGCGGCGCGCAGGTTTACGCTTTGAGACAGCCCGAACTCGCCCTCCAGCGTGAGAACCAGGGGGATGATCGGGATGGCAGTCTTCAACTTCAGCGAGGCATCCAACTGCGGGTCGGTTACGACTTGAAGGATTTCCCGATCCAGATCGAGCCGTCCGGCCTGTTCTAAGGCCGACATACTGGCTTGTAACGCTGCCAGAAGCTCTGCTGTCTCGGCAGCGCTGATCCGCTGCGCCTCCCGTTCGGCTTCCAACCTTTCCACCAGCACCAGTTGATTTTCATCCAACCTCAGTAAGAGCCCCGCCAGTGCTCGCTTCTGGTTTTCATTGCTATCATCAAAGCGTGCCAGTATCGTTTGCCGGGTATCGTCAAGCTTACTTTCCAGACGGATCATACCTTCCTTCAGCTCGTCCAGGGCCTTTGCAATTCCACCCTGCAAATCCTCAAGATTCCCGTTCCGGGCTCTTTCCAGATTTTCCTGGGATTGAGAAGTAACCATGAGCGAGTTTTTTCCGCTTATGCGTCGCATGATCTCATCATATCGAGTTTCGTTGTCTGTCACCTGTTGGCGCAATTCTTCCAATTCCAATCGGTATTTATCGCTAAGCCTGGGATCCGATTCAACCCGAATTCTTCGCAGATATTTCCTTTGCTGTTCCAAATTCGCCTTAATATCTTTATATAGAATTTCAAGTTCTGATTGGGCAGCGATGTTTGAAGAGTACTGGTCCATAGACTTTAAATTCTCCCTTTCGTTTTCCTGTTGGCTGAAATTTTCCCACTCGGGCATGGTGAGTAACCCTTCGCCTGTTTCATCATTGAACAACCGGTTCGCAAGATCGAGCATAGCGCGTGGCGGGCCTGCAGGATTATGCAAGGCCAGCGAGGCCAGCTCCAGCTCCAGATCATATTTCAGTGAACTGCGCAGTTCCCGATCACACATCGCCGCCAGCTCGGATATTTCGCCAGTTCTCTGACTCTCCCCATCACTGCTGGCCCAAGCTAACCGTCCACGGATAAACCGGGTGAGAAGCTCCTCATTCCAGCGCATCTGCCTTTTCTCAAGTCTTAAGGTTTGATAACTGCTCGACTGAAGCACGAGGTCGCAAAGCATCTCAGGTAAGAAGAATTTCCAGATAACGCGACGTAAAAATAGATCAACACTGTTCAACAAGGGAGCAGCCAACTTTTCTAGCTGTTCCTGCCCGTGAATAAAATCCGTCCCATCCAGGCCATCGACTAAGATATAAAAATAGTCAAAACCGATGAAATCCAGATGCTCCTGTACGCTTTTCAGGATGGTTATCAAAGAGCTATCGGGGCGAAAAGGGTCCGAATAATATTGTTTATCCCGGTATCGGGCGAGTAAAGCTGTGTTTTCATGCTTCTCGAGCAGATACTCCAGAGATTCTCCGAGCTTATAAGTATCAATAAAATTCCACCACCAGCTCTGTTCAACGGATTTCAAAGCAAGGAACCGGTCTGTCTGGCGGATAAAAAAAACGAGGGCGCTATCAGCAATTTTTCCCAAAAGCGGGCCCTGGTGCGATTGCAGACATATCTCGGAGGACGAATTAAAGATTCCCGCGAAATCGTCGTAGATAACAGTAAAGGGCATGACAGGCGTTCCACCGGAGCTAAGACCCAAGATAGAGTTTTCCAGGCGCGATTTTAAGAATTCTTCCAGTCTGCGGCGTGAAGCGGTTTTCCCACCGCCTCTGGGTGCCAGCAGAACTGTACTGCGCCCCAAGTCTTCCTGGCTCAGCTGTTTATAATTGGGATGAAGGATAAAGGTATCTTCCAAATCCCGCGCGTCCATTTCTTCTGCGCTCAAGTAACTGAAGGGGTGCTTATGAAACCCCAGATTCTGCAATCGGGCGGGTAGAGAATTTGCCATATCCTTCATTCTCTGGGCGCGAAGATCGGGCGACGCACCCATTCCCTGGCGCCGTGGCAGGCTGCCCGGTGCGGTTTACGACAACAAGAACATGCGCGCTTTCCGGACCCGGCTGGTTACCTAATTATGCAGATGCTGCTGCGAAAAACTTGACCCTAACCTGACTTTTTTTCACGAAAACCTGACGGAAAAATATAGGTTTGTCACGTTTGGCCGTCCACTGCACCGGATTACTCCAGGATATAGTTCGTGAGGCGGATGCCTGTCCCTTTTAGTATGTGCAGGTAGCGAGGATTGATGCGGCTGTCCCCCAATCTCTGCCGCAGGCGGCTTATCGCCTGGTCTACCGCTTCTTCGGAGATGCCGTCTTCAGCCTGCCAGACCTGCTCCACCAGCGCCTCTCTCGGATTGAGCCCGCCGGCCTCCGCCAGGGCCAGCAGGATCTGGTGCTGCTGCTTCGACAGCCGGATCTCCCGTTCTCCGATACGCACGATCTGGCTACCGCGCGAAAGCCTCAGAGGCAGGTAAGCGGGGGCTGGGGGTCGCGCTTCGCTCTTCAGCTTTATTCTGCGCTTCGCCTCCAGCCAGTCCTCTTCTTCGATCAGCCCGGGCAATGGATGGCGCTCGAGATGCACCTCGCACAGCTCCTGGCAGGCCAGCAGCAGGCTGCGCGGCGAGCCCTGGGAGATGGACAGGATCTCATTTTCGATCCACTCGCCCAGGCGCCGCTCTGTCTGCCCGCTGCCCCGTCTCACCGAGACATCCTGGCAGAGGGTGATCAAATCGGGGACCTGTCGCTCGCTGTACGCCAGGAGCCTTTCCTGCAAAAGCTGCTTCAAGCGCTGATCCGGCCACGAGAGGGTGAACGATCTCACCGCCATGCGGTCCAGGCGCAGTTTCGAACGGGCAAAAAGGACGGCGCGCGCCTCGTCGGAGAGCATGAACTTAAAAGATAGCCCCGGCTCCTCCAGTACCGGCAGGTGGGCGAGTAGGGGTTCCAGAATATCCGCCTGGACCTCGGGGTCAGCGGTGGTTTCCATGTGCTCGTCCAGCCGGTCCACCAGAAAAACCACCCGCGTAAAGCCCGCCCTGCGCGCCAGACTGGAAAAAGCGCTCATCTTTTCTCTTGGAGAGATCCCCGGATCTTCGACAGGGCCGGGAGCGTCGTTCAGGTCGGCCAGCAGTCGGGGGACCGGCTGAGAGGCCAAGCCGGGGAACTGGTCGATCCATCTTGCCAGGCGGCGAGCCACCGCTGCTGAGAAGTAGGGCTCCCAAAAGGAATGAATACCCGGCTCGAAAGCGGCGAGGCGCTCGAACAGAGCCTCCGGGCAGATTTGGGTAGGGTGATAAGTACGCAAAAGGCGCGCCAGCCGGGAGCGGTCTGGGGGGGAGGTCTCAGCTGCCCGCTCCTGGCCCGGCTCGCGGTCCACGGCGGCGGGGCCGCACAGTGCCTCCAGCAGGGCGCCTGCGCCGGCGCGCAGCAGGCGGGCCAGGTGGTCGTCAATGGACAGCTTCTGACCTTCCCTGACTTTTACCAGCAAGGGGTCGAAATCGACGTACTCTGCCGCCAGCTCGCTAGCCCCCGGGGCCCAGGGGGCGCACTGGCTGGCCAGCATGACGCGTAAAGCGCTCTTGCCTCCCCCGCGGGCGGCTGAAACCAAGCTGATCTTCTCCCCCCGGATCTGCTCGTATTCGTCAAAATCCACAAAGTACTCGGGGAGCAGGCCGCGCTCCTGCTCTGCCTCCGCGGCGGCAAACGGGTTCCCTCGCACGAACCCAAGACTGTGAAGCCAGTCGGTCATCTTCGACTCTCTTGGAAAAATCGGAGAACCGGCCAATTTGCCTCCACGGAAAGCAGGCAGCACGGAGTTCAGCGCCAGGTTATAAAGAATACTGACTTGCACCCAATTTTTTCGGTCGAAATCAGCTCATTGGTGAGCCTCAGTATTTGTTCGGGCGATGCCCCCAAACCCTCACAATGTTCCCTGAACTGCGTTGCTTCTCTCCTTTATATTGTATCTTGTTTACAAGGGAAACTTCGAAAAAGAGAGAGGGAATTCTCGCCTCCGTTAGCATCGAACACCTCGGCCAAGCTTTGAGTACAGCTAACTTTTCATATGAAACTCTACCTGACCATTCTGTAATTTCAGCGAACCGGAAACCGGCGTACAATAAATCTGCAATTCAAGCCCTTAAACAACATAATACATGACACTTTCCAGGCAAACAATAATGCCCTGATCTCTCCCTACCAAAACCCAACCCGAATTCCCCGTCGCGCGCTGCAGGCCGGCGTTTGCCGGGAAGCGCCTGCTTCCAAGCCCATCCAAGCTACCCATTCTCGCTCCTGTGGAGGAATAATATGAGCAGGTCCATCACGAAGGCATGGCCGGGTCTGGTAAAGATTCTGGCCGGCGCAGGCAGGGCCATCCCGCGCGCCCTGCTGATCCTGGTTCTGGCGGCTGCATCCCTGTCTGCGCTGCCCGGCCGGGCGGAGCCCGGTGGGACGGATGTCCCGCCGGTCATCTTCGAAAACGCCACCTGGACCCAGGCGGGCAGCCCCTATAAAATCAACTCCAGCACCACCATTCTGCCTTGGGCGACACTGACCATCGAGCCGGGGGTGGAGATCGAGTCGGCCAGCCCCGACCAGGGCTACGAGTTCAAGGTGGAAGGCGTGCTGTTGGCCCTGGGGGCGCAGGGCCAGGAGATCCGCTTCAAGAAACCTGCCGCCGCCGGCTGGGCGGGTATCAAGATTTACAGCGCTTCCTGGGAACAGAATACGGGGTCGGTCCTGGAATGGGTGATTGTGGATGGGGGCGGCTATGAAGGCTCGGGCCAGAGCGCAAACCTGCATGTATCGAACGCCGAAGTAACGGTGAGAAACAGCCAGTTTATCCATGCCAACGGCGATGGGATCCTGGTGGACTATCAGGATGGACCGGGGGTGGCGCACGTGTTCGATTCGGCTTTCTTGAATAACCGCGGCTATGCCATGCGGTTCGAATATGGAGGCTCGAACCCCACCCTGCGCAACCTGACCGCCGCCGGCAACGGGACGGATGACCCGGACGCCATGCCCTACGGGGGCGACCTGGTTTGGATCAACTGGGGCTACCTGAACGGCGCGCATACCTGGGAGAATATGGGTCTGCCGTACCTGGTCAGCGCCACCATGGTCACAAAGGATGGGGCGCTGACCATCGAGCCGGGGGTGGAGGTGCTGGCAGAGCCTGAGTACCCTGCTCTTAACGTGGCCGGCAGGCTGGCGGCGGAGGGGACGGAGCAGCAGCCCATCACCTTTGCGGCCGCCGACCCCGAGTTGGGCTGGTCGGGAATGCGGATCATGGGCGAAGAGGGGCAGCCGGCCGTGGCGGAGTTGGACCACGTGCACATGCGTTCCGGCGGGCACGACTCGCTCTGCAACCTCCATGCCAAATACGCCAGCCTCACCGTGAACAACAGCCGCTTCGAACACAGCGATAATGCAGGTCTCTGCCTGGAGCAGGGCACGCAGGGGGAGATCAGCAATTCCCGGTTCAACCATAATAAAACCTATGCGCTGGCCTTCTACGACGCCAACACGGAAATGGTCGTGTCCAACCTGTCGGCAGAGGGTAATGGGTTGGACAGTATCATCGTTAGCGCCGTTTTCCCGATCACCGCTGCGCGCCAGTGGCCCCGGACGGGGATCGATACCTTCGATATCTTCGGCGAGCTGCAGGTGACCTCGACCGGCTCGCTGGAGATCGAGGCCGGGGTGACGTTGCGCTTCAATATTGCCGAGGGGCTGACTGTGAACGGGGTGCTGACCGCCACGGGCACGGCGGAGGCGCCGGTGGTGTTTACGGCGCGGGATGAAACGACCCGGCCGTGGAACGGCCTGACCATCACCGGCGCGCCCGGCCAGCCCGCCCGCGCCAGCCTGGAATACGCCACGCTCGAGTACGGCGGATACGGAGGGCATGCGCTGCTGGATATTCTGGACGGTGAGGTCACCTTGGATCACTGCACCCTGCGCCACGCAAGCGACCGGGCTATCGTCGTTCGCCGCTCCGGAGCGGAAGGAGCCGCCCTTTCCGCCCCGGCCGTCCCCCTGGAGATGCACTGGAGCCGCCTGTACGATATCAACGGCGTCACGCTCAACAACCTGACCGGCATCCCCATCCCGGCCACTTTCAACTGGTGGGGCGGCGACCGGGGGCCTTATTCCGACGAGAATCCGGATGGATGGGGCGGCATGATCCTCGGCCCGGTGATTTTCAGCCCTTATCTTCCTTTCGAGATCTCCATCTTCAATTTCCTGCCCTTGATCTCTACGCCGGGTTCTTGAACGCTTCTCTTGCTAAGTGGTTCTCTTGCGAAGTGGGCGAATTTTGTCTGGCGAGTGCTTGTGGGGTTACGCCCCACAAGTACTCGTCAAACCGTTCTGCCTAATTTCGCGGGAAGACCACTCAGCGGTTCTCTCACAATGTTCCTGAGCAATAACAAATATCAAGGATCATGGAATAGATTGACTGAGTGAGGTTGGGCTGCGCCTCACCATCCCTCAGTAAATCTAATCATTGACATTCTCGAAAAACCCCGCTATTATATAGTTAAGCGATATATCGTTGGACTATGTAAATGTTCCGGCTGCGGTTTTCCCGCGATCCTGCGGGACGCGAGCCGGGCGGTGGAGGAGCGCTGGATGAGGCCACAGGATTCCCTGCCCCTGACCGAAACTTCATTTTTCATTCTGCTTAGCCTGGCGGCCGCCCCCAAGCACGGCTACGGCATCATCAAAGAGGTGGAGGCTTTCAGCGAGGGCAGGGTCAGCCTGGCTGCGGGCACCCTCTACAGCGCCCTGCGGCGCATGCTAGAGGACGGCTGGATCGAGCGCCTGGAAGAGGCGCGGCCCAACGGAGACAGCCGGGAGCGCAAGCTCTACCGGCTGACCGACCTGGGGCGAAGCATCTTTGAGCTGGAAACCCGGCGCATGCACAGGCTGGTCCGTCTTGCCGGACGCCTGGACGCGAGGCAGTAACATGACCGGTCCGGAAGGCAGGGAGAAGGCGGCCGCCCGCCTGCTGCAGGGTCTGCTGGCGCTCTACCCGCCCCGTTTTCGCCGCGAGTTCTCGGGCGAGATCCGGGCGATCCTGGCGCAGAGGCTGCAGGAGGCGGAGCAGCAGGGGGGAGCTGCCTGGCTGGCGGCCGTGCTTCAGGAGAGCCTGGGGCTGGCCGGCTCGATCTTGCTCGAGCGCTGGCACGAGCACCGGCTGCGGAAGGAGGGGAACATGAACGCAGAGGAAGGCGCCACCACGCCGCCTGGGGCAGGCGGGGGCGGTTATCTACCGGCGCCGGGTCTGGCAGGCGCTCGCGGCCTGCTGTGGGCCGCCGGGTGGGCGCTGCTCACCACCGCCGCCATCCCGGCGGGGGCGCTGGGCGCGGCGCCGTTTGCCATGCTGCTTTTCTGGCTGGTGAACCTGGGGGCAAAAGCCGGCCTGTGGCCCCCCGCGGCGGCCTCCAGCCTGCAGCTGCCCGGCTTCATCGCCGCGCTGTCCCTGGCGCTGGGGGCGGTCCAATGGGCCCTGCTGCGCAGGCGCCTGCCGCGGGCCGGGGGATGGTTCCTTGCGACCGGTTTGGGCATCCTGCTCGGCGGTCTGGCCGCCGGTCTGGTCTTCGTGAGCGCCGGCGCGCGGAGTTGGGAGCCGCTGGAGATTCTGGCGGGGCTGCTGCTGCCCGCCGGGCTGGCCCTCGGGCTGGCGCAGTGGCTCTACCTGCGGCGTTTTCTCCCCCACGCAGCCTGGATTATCCCCATTGATGTGCTGGCGGCCGCCTCGATTATCCAGGCCGGGCAGACGATCACGCATCCGCTGGAACTGCTGGTCTTCACCCTCCCGGGCCTGATCACCGGGCTGGGTCTATGGGCCCTGCTGAACCGGCCCGGGACGGCCGCCTCGCGGCAGGTGCCCGAGGCACAGAAGCGGGAAAAAGGCCGTTTACCTCTCCTGGCCCGCCTGGGGCTGGCAGGAGCCGCCCTGGCGGCGTTGTTTTTTGCCTGCACCTGGACGTATACCGTTTCGCAGCTGGCCCTGGCGAAAAGCCGGGGCGTCTACCCCTCGGTGGAAGAAGCGGTGATCGAGCTTCACAGCCAGGGGTTCGGCGGCGCCAGGGTCGTCCGCATCGAGAACGTGCGGGCCGGCCCCAACTGGACGGACGCCCGGCCCCACGTCTGGTTCGGCAGCGCCACGGTGTATTTCGACCGGGTCCCTGAGGGACTGCGCAGAGATTTCTACAACGGGGGTTCTTACTATATCCGCGTGCGCGAAGGCTGGGTGCTCGTCCCCGAGGGGTCTTTCCCCGAGTTCATCGGCTGGGCGATGGAGCTGTTCAACCTGGAGGGGGTGCAGCAGCCGTGAGGCTCACGGTTCCCAGCTTCAGCCCGCTCTCGACATAGCAGTACGCCTCAGCGCTGGGTCCGCACAGCGCCTCCAGCAGCGCGCCTGCCCGGCGCGCTGCTGCCGCGCCAGGAGGTATCTCATGAAATCCCTCCTGCCTTCTCCGACCTTTCACCGCCCCAGGGCGAGTTGACCTCTTGACACTTTACCAGAAACCCGGTAAGATGCTCCTGGTCAATATTGACTATTCAGAGCTGATTATGAACCGCGAACTTTTATTATTAGGACTTCTACGCCAGGCGGATATGCACGGTTACAAGCTGATCGAGTTTATCGAACGCGATCTGGCCATCTGCACGAGCCTGAAAAAGCCAACCGCGTACTTCCTGCTGGATAAGATGGCTCAGAAGGGCTGGATTATGTGGACAGAGGAGCGGGAAGGCCACCGCCCGCCGCGCCGGATCTACCACATCACACCGGAGGGGGAACAGCAGTTTCAAATACTGCTGCGCGAGGCGCTGCGCCAGGTGGATCCGGTCAAGTTCAGCGACGATATCCCTCTGGCCTTCGCCGGCGATCTGCCCCGGGAAGAACTGCAGGAGCTTTTGCGGCAGCGTCGCGCCGGGCTGCAGGCAGCACTGGAGGAGGTGCAGCGCACCCCACCCCACCCCGGTCTCTTTCAACTGGTGATCGATCACCAGCGCACCCATCTCGAATCGGAGCTGCGCTGGCTGGATGAAGTGATCGTACGAATTTCGTCAAATTAAATAGAGGGGAAATATTTCAAGATGAATCTACTCAGTCTCGTACTCATGACGCATTCGCTGGTGCGGTGGGTGATCGAAATCGTCAGCGCCATCGCACTGATCTGGTTTTTGCTAGTCTGGCTGCGCGGCCTGCGCAGCGAGCGCCTGGACCGGGGCCTGATGGCGGCCTTCTCCGGCGTGATCGACATCCAGGTCTTCCTTGGGATCATCTATATTTTATGGTCCGGATTTGCGGGGGCCGGGTTCCCCCGCTACCGGATCGAGCACGCAATCATCATGATTGTGGCGGCGGTGCTGGCGCACCTGTCCGTCCGCTGGCGTGACAGCGATTACCGCCTCCGGGCCCGGAACAACCTGTTTCTGATCCTGGGGGTGATGGTGCTGGTGATCATCGGATTATCCAGGGTCCCTGGGGCATAGAGGACAGGAGGAGCGCCGGTGGAGAGTCAAGGTCCTGTGGAGGAGAAGCTGGATTTCAAGAAAATCCTGCCGGTTTTCGTTATCGTGCTGGTCGACCTGCTGGGCCTGACCATCATCATCCCGCTGCTGCCGCTGTATGCCGCCGCCTTCGGCGCCACCCCGGTCCTGATCGGCCTGTTGAGCAGCGCCTATCCGGTGCTCCAGTTTTTTGGAGCGCCGGTGCTGGGCCGCCTGTCGGATCGCTTCGGGCGTAAGCCGGTGCTGATGATCAGCCAGATCGGCACCCTTGCCGGGTTCCTGCTGCTCGGCTTCGCCAACAGCCTGCTGCTGCTATTCATCTCCCGGCTGATCGACGGGCTCTCCGGCGCGAATATCGCCACCGCCCAGGCCATCATCGCCGACAGCACCACCGAGAAGACGCGCACGCAGGGTCTGGGCCTGATCGGGGCGGCGTTTGGGTTGGGCTTTATCATTGGGCCGCTGATCGCCTTTATCGCGCTGGCCCTGAGCAATAACGACTTCCACGCGCCGGCCTTCGTGGCCGCGTTCTTTTCCGCCATCTCGATTCTGCTCACCTGGTTCCTGTTGAAAGAAACGAAAAAATCCCCCGGCGCGGAGCACAGCGCAGAAAAAATCGAGAGCAGTCCCGGCTTGAAAGGGTTCAGCAAAGCTTTTCGCCTACCGGGTATTGCCCTGCTGCTGGTCCTGATCTTTGCACAGCAGATCGCTTTCGGCGGCTTCGAGCAGCTGCTCTCGCTGTTCACGCTCAACCGGCTCGGGTTGAACGCGTCGGGGAACGCGGTGATCTTCGTTTTCGTGGGTGTGGTGGTGGTGCTGGTGCAGGGTTACTTTATCGGCCGCTGGAGCCGCCGGCTGGGGGACCGGAAGCTGATCCTCCTCGGGCTTTCGACTCTTGCGCTCGGGCTGCTTTTGATGGCCTTCACCCCTGCGCAGCCGCCGCCCTGGTACGACCGGGAGGAACTGGTCCAACAGTTAAACGCCGAAGCCGGCGAGACTGCTTCAGCCGATCATCTGAGCATTGCCATCCCCGATGAGGAGGATCGAGGCCTGGCAGGGATCGGCTGGCTGCTGGTGATGATGATCCCGGCCGGAATTGGAGGCGGCGTGCTGCAGCCGGGCATCAACAGCCTGATCACCAAACGAGTAAGCTCCGGAGATCACGGTGGGATTCTGGGGGTCAGCACTTCGATGATCAGCGGGGCGAATGTGCTTGCGCCCCTGATGGGTGGGGTTCTGTTTCAAGTGCACAGCGGGCTGCCCTTTATCGTGTGGGGCCTGATCCTGGGCCTCCTGCTCCTGATCGCGCTGCGGTTTGTAAAATAGAGAACGGTTTTCCCGGCTCCGTTACCTGCCCGTGATCCAGGGCGGTTAAAAAAAACCGCCTCTGACCGGCGGGGATGAACATTCATCCCCGCCGGTTTTTTTGGGGCAGAGCCGCCCGTGTTTCCCCCGTCAAGGGTAAAGCCTGGAGGGCTGCTCCCGGACGTCCGGCACCTGGATGACGACATTCCCCAGCTTCATCCCGCTCTCGACGTAGCGGTGCGCTTCGACGGTCTGCTCCAGGGGGAAGCGGCGGTCTATGACGGGGCGAATCCTGCCCGCCTCCAGCAGGGCGGCGAGGCGGGCGAAGTCCTCGTCCCGGTAGTTCGCCTGTTCGAAGCTGACGCGCTTATCCGTGGTGCGGTTGGCCCAGGCCCACAGGGCGCGCAGCATGCCCAGGGGGCGCGGGTTGCCCAGCACGTAGCGCCCGCCCGGCATCAGGGAGCGCAGGCTGCCCGAGAAAGGACTCTTACCGACCACGTCCAGGACGGCGTCGTAGCGCTCGCCGCTTTGGGTGAAATCCTCCCGCAGGTAATCGAACACCCGGCGCGCCCCGAGGGCTTGCAGCAGGTCCAGCTTCTCCGCCCGGTCCACGCAGTCCACCTCCACGCCGGCCTCCCGGGCAAGCTGCAGGGCGTAGGTGCCGATGCTCCCGCCCGCGCCGTTGATCAGCAGGCGCTGCCCCGGCCCCACGGCGGCATTCCGCAGAAAGTGCAGCCCGTTGACGCCCCCGGTGGGGATGGTGGCGGCCTCTTCAAAGGTCAGATTCGCGGGCTTGAGGCGAGGGCTGGCTTCGGGCAGGCAGGCATATTCGGCGTACGCGCCCATGCGGAAGTAAGTGGGGGCGTAGACCGGGTCTCCGGGCTTGAAACGCGTCACCGCCTCCCCCACCGCCTCCACCTCCCCCGCCAGCTCCTGGCCCAAAATGGTGATGCGCGCCGGGCGGATCAGGCCGGCGTACAGGCGCAGCGGCAGGCGCAGGTGCAGGGGGAAGCTGAGACTCCTGAACTCGCAGTCGCCCAGGGTGACGGTGGCGGCGCGCACGCGGACCAGCACTTCATTCGCTTTCGGGACGGGCTTTGCGACCTCCCGCAGCTGCAGCACCTCGGGCGGCCCGTAGCGCGTCCAGACCACCGCTCTCATACGACAGGCTCCGGGGCCGGCGGGCCGGGCGTGACCACGATCTTGCCCCGGGCGCGGCGCGTCTCCAGGTAGCGGTACGCTTCACGCACTTCATTTAAAGGATAAGTCCGGTCAATGTAGGGCTTTAACTGGCCCGCTTCGGCCAGCGCGCCCAGGGTAAGCAGGTCTTCCTGCCGGATCTGCGAGAGCATCATGCCGATCCGCTTCCCGCTGCTGCGGCTGAGCAGCGGGCCGAGGAGCAGGTGCTGGAACAGGAGGCCGGGCGAGGAAAAGCCGGTGATGACGCAGACGCCTGCGGGCTGCAGGGCGCGGGACAGGTCGGAGAGGGAGCGGTTGCCCACGTTGTCAATGATCAGGTCGTAGCGCTCGCCCTGGCGGGCGAAATCCTGGCGGGTGTAGTCAATCACCCGGGCGGCGCCGAGGGAGCGCACCAGCTCCAGGTTGCGAGTACTGGTCACGCCGGTCACCTCGGCCCCCAAAGCCTGCGCGATCTGCACCGCGAAAGTCCCCAGCCCGCCCGCCGCGCCGTTGATCAGCACCCGCTGTCCGGGCTGCACCCGCCCGGCGTCGCGCAGACTCTGCAGGGCGGAGAGCCCGGCGGTGGGTACGGCCGCGGCCTCCTCGAAGTTCAGGCCGGCGGGTTTCGGCGCCAGGGACTTCTCGCTGGCGCAGATATACCCGGCAAAGCCGCCCGGCTCCTTGCGCCCGAAGACCTCATCCCCCGGTTTGAAGCGGGTCACGTTCCGGCCCACCGCCTCGACCCGGCCGGCAAAGTCCGCGCCCAATACGGGCACTTTCGGACGCAGCAGCCCGGAGGAGAAGCGGGCGAGGAGGATACCCCGCCTCAGGTGGGCCTCCGCCGGGTTCAGGGAGAAGGCGCAGGCGCGCACCAGCGCCTGATTTTCATCCGGCGCCGGCTTCTCGAGCTCGATGATCTGCAGCACCTCCGGCGGCCCGTATTCCCTGTGCATCACCACCTTCATTTCACACCTCCAATCTCCCAATACGATCCCCAATTTGCAGGCCCAATCCTCCACAGGAAGTGAAAAATTGTATCCTAAATAAGGGCCGGGTCTCGCCCGGCCCTTATTTCGCGTAATGCTTTTTCACGGCTGTTATGGGACAGGCTCTCACCCCGAATACCCCTTTTTAGATGAAATTCAACTGATTGCTCCATACATCTGTATACGGCGGGCGGGCGCTCTGGTCGCGCCCCGCGCCGCACATCTCTACGACTAAAGGACTAGAAAACGCGCCCTACTCGTCCGAATGGAGCAGGCTGCAGGGTTTCAGCAGGGTGAAATACAACTTTGACCCAATAGAATTCGCGCCCCGCCCCGGGTATAGTGATACCAGCAATCGTTAGCAGCTTAGCGGTATTTTCAGCAGGACCGAACCCAATCTCCGATAACCCCACGAACCCATGAAAGGAGAGCATTCTGTGGAGAAAGTAACCGTAATGGACATGCTTGAAGGCGGCAAGACCATGAAGTGGCCGCCCACGGAAGAAGAAAGCCGCGCCTCCGGTTTTGTGCCCCAGGAGGTCCAGCGGGTCCCGACCACCGAGCGCACCCGGCGCATGAAGCAGCGCTTCTTGAACGCCAAGCTGCGGTTAGACCCGGAATTCGCCGTGCTCTACACCAAAGAGTGGCGGGCCAAAGAAGGGCAGCCCCTGTACATCCGCCGCGCCCTGGCCTACAAATATGCCCTGGAGCATATCACCCCGGTGATCAACCCCGACGAGTTGATCCCCATGCAGAAGACCCGCTACATCCGCGGCGCCTGCGCATACCTGCCCTATGCCCAGCAGTTCTACAAAGACTTCATCAGCCGCACCGACGAACAGGACAAGCAGCTTTACGACGTCGGTAAAGGCGGCGGCAAGCAGCTCGAGCAGTCCGAGGACTGGAAGAGCCTCGGCCTGTTCAATATCCGCGCCGAGGACGTTGATCCCCTGGCCGAAGCCTGCGACTACTGGAAAGGCAAATGCATCGAGGACGTGGCCCAGGACTTCATGCGCGACAACTTCGACGAGTACCAGGACCTGCTCAACGCCTGGAAGGTGAACCTGTACCCGCCGTCGGTGGTCTCGATCATGGAAGGGCGCTGGATCCCGGCCTACGACATCATCGTCGAGCGCGGCCTGGAAGACGTGATCCGCGAGTGCGAAGAGCATATCGCCGCCACCCTGCCCACCGTGAAGGCGGTGAGCGAGCAGGTGATGTTCTGGCGGGCCTGCATTATCACCAGCCAGGCCGTGATCAACTGGGCCGCCAACTACGCCGCCAAGGCGGAGGAGCTGGCCGCGGACGAGAGCGACCCGACCCGCAAGGCGGAGCTGCTGCAGTTCGCCGAGATGCTGCGCTGGGTGCCCGCTAAACCGGCCCGCAACTTCCGCGAGGCCCTGCAGGCAGCCTGGATCGGCCACATCGCCACCTGGATGGACTGCTCGGTGGTCGGCCTTTCGCCCGGACGCTGGGGCCAGCTGCTGTTCCCCTACTACGAGAAGGACATCGAGAACGGCGATCTGACCCGCGACGAGGCCCTGGAGCTGATGGAGAACCTGCGCCTGAAGATGTCCAGCGAGGAGTACATCACCCCGAACAGCTGGGCGGCCATGGCTTCCTCCAACCAGTTCCAGCACCTGGTGGTGGGCGGCGTGGACCCGAAGACCGGCCTGTGCTCGGACAATGAGCTGGAGGAGATCATCCTCGAAGCCGGCACCACCATGAAGACCACCATGCCCACCCTGGGCATCATGGTCAGCCCGCGCACCAGCGAGACCCTGCTGATGAAGGCCGCCGAGTGCACCAAGACCGGCGCCGGCTATCCCGCCTGGTTCAACTACGACACCATGGTACAGCACGTGCTGTCCAACCACGCCGAGGAAGGCGTCACCCTGGAAGACGCCCGCAATCTGGGCATGGCAGGCTGCGTCGAGATCGGCATGCAGGGCACGGCCCACGGCATCTGCCACCCGGCCTTCTACAACGAGGCCAAGACCCTCGAAATCGCCATGAACGACGGCGTGGACCCCCGCACCGGGCTGAAGGTCATTGACGGTCTGAAAGAGATCAAGACCTACGAAGACCTGTACGAGAACTTCCGCACCGTGCGCAGCAAGTTCATGAAAGTCTACATGCGCTACTGGCTGTACGTGGTCGCCATCCGCCGCCAGGTCAACCCCCTGATGTTCGCCTCCGTGCTGATGCACGACTGCGTCAAGAAGGGTAAACCGCAGGACGACAACGGCTGCCGCTACAACAAGTCGGTGACGCTGCTCAACTCCGGCGTGGTGAACGTGGCGAACTCCATGGCCGCCCTGAAGAAGTGCGTGTTCGAAGACAAGCAGTTCAGCCTGGACGAGCTCAAGGACGCCCTGGCGAACAACTTCGGCTTCGAAAAGGGCGACCTGGCGGGCAACTTCTCGATGCTCAACCAGAAGAAGGGCACCCACAAGTACGACCGCATCCACAAAGCCCTGCTGGAAGCCCCGAAGTTCGGGAACGACGACGACTTCGTGGACGAGATCTTCGTGGACCTGTGGCAGCAGTACAACGGCATCTGCAACTCCGAGATCAGCTACCTAGGCTACCAGTGGATCGGCGCAGGCCTGTCCATCTCGGCCCACGGCCCGTTCGGACGCGCCACCGGCGCCACCCCCGACGGGCGCCTGTCCGGCGTGACCCTGACGGACGGCATCCTCTCGGCCACCCCCGGCACCGACGTGAACGGCCCGATCGCCCTGCTGCGCTCCGGCGTCAAGCTGGACCCGACCGAGATGCGCTCCGTGCAGCTCAACATGAAACTGCACCCGAACGCGGTGCGCGGCATCGAAGGCTCGCGCAACTTCGTGAGCTTCATCAAGTCCTACTTCGACCAGGGCGGCTACCACATCCAGTTCAACATCGTTGACTCTGAGATGCTGATCGACGCCCAGAAGCACCCCGAGAACTACCGCGACCTGATCGTGCGCGTCGCCGGCTTCAGCGGGTACTGGGTCGAGCTGGCCAAACCGATCCAGGACGAGCTGATCGCCCGGACCGAGTACGGCGCCACCTGCTGATTTTCCCGCCCGGGTGGGCAGCCAACCAACCAGCCCGGATGCCTTTCCCGGGCGCACGAACAGTTGGTTGTGTGATTGTGGTGCGGGCGGCGGCCTGACAGGCAACACCGCCCGCACCATATAAAACACTTTGCAGGTACTGAGCTTTTTCTATTACCGCTGGGGCAGGGGTCAGCCCTGCCCCTTTTCAATCCTATCTTCTGAACTCCAACTAGAGGAGAATTCAAAATGTCTGAGTCGACCAAGCAGAAGCTCTACTACGGGTGGATCATCGTCGCCTCCGCTTTCGTGGTGATCTTCCTTCACCTGAGCATCCGCGGTTCCTTTGCGACCTTCATCAACCCGATGCGGGAGGACCTGGGCTGGACCACGGCGGAAGTGTCCCTCGGCCTCTCCATGTTCATGATTTTCTACGGTCTGACCGCCTTCTTCGCCGGTGGGACCTCGACCAAGTACGGGCCCAAGATCGTCACCCTGATCCACGGCGTGATCTTCGGCCTGGGCCTGTTCCTCTCCAGCTTTGCGGTCAAGCCCTGGCACTTCTACCTGACCTACGGCGTGATGGGCGGCATCGGCGCCGGCGCGCTGTTTGCGCCCCCCACCGCCCTGGTGCGGCGCTGGTTCATCAAAGACCTGGCGAAGGCCCTGGGCCTGGCCACCTCCGGCGCGGGGCTGGGCTTCTTCATCGCCCCCAATATCTCCATGATCCTGATCGAGAGCATGTCCTGGCAGGACGCCATGAAGATCTTCGGCGTCATCGTCCTGGTGGGCGTGGTGATCGCCTCCCTCTTCATGAAGCGGAACCCCGAGGACATCGGGCTCAAACCCCTGGGCTACGAGCAGGCGGCCGCGGCCGCGGGCAGCCAGAATAAAAACCAGGTGGATTTCTCCATCGACCTGAAGAGCGCGCTGAAGACCTCCGCCTTCTGGCTGCTGGCCGCCATGTGGTTCTGCAGCAACTTCGCCGAATACATCGTCTTCTCCCACTCCATCAACTACGTCACCCTGGACCTCGGTTTCGACAAAGTCCTGGCGACCCGCATCTACTCGCTGATCGGCGTGTGCTTCTTCGTGATGGGGATCTTCGCCGGCTCCTATATTGACAAACTCGGCGCCAAACTGAACGACCCCTTCAAAGCGCGCAAGATCGTGCTCGCCTGCTGCTACGGGGTGGCCCTGCTGTCCTCCATCCTGCTCAACTCGGTGGCAAACCCGGCCATGTACGTGGCTTACGCCATCATGTTCGGCCTGTGCTTCGGCATCTACATCCCCACCGTGGCCGGCTACGTGGGCACGGTGTTCGGGCGCAAGTACATCGGCCCGATCTGGGGCCTGATCACCACCATCGGTATGGCCGGCGGCGCGGGCCTGGGCCCGTACTTCGGCGGCTGGCTGCGCGACCTGACCGGCAACTACACCCTCGCCATCTGGGTCGCCACCATCTTCTTCGGCCTGACCGCCCTGCTCTGCCTGGCGGTGAAGAAGCCCTCGGAAGCCGAGCAGGAGAAGAAAGTGCCGGCCAAGCCCGGCGTGCAGCCGCTCTAAAGCTGAAGCGGGCTGCGGCCGGCGCAGCAAGCCGACCAACTTCTTGAGCGGTTCTCTCGCGAAATATGGGTGTTTTGGGGGGACTGGACGGCTGCGCCGCACAGTCCCCCCAAAACGGAAAATCAAGGTTTTGCGAGGCGACCCTGCGGACAGATTTTTATCGGAAGGAGAGCGACAAGATGGCAAATGGTAAAAAAGCCGGTATCGTCTTCGATATCCAGAGCATGTCCATGCACGACGGCCCGGGGATCCGCACCAATATCTTCCTGAAAGGCTGTCCCCTGCGCTGCATGTGGTGCTCCAACCCGGAAGGGCAGTCGCCGCACCCGGAGCTGTTCTACATGAAGACCAACTGCCTGGGCTGCCTGGCCTGCGCGGCCGCCTGCCCGCACGGCGCCATCCGCCCGGTGCAGGCGGACGGGCGGGTGACCATCCACATCGAGCGCAAGCTCTGCCAGAGCTGCGAGAAGCCGGTGTGCAAAGACGCCTGCTGCAACAACGCCCTGCAGATCACCGGGAAGCGCATGACGGTGGACGAGGTGATGAAGGTGGTGAAGCGCGACCGCCCGTACTACCGCCAGAACGGCGGCATCACCCTCTCCGGCGGCGACGCCCTGATGCAGCACGAGTTTGCCCTGGAGATCCTGAAGGCCTGTAAGGAAAATTACGTCAACACCGCGGTGGAGAGCGAGCTGCTGGCGCCCTTTGCCCATATTGAAGCCGTGTTCCCATACGTGGATTTCTTCCTGTTGGACCTGAAGATCATGGACGATGCGGCCCATATGCAGGCGACCGGCGTCTCCAACCGCCTGATCCATGACAACCTGGCGAAGATGGCGGCCATGGACGCCTCGAAAATCCTGGTGCGCACCCCCATCATCCCGGGGTATACCGACAGCGATGAGAACATCACCGCGATCGCCCGCTTCTGTTACGAGCACAACCTGAGGCGCATCAACATCCTGCCTTACCACCGCCTGGGCGAGAGCAAGTACGAGCGCCTGCACCGGGAATACCCCATGCCCGAGCTCGCCTCGCCCTCGAAGGAGCACATGGAGCACCTGAAGAGCCTGGTGGAGGCCCAGCAGGTGGTCTGCATCATCAACTAGCGCCGGGCGCCAGGCTGCGGCCTGCCTTGCAAATCTGTAAACCCGCCAGGAACAAGCTGAAAGCGGACAGTTGAGAGCCGGTTGGTGATAGACTCTGGCTGCAGCTCTCTATTTAGCGTATTCAGAGGTGAATACCTGGTTTGTTCCGGAGGATGATGGCAAAGCCACAGTACACGACCTCGATTGTGCTCGCCAGAATACAGAACCTGCAGGATAAGCTCTCGAAGCATCACGGCTTATCCATTTCATTGATCAATACGGCCGGAGAGGAACTGACCATCCCCTCCAACCAGAACCCGTTCTGCAGCCAGACGCAGTGCCAGAATGGGGAGGGCTGCCGCAAGAATATCGGGCGGCTGACCGCACAGGCGGGTGGCCGCCGGGAGACGATCCATTCCAGCTGCCCGCTCGGGATGCAGCTGGCCGTCGCCCCGCTGGGCAGCTCGCTGGACGCCGAATCGTTTGCCGGTATTGAGTACTACCTGGTGCTCAGCGAGGCGGAGCGGATGCCGTTCACCTCGCTGGACAGCGCCCTGCACGCCCAGGACCGGCGCGCGGCGGAGCAGGACCTCTTCCAGGAAGTGGTCTCCCTGGTGGCCCACAGCTTCGACCTGATCTTCGGCCTCTGCCGCCTGAACGATATCCAGCTGGAGGCAAAGCCCGGCGCCCGCAGCGCCGATCTGGATATCCTGACGAAAAAAGAACGCGAGGTGCTGCACCTGGTCAGCAGCGGCATGTCGAACCAGGAGATCGCCTTACAGTTAGTGATCAGCGAACGCACGGTAAAGACGCACATCAGCAATATCTTGAAAAAGCTGCAGATGAACAACCGCACGAAATTAGCGCTGTACGAAATCCAGGTATTGAAATAAAGGGCCGGCTTCGATGGCAGTAAAGGTAAAAAGAGATATCCGCACGCACCTGAACCTGGGTTTTTTGCTGGTCATCCTGTTTTCCGTCACCAGCCTGGGGGTGCTGTTCAGCCTCTATTTCCTCCGCTCCGCAAAAGAGAACGTCACCGCGCGCCTGAACGTGGCCATCCAGACCGCCTGGGACCAGTTAAATTTCCAGCACGCCAAGACCGAGTCCCTGCTGATGCAGACCATCCAGTACAACCCGCTAGACGAACTGGTGAAGCGCAGGGAGAGCGGAGAGCTGGACGAGCTGCTGGAGAGGATCAGCGCCTCTTACGGCGGGCTGGGCTACTTCATGGTCACCGACGAGAACGGGATGATCCTGAGCAGCCTCAACCACCCCGCCGGGCAGCCGTGGCACCTGGCTTACCTTCTCGGCTACCTGGAAAAAGAGCGGAAACCGATCTCCACCCTGGAGCTGCTGCCGGAGGAGAATATCCACTCCAGCCTCCAGGCTTTTCGAGAAAAGGTGCAGGTTGTCTCGCTGAACGGCGCGGAGATCTCCCACGAGAACAGCGCCATGATCAATATCGTCGCGGCGCCCATCTTCGACGACCGGCAGCAGCTGGTCGGCAGCCTGGTGGGCGGCACCCTGCTGAACAACGACCACGAGCTGACGGAAGCCTACACCGAAAAAGTGCCGGAGACTTATCTCTCCATCGCCATTGACGGCCTGCGGGTGTGCTCGAATATCTCGGTGGACGATTTCCGCTACCTGGAAGGCAGCGTGCAGGAGCAGTCGCTGATCCAGACCACCCAGGCGGGGAGACGCTACAGCGGCGAGATCTACGTCCAGGGGCGCCCGGCGCTGATCGTAGTGGATCCGGTCTTCAACTACCGGGGCGATCCGATCGGCAATATGGGGGTGGGCGCGCCGGTGTTCGTCATCCCCGAGCTGAGCAGCACCAACCTGACGCTGATCGCCCTGTTCTCCCTGATGATTCTCCTGGTGGCGATGGTGGTGGTCTCGTTCATGACGAAAGTGATCACCACCCCCATCTACAGGCTCCAGAACCTGGCGAGGGCGGTGGCGACGAACGAAGTGAACGTGAAAGAGATCACCTGGCAGGAGAGATACGTCCCGCTGGAGCTGCAGGAGCTGGCGGAGAGCATCCTGCAGATGGCGAAAAACCTGACCCAGGAGAAGCTGCTGCTGGAGGAGAAGGTCAACGAGCGCACGAAGCAGCTGGCCGCGACCATCAACGAGCTGGAGAGCTCCAACCAGTATAAGTCTCAATTTCTGGGCAATATCAGCCACGAGCTGCGCACACCCCTGAACTCGATCATCAGCTTCGCCGTGCTGCTGCAGGACAAAATCTTTGGGGAGCTGAACTCCCGGCAGGAAGAGTACGTGGGCATCATCATTAACAGCGGCAACCACCTGCTGGAGATGATCAACGATATCCTCGACCTGATCCGCCTGGGCAACCGGGGCGAACGGGTGAACCCCGTGCCGGTGGACCTGGACGAGCTGGTGCAGGATGCGGCCACCCTGCTCTCGCCCCAGATGCTGGCGAAAGACCTGAGCTTCGAGATTGACCTGAGTGAAGATCTGCCCGAACCGGTCTGGGACGCGAAGAAGATCCAGCAGATCATCACCAACCTGCTCTCCAACGCCATCAAATTCTCCCGGCAGGGCGGCTCGATTCAGGTGGTCGCCCGGCGCACGGCCGGGTACAACAAGATGATTGACCTGCTGGTCAAAGACACCGGCATCGGCATCGCCCCGGAGATGAAGGAGAAGGTCTTCCTGGCCTTCGAGCAGGCGGACGATACCTATACGCAGGTTTACAAAGGGGTCGGGCTGGGCCTGGCGATCTGCAAGGCCCTGGTCGAGCTGCACGGTGGCTGGATCTGGCTGGAGGATAACCCGGAGGGAGGCACCTGCGCCTGCGTGCGCCTGCCGGCCAACCCGTTCGGGACGAATTACTTGAAGGATCAATAAGCGCAGGGACGGGCTGCCTGAGGTTTTGGCCGTGTTTCGTGGTTCTCTCGCCGGGCTGGAGAGTGTGGTTGCCTGAGTGGTGGTGGGGGATAGCCCCACTATCACTCAAAAACCACCCCCTCCAAATTTTGCGAGCTGAGCATTTACCGATAGAAAGCGAGTGCGTGGATGATGACGAAAATTCTGGTGCTGGAAGACGACCTGCCCAGCCTGAAATTAATGCGCGATATCCTGGAAGTCTATCATTATCAGGTGATCGAGGCCTCCGATGGGCTGGACGCCGTCGCCATCGCCGAAGCGGAGAAGCCCAACCTGGCGATCCTGGACGTGATGCTGCCCACCCTGAACGGCTTCCAGGTCTGCGAGCGGCTGAGAAAAATCCCCACCCTCAAGTACATCCCCATCATCATCCTCACCGTGCTGAACGAGAACCAGCACCGCATCCGGGCCATCGAGGCCGGGGCCAACGACTTTTTGAGCAAACCGTTTAACCGCGTCGAGCTGCTGACCAAGATCAAAGCCCTCCTGGCGCTGCAGGAGGAGATCATGGAGCTGGCGCCCTTCCAGTCCACCGTCCAGTGCCTGCTGACGGCGCTGGGCAAACGCGACCCCGCGGCCCGGAAGCGCGGCCTGCGGGTGGGCTATATCGCCGAGCGGGTGGCCCTGACCCTGGGCGCGCCGGCGAGCGAGGTGGACCTGATGAAGAAGGGGGCCAACCTGATGGATATCGGGCTGCTGGGCCTGCCGGGAGAGGTGGACACGGACGCCGGGGCGCCCGACGACCTGCACACGGAGATCGGCAGCGAGATGATGGACTGCTTCGATATCCCCATCATCCAGAATATCATCCGCTACCACCACGGCAACCTGCAGAGCGCCCCTTACGCAGACGACCTGCCGGAAAACCAGCGCCTGCTGGTCCACATCACCTCCATTTGCTCGCTGCTCGACCGGCTGCTGCAGGGCGAGCTGCGCCTGAGCCTGCCCACCGCCCTGGCGCGGCTGGAGGAAGAGACCCGGCAGGGGCTGTGGCCCGAGGAGGTCTTCACCGCCCTGAAGCAGGTGGTCACAACCGGGAATTTTATCGAGCAGTTGTGAGGCCGGGCAGCCGGCGGCGGGCTGTGATGATAGACCGGATAACGAGAAATGATAACGGGGCTGTCCAAAAAGTCTGGGCAGCCCCTTTCGCGTTTAAAGAAGATGTGATTCAATAGGGGGTATGAAGAAAAAAAGCTCGCCACCCGTGTTCAAGGAATATACCCAGGGGCAGATCGTCCTGCT
>JAEWYL010000175.1 GCA_023395675.1 Chloroflexota bacterium | reverse complement strand
GGCAGGCACGCGCTGGCAGACCTGATGCGGCGCGATCCGGCCCGCCCGGAGGCCGAGACCCAATCGCCGCTGCTCCTCCTCGACCTGGACGAAGCCCGCGAGGAGGCCAACCGTTTGCAGGGCGCGGACCTGATCATCCTCTCCCTGCACGCCCTGGCCGAGGACGACGGCCGCGAGCGGCAGCTGGCAAAGGACTGGGCCGATCTGGGCAAAAAAGTGCTGGTGCTCATCACCCGGGTGGAAGCCGGCGCGGCCGCGGGCAGAGAGATCGTAACCAGCGCCAACCGCACCTACGGTATCTCATTGGATTACTGGCTGAGCAGCGATAACCGCCGGGTGGTGATCGGCCGCCTGGAAGACCAGGATTTTCTCTCCCGGGAGTTCGTCCCGGCGGTGCTGGAGCTCCTCCCGGAAGATAATATGGCCCTTGGGCGCCAGTTCCCGCTGTTTCGCATGCACGTCGCCCGCCAGCTGATCAACGAGACCTGCATCTCGAATGCCGCCTACTCGCTGAGCACCGGGCTGGCGGAAGTGGTGCCGGTGCTGGGCGTCCCGCTGAATGTGACGGATATGATCGTCCTCACCAAGTCTCAGGCTTTCCTGGTCTACAAGCTGGGGCTGGCGCTGGGCATGTCCACCCGCTGGCAGGATTACGTCACCGAGTTCGGGAGCGTGCTGGGCGGAGGTTTTCTCTGGCGGCAGATCGCGCGCTCGCTGGTGGGCCTGATCCCGGCCTGGGGCATCATTCCAAAAGTGGCTGTCGCCTACTCGGGCACCTACGTGGTCGGGAATGCCGTGCTGAACTGGTACCTGACCGGCCGGCATATTGACCCGGAACAGATGCGGCAGCTCTATATCGAAGCGTTCCAGCGCGGGAAGATGATCGCCGGCAGCCTGCGCGAGCGCCTGCCGCGCCCGCGCAAGCGGGAGGCGGGCCGGCCGCGCTTCCGGCTGTTCGGGCGACGTCGAGCGCCGAAAGCGCTGCCGGCGCAGGTCCCTCCGGCGGAAGGCGCAGCCACGCCGGCGCCCTCCGGCGCCGTACCCTCCCACCGCTGCCCGCAGTGCGGGCGGGAGAATGCCCCCGACGCGCTGTTCTGCCAGTACTGCGGCTCCCCTCTGGAATAAGATGAAACTGATGCAACAGGTTGGGGCCGGGGTAAACCCGGCCCCCCCCGGGGGCATTGAATACACTGCTCGCGGCTGTTTTGAGACAGCCGCTATTGAGCTTGCTTCCCGGTTTACTTGAGCTTTTCCTGCCCGGCGAACTCCCGGTACGGGGAGAGCTGGTCGAGGGTCTCCAGGTCCGCTCCGGAGGGCTGGCCCTGGACCATGCGCGCCAGCAGCTCGGCCACGCCGGGGCCCAGCATCAGCCCCTGCCCGCACATCCCCACCGCGACCAGGAAGCCCTGCACCTCTTGAGACCAGCCGATGATGGGGTACCCATCCGGGGTCATCGGGTACAGCCCGCGCCAGGTGCGGCGCACGCGCAGGTTCGAAAGCCGGGGCATGATCTCGATCATGCGCTGCGACACCATGGGGAGAAATTCGCTGGTCTCGCAGGTTTCGCAGCCCCAGATATTCGGGCTGGGGGTGATGCAGAACAGGAGCTGCCCGGTGGCGTGCTGGTAGAAATAGTAGTTGGCGGACCCCGGAGCCGGGCGGATGTCCACCACCATCGGGCCCAGGAACGGGGCCACCGGTTCGGTGATGGCGGCCTCGTGGCTGTCCGGATTGACCGGGGTGTGCATGCCCACCAGCGCGGCCAGCGGCTGGGCCCAGGCCCCTGCCGCCAGGATCACCGTCCCGCAGGCGTACTCCCCTTTGTCGGTCTTCACCCGCACAACGCGGCCCTGTTCGGTGATGAAATCCGTGACCTGCTCGCGAAAGCGGAATTCCGCCCCGCGCGCGCTGGCCTGGCGGTAGAAAGCATGGTTGGAGAGCAGGGGCGAGATGCTGCCGTCCTCCGGCGAGAAGGTCCCCCCAAGCAGGCCCTGCGCGTTGAGGTCGGGGACGACCTGCAGCAGGTCTTCCTGATCCAGCCAGTCAATCTTAAGGCCCAGGGCATGCTGTGTTTCCATCAATTCCTTGAGGATCTTCTCCTCTCGCTCCCGGTAGGCGACGAAGACGTAGCCGCCCTGGTGCCATTCGATATCGTCGCCGTAGCGTTCCTTCCAGGTCGAGAAAACCTCCAGGCTGCGCAGGCACAGGCGCACTTTTGCCGGGTCCGAGTGGGTGGCCCGGATCCCCCCGATGGCGGCCTTATTCGAGCCCTGCCCGGGGCTGGCCCGCCCGTCAATCACCAGGGTGCGCAGCCCGGCCTCGGCCAGGGCCAGAGCAGCCGGGGACCCGATGCTGCCCGCGCCGACAACGACCACATCATAGGTAGGGTAGCGTCCGTTATGCATGCTTCTCCTCCCCGAGCTTCTGGCCTTCTAAAGCTTCTGTGCCGGCCTGCCGGCCCGGCAGGCCCGCAAATGCGCCCAGCGGGGCCTCTACAAACAGCGGTCTGCGGGTCCCGGGCACGATCTCGTCCTCGGGGATGCCCTCTTCCCGGAAAAGGCGGCTGATCAGGGCGCTGCAGGTCTTCGATCCGCAGGCGCCCATTCCGGCGCGGCTGACGATCTTCAGGGCGTTCATATCCCGGTAGCCCTGGCGGATGAGCGAGCGGATCTCTCCGGCTGTCACCCGCTCGCAGCGGCAGATCATGGTGTCGTCCTCCAGATGGCTGACGTAGTGGTCCAGCGGGCGGGTCACCTCCGGATGCTGGATGCGGATACCGGCCACCTTTTTCGCCAGCTCTTTCGGGACCACAATGCGCACCAGCATGGTGCGGTCGCTGGAGGGGATGCTCTCCAGGCTGTCCACTTCGAACAGGCCCAGCTCGTTCCCCTCCGTATCCAGGCCGGCCACGCGCTCATTCAGGCTGATCTCGCCTCTCAGGAACTCGTAGGGCAGGGTGATGAGGGCTTCGTGCAGCCCGTAATGGTAATTCACAATCGTGATCGCCAGGCCGGGGCAGCCGGCCACGCAGCGCTCGCAGTACTCGCAGCTGTAGCAGTCCCCCAGGAAGGTCGGCACCTGGCGGATATCACTGCGGTCAACCTCGATCAACCCGTGCGGGCAGAGGGCGGTGCAGGGGTTGCAGGGGATCTCCTGGGCGCAGTGGATCACCGGGATCACGCCGTGGTTGTCCTCGGGAATGGTCTCACCGGTGATCTTGCCCGGCTTGGACTTGAGGATCTCAGCCATGCGGTTCCAGGCAGCCGGCGGCTCTCCCACCTGGACCCCCAGCCTGCGGGCAATCTCCAGCCCGCGGATCTTGCCGGAGAAGATGGCAGCCGAGGCCTCGGCAATCTCCTCCGCGTCCCCGGCGACGTAGGCTTCCAGGTTGAACTCCCGGGCTTTCAGATAGAATTCGTTCACCGGGTCCAGCCCGACCGCGATTAACACGGTGTCGCAGGCAAATGAGCGCTCCGTCCCCGCGACCGGCTTAAAGTTCTCGTCCACCCGGGCGATGGTCACCGATTCGACCTGTTCCTGCCCGTTGGCGCTCAAGATGGTATGGGAGGTGTAAATGGGCACGCCCATGCGGGCCAATTTATCCCGGTGCACTTTGTAGCCACCGCACTCCGGCAGGGCCTCTGCCAGGCCGACGACCTCGATACCCGCCTGCAGGGCATGGTAGCCGGCGATCAGGCCGACGTTGCCGCCTCCGACGATAAACAGGCGCTCGGAGGGGCGCACCAGGTCCCGGTTAACCAGGGTTTGAAAAGCGCCTGCGCCGTAAACGCCGGGGAGCGTATTGCCAGGGAAGGCCAGGGACTTTTCCCTCGCCCCGCAGGCCACCAGCATCACCTCCGGCTTGACCAGCACGTAGCGGTCGCCGCCCTTCAGGATACCCACTTTGCGGTCGCTGAACACAGCCAGGGCGGTGCTGTTCAGCCAGACCTCGATCTGCGGGAAGCTCTGCACCTCGGCCTCCAGCCGGGAGGCGATGTCAATCCCGCGCGTGCCGGCGTAGACGTCGGCCCGGGAACCGAAAAAGCGGTGCGTCTGGAGCACCAGCTTGCCGCCCAGGCGGTGTTTGTCGTCCACCACCAGGCAGCGCACGTTCCCTTTCGCCAGCTGCAGGGCGGCCGAGAGCCCCGCCGGCCCGCCGCCGATGATCAGAACCGGGATGCGGACTTCCTCGATCTTCCCTGCCTCGCCCATCCCTTCGCCGGGGACTCCAGCCGGAGGCAGCTCCGGCAGGCCCTCCACCGGCTCCAGCTTTATTCCCGGGCGCAGCAGCTCCATGCAGGCCTTGACGGGCAGGCCGTCTGCCATCACCAGGCATTGGGCGCACTGGCCGTTGGCGCAGAAAATACCCTGGGGCGAGCCATCCTTGTGATGGTGTCCAAAGGTGCGGATGCCGTTTGCGAACAGGGCCGCGGAGATCGTCTCTCCTTCCAGCCCAGTCAGAGGCTCGCCTTTCCAGGTAAATGGAACAGCAGCCCGCGGTTCGACCGGCAAGATTGGGTGTGCTTCGATCCTGTGATAGCTCATAACCCTCCCTACCTTATGAATGGGTTGAATACCTGGGCCGGCTTCCACACCGGTCCGCGTCTACTGCCATGCGTGGGGATGATGGCGTTGTGTAAATTGATCCACTCCGGCCATTTCATCATTACATAGACGCGGCCTTGAGAAAAGTGAAGTTATTCACAAATTTGTAGTGTCATCTGAAAGGTTTCTTCCGGATGAACGCGGAGAAAATAAAAAGAGGGAGGGTCTGGCCGTCGAAACCCGCCCGGCCCGCCCGCTTTTTATTTTTTTTGGCGCCC
>JAEWYL010000030.1 GCA_023395675.1 Chloroflexota bacterium | reverse complement strand
CCCGGACAGGCCGGTCTCGGAGATGCGCCAGGGGCCTTCCTCCTGGCCCATGAGCAGGCCAACCAGGACGCGCAGGCTCCCCATCAGCAGCCCGGCGCTGCCGGTAAGCGCCAGGACCAGGGCCAGGGGGAACTGCTCGGCCAGACCGCGCCAGAGAGCCACCCGCACCGGGAACCCCGCCAGAAGCGGGAAGCCGGTCAGGGCCAGCAGCCCGGTGACGAGGGCGGCGGAGGCGAGTGGGAGGCGGCGCGCCGCCCCCTGAACCCGGGATAGCAGCGGCTCGGGGTAGTGCTCCTGCAGCTTAACCATCGCCAGGGCCACGGTCGCCAGCCCTACCCCGCGCGGCAGCAGAGACGCGAAAAACAGACCCAGGTCGACGCGCCCCGGCCCAACCGCCAGGCTGAGGGCGAGAAGCGAGATCCCGATCTCGAAGGCCGCGGTGAACCCCAGCAGGCGCCCCAGGTGGCGCTGAAAGGCGGCCCACACGCCGCTGGCGATCACCATTAACGCCCCGGTCAGGCGCAGATAGGCGTAGATGCCGGGCGCCTCCTGCAGCCAGGGATACTGCTCCAGAAAACCCAGCGCAAAGAGCGAAACCGAGAGCGGAAGCATAAAAAAGATAAAGGCGGAAACGTAGGGGTGGTTCTCCTCAGCCAGCATCGGGATCCAGGTATGGAAGGGGAAGATCGCCAGCAGAAAGGCGAAACCGAGCCCGGTGAGCAGGCCGACCGAGGCGCTGAGCGCGGCAGTCCCCGCCCCCGCCTCTGCCCCTTCCAGCAGCCACCCGGTGAAGAGCAGGAAAGGCATACCCAGGGTTTGGAAGGTGAGATAGCGCATCACCCCTTTCCCCGCGGCGCGGCCGGGCGGCAGGAGCATGGGGATGCTGGCGAGAACCGCCATCAAGATCAGCAGCCCGGCATACAGGAACGGTTCCACTGCCAGCGCGGCGGTGAGGAGGGCCGTGACCGCCAGCGCCAGGGGGACGAACAACTGCCCCGGATTCGCCGCCCAGGCCCCAAATAACCAGTAAGCCAGCCCCAGGTAGATCAGGGCCAGGATCGGGCGGTCGGAGGCCTCCAGCACGAAGCGCCGTCCCAGAAAGCCAATGCTCTCCTCCAGCTCGAGCGCCAGCGGGCCCAACCGCATCACACCTTCTGCAGGCGCCGCCCAGGCGAAAAGGCCCAGCGCGGCAGCCGTCAGAGCGCCGAGCAGGGACACCAGCCGCTCGCGGCTGCGCAGCAGCGCCAGGCCCACCGCCGCCGCGATGGGTAGGACGATCCAGACCAGAGGCGCGCTCATTCAGCCTCCCCCAGGCTGGGGTTGAGCAGCAGGTATGCTCCCAGCAGAGCCAGGCCCAGCGTGACCCCTGCCAGCAGCCCGGTTACCAGGGCCGATATTTCGACCGCGGTGTAGAGGATCTCGAAGCCGCAGAGCACGGTGAGCAGGCCCAGGATCACGCGGAAGGGCTGCAGGGTCAGCCCCAGGTGAAGCAGCCCCAGGCCGATGAGGGTCAGAGCAGCCATGGCCTGGTACAGCCCCAGGCCGGGGATCTGCTCTGCCAGGTTGGGGGCGGACGAGATCACCACCAGGATTACCATCCCCGCCGCCAGGAGGCGAAAGATCAGGCCGGACAGAATCACGGGGCGCCCGGTCTGTGGAAGCCCGGAGGCGCCGGCCAGGGCCATCCCGAGCACTGCGCCGGCCATCCAGCCCTGCACGAGTTTGGTGAGCGCCAGAGAAAGAGGCCGGTCGGGGGCGAGCAGGAGGAATACCATCAGATACTGCACCGCCACCGCGGCCAGGCTCCAGCGCCAGTTGCTGCTGGAGAGCAGCACCAGGGAAGTGAGGGTCACCAGCACCAGCGCCGGGAGCGAAAGCACCCCCAGGAAGGAAAGCGTCCCGCTCAAAACTCAACCACCTCCGGGGACGGTCTGGACAAAGAAGGCGAGGATCAGAGCCAGAAGCAGCAGGGCCCAGAGCACGCCCCCCTCCCCTTCCAGGAGTCTGGAGATCTCGGTGAGCAGCCGCCCGAAGGCGCTGTAGACGACCCACAGGATCCGGTAGAGCCAGCTCATGGACAGAACAGACTTAAGGAACGGCTCTACCCTGGCCGGGATCAACGTCCGGCTGCGGCCGCGCAGCACGAGGAAGATGGTGAGCACGGCCACCAGCAGCCCGGGCCACATGCGCAGAAAATTAAACTCCCAACCGAGCTCACGGATCATCTGCACCCAGCCCCAACCACCCACCACAAAGTGGACCACCGGCACCAGGATGACTCCCAGCGGATAGATCACCAGCACCCAGCGCTCTACTCCCGCCAGGGGCAGGCCGGGTTGGATCATGTGGCGCACATAACCGGCCAGAAGCAGCACGTGCGCCACCAGCAGGATCAGCAGCACCGGGCTGTAAGGGGCCGAGTAGAGGCGCACTCCTTCCCAGGCCGGTGTGAGCGGCAGGGTGGAGAAGCCCAGCAGACCCAGCGCCAGGACCAGGATCAGGGGGCGCGGGCGAGAGGAGGTGATGAAGAGCAGTCCTCCAGAGAAGAGAGCCGCCGCGCCCCAGGCCAGGGTCGCCAGCGGCTGTCCCCGGAGCGTCGAGGCCATCGCCATCGCAGCCAGTCCGGAGATCCAGAACGGGCGCCCGTCCAGCTCGCTGCGAGACAGGAGCCAGGACAGCCCGGCCAGCAGACCGGCCGCGGCCGTCACCAGCAGCAAGAAGTTTACCTGCCCCGGGGTCAGCCCGGCGGAGGTGAGACGGGCCAGGTAAGCCAGGCTGGCCGCGGCCGGGACCAGCCGCACCATCGTCCCCAACCCCCGGCGCAGAATATTATCCCGGAAATTCGCCATGTTCAACGGCAGGACGCCCAGGCGCAGCCCAACCGCCAGCAGCGCCGGGAGGCTGGAGCCGGAAGGCCAAAGCAGCAAGATGATCCCCGCGGTGCGCGCAAAGAAGGCGAGGATCACGCGCTCGCGCCTGCCGCCCCCCGATAATGTCAGGCGCCCGATGAAGACGAAGAGCTCCACCACGTCAATCGCGGCCCAGGCCAGCAGGACGGTGAGGGCGTTGGCGCCCTGAACGGCCACCAGTCCCAGGGAGGCCAGGGCCAGGCTGGCGGCCCAGGCTGACCAGTCCGCATCGGCGGCGCGGGCCACATCGGTGAGGATCACCGCCAGGGTCAGGGTAGCCAGGGCTGCCGCGAACGGCCAGGAGATGCCATCATTTACGAGGCGGGGGGAGGTCGAGAACAAGGAAGCCGGCTGCCATTCACCCAGGGGGACGACCTGGGGGACGTACAACCGCGAAACGAGGACGAGCGGCCAGGCCGCCAGAGCCCCCAGCGCCGCCACCAGCCAGAAATAGGCAAAGCGAGGCCGGACCAGCCGCAGGACGAGCATTGCCAGTGAAACCAGCAGCAGGAGCAGGATGGGGGCCAGGGGCAGGTATTGGAGCATGCGGTTTTCAGGGGCAGCGCGGGCAGCTCATCGCAAGCGCCTACGCAGAAGCCCGGAGATCACAGCACCGGAGCGTTCCCTGAACGGTGCAGGAAGCGGCCCATCCCGGGCCGTCCGAGCCAGCGCTCGCCGTCCACAATGAGCCGGCCGCGCAGGTAAACCTTCTCCGGATAACCTACCAGCTCCCAACCCTCGTACAGGTTGTAATCGGTGCGGTGCTGCGCGTGGGCTACCCCGTAGGAAAGGCGCCGGTCAGGGTCCCAGACCACAATATCGGCATCGGAGCCGGGCAGGAGGGCGCCTTTTTGGGGATAGAGGCCAAATATTTTGGCAGGGTTGGTGCTGGTGAGGGCCACAAACTGGTTCGGGGTCAGGCGCCCGGCCCGTACCCCGTAGGTCCACATCACCGGCAGGCGGTCTCCCACCCCCGGCAGGCCGTTGGGGATTTTGGTGAAATCGTTCTTCCCGAGCTCCTTACCGGGGATCGCCACTGGGCTGCCTTCATAAAGGATCGGGCGCGTGCCGTCAAAGAAGAAGGGGCAGTGATCCGTACCGAGCACCTGAATGGCGCCGGAGGCCAGTCCCTCCCACAGGCGGTTATTATCCTCCACCGAGCGCATCGGCGGCGAACAGATCCATTTTGCTCCATCCGGGCGGCGCAGGTGGTCCACCGTGAAGAACAGGTAGGGAGGGCAGGTCTCGCCCATAATCTGCAGGCCGCGCTGGCGGGCATACTGCAGCATATCGACTTCGCCGGCCGTATTCATATGGACCACGTACAGGGGAGCGCCCGCCTGGGCTGCCAGCGCGGCGCCCCGCAGAAAAGCTTCCACCGCCCCCCAACCCGGGCGGGTGTGGGCGTGCCATTCGGGTGTAGTATGACCGGCTGCAAGGGCCTCGGCGATCAGAGTCTCGATCACATCCCCGTTTTCGGCGTGCAGCATGGTGAGCAGGCCGTGCTCGCCCGCCAGGCGCAGCGCGGAGAAGATGCCGGAGTCGGACAGGCGCAGGCGGTTGTTATAGGCGGTGAACACCTTCAAGGTGGAGATCCCCAACTCCGGGAGGCAGGGAATCTCCGCCTCCACCCGGGCATCCAGCCGGGTGATGTTCATATGGAAGCCGAAATCAATCGCTGCCCGGGGGTCGGCCTTCTCCCTCCAGGCTGAAACGCTGGCCTCCAGCGGGCCGGGCTCCTGTGGGACGAAATCCATCACCGTGGTGGTCCCGCCGAAGGCTGCGGCTTTGTGCCCGGTGTAGTGGTCGTCGGAGGAGACCGTATCGAACATCGGCAGGTCAAAATGCGTGTGAGGGTCCACCCCGCCGGGCATGACCAGCCTGCCCTTGAGGTCAACCACCTCCGCCCCGCTGAAATCCAACCCCTGGCCGATGGCCGCGATCTTCTCTTCCTCCACCAGGATATCGGCTTCGTAAATTTCAGAAGCCGTGATGAGCGTGCCGGTTTTCAATAGAAGAGTCATGCTTTTCAGGCCCCGAAACCTCGATGATCAGCCTTCAGGACGGCTCCCCGAAACCCAGCAGGGCAGCCAGCACCTCAGGGCTCAGATCCATTTCGGGCAGACCGGAGGCGGAGTAGGCCTGGTTTCTGCCCGCCCGCTCTCGCAGCGCCTGCCAGAGGATCTGCCGCTCGTCAGAGGCGACGACCAGGTCCCGCACCGTCTCCGCCTCTAGTAGATATTCCCCCGTCGTGTAAAAGAATGTGATCCGCCGCCAGGTATCCGCCTGGATGGGCTGCGGCAGCGGGATCAGCGGGCCAAGCTGGATCTTGTAGTATTCCTCCTGCGCCCGCGGATGATCCGGCTCATCCTTCAACAGTTCCTTGCGGGTGGTGAGCTCGTGCCCGCACACCTGGGCCGCATATTGAATACGGCATTTCTCCGCGCCAAAAGCCCCGGTCTGGTAAAAAGCCAGATAGTCCACAGCCACCACTTTCGGGGCGCTGCAGAGCGGGATGCGGTACCATCCCAGCAGCCTGGCGATCTCCAGATCGCGAGGGTTATTCATAACCGCGACAAGGACCAGAGAGGCAGGTGAGATGGTGTCCATAGGCTGCCTGTGCCGGCGGTGGGCGCCGTAGAGCTGCACCCACCGCCGGAATAATCTTCTGGGATTGGTTAGTGCAGTCCGGCCTCGGCGTTGAACTCCTCGATCAGCGCGTCAATCTCGGCAGTCTGGCGCTGGACGGAGGTCCAGTATTCCTGATCGTACCACTGGGCCTGGATTTCCTCGTACGTGCGGCCCTGCTGCTCGACCCAGGTATAGTATTTCAGGTTATGGATGCGCCGGCGGTCGGGGTAGGTGAGCTCGAGCATATTGTCGGTGGACTGGCCCTTCAGGTAGCGGGCGAAGTCTGCGGAGGCGTTGGCCTCGCTGTATTCGCCGAACTCGGCGTGCATCTCGCGCAGGCGGCTGCTGTAGAGCTCCATTGAGTCGGTCAGGATGGTGAGCACGACGTCATTCTCGCCCATCTCGTACCATTTGGCCATCTTGATGGCGGTGAGCACGTTCGAGATGCCCGAGAAGCCCAGAAGGTCCAGGCTGCAGACCGTCTCCTCAGGCACACCCTGCCGGGCCAGGAAGGCGCGGCCCGCGGGCTCGTTGAACAGGCGCGCCAGATTCACCACGGCATTATCGTCAATCGCCATCACCAGGTCGGTGTTTTTGGTATTGTGCACCCAGGGCACGTGCTTGTCGCCGATCCCCTCAATGCGGTGCGCGCCGAAACCGTTCTCCAGCAGGGTGGGGCACTGCAGGGCTTCGCTGGCGGCGATCTTGCTGTCGGGGAAGAGCTGTTTCAAGTAATCGCCGCTGGCAATCGTCCCGGCAGAACCGGTGGCTGAGGTCATGCCCCGGTATTTGTCGCCCGGGCGCAGGGCCTGCTGAAGGACCTCTTCCATCGCGTGTCCCGTGACTTCGTAATGCCACAGGTAATTGCCGAACTCCTCGAACTGGTTGAAGATCATCAGGTCCTGCCCGGACTGGCGCAGTTCCCAGCATTTATCAAAAATCTCTTTGACATTCGACTCGCTTCCGGGCGTGGCAATAATCTCACCCGCGATGGTCTCCAGCCACTCGAAGCGCTCGCGGCTCATGCCCTCAGGCAGGATGGCGATGGACTGGCAGGCCAGCAGGGCCGAGTCGTATGCCCCGCCCCGGCAGTAGTTGCCGGTGGAAGGCCAGACCGCCTTCTGGGTGGTCGGGTCGAACTGCCCGGTAACCAGCCGGGGCGCCAGGCAGCCGAAGGCCGCGCCGACTTTATGCGCGCCGGTGGGGAACCACTTGCCAACGATGGCGAGGATACGAGCCGGCACGCCGGTCAGGCTGGAGGGCAGTTCGATGAAATTCACGCCACCAAAACCCCCGCCACGGGCCACCGGCTGGTTTTTCCAGGTGATGCGGAACAGGTTGCGCGGGTTCACGTCCCACAACCCGATGGAAGCCAGCTCTTCCTTGATTTTCGCCGGGATGAGCTCGGGATTCTTCATCTGGGCGAAAGTGGGGATGATGATGTTGCGCTCCCGTACGCGTTCAATGGCGCGCTTGCGGCGTTCGGGTTGGATGGTGAGATCGATGGTGGTCATGCAGAGAAACTCCTTTATTCAGGTAATTGTCAATATGCCCGGGCGCCGGAGCGGCAGCCCGGCGCAGTTTACTTATATACTCTGTCTACTTGTACTTCAGGGGCTTCCCGGACGATATACAGGGGCCGGCCCTTGGCCTCATCGTACAACCGCCCGATATACTCCCCGAGGATGCCGAGGGAAATCAGCTGGACTCCACCCAGAAAGAGCACCGCGATCAGGGTAGTCGCCTGGCCAAAAAAGGCCTGCGAGCCGTACAGGCGCATGGCGATCACAATTGGGATGGCGATAATCGCCAATCCGGCAGAGAAAAAGCCCAGGTAAGTGGCAACTTGCAGTGGGAAGTAGGAGAAGCTGGTGATCGCATTGAGGGCCAGCCGCAGCATCTTTTTGAGGGGATACTTGGTTTCCCCCGCAAAGCGGGCCGCCCGCTGGTATGGGACGCCAACCTGGCGGAAGCCCACCCAGACCGACATCCCGCGGATGAACCGGTGCCGCTCGCGCATCCCTTTCAATACGTCCACCACCTTGCGATCCATCAGGCGGAAGTTGCCCACATCCATCGGAATGTTCACATCGGTGATGCGGGCGATGATGCGGTAGAACAGCGAAGCGGTGAAGAGCTTGAACCAGGTCTCCCCCTCCCGGCCGGTGCGGACGGCATAGGCGATCTCGTATCCCTCACGCCACTTCGCGATGAGTTCGGGCAGAAGCTCGGGCGGGTCCTGCAGATCCGAGTCCATCATGATAACCGCCTGCCCGCGGCTGTAATCCAGCCCGGCAGTGACGGCGATTTCGTGGCCGAAATTACGGGCAAAAATCACCGGCCGGACCCGGGGATCATCGGCTGCCAGCTCCCGAAGCAGCTCGGTCGAACCGTCCGTCGAACCGTCGTCCACCCAAACCAGCTCCCAGGGCTCTCCCAGGGAATCCATCACCGAACGGATACGCCGGTAGAATTCCGGGATTGACCTGGCCTCATTATAATTCGGAGCGATTATCGAGAAAACGGGATCAACCATATCCTTGAGTTCCGATGATCAGCGTATGGTCGGCAAAGTTGTCTTACAACTTAACCGGTATTGTATCACTAATTCGCACATCCGGCCTGCTGCCTCTTGATCAGGGTGCATGAGAGGGTTTGTAACAGTTGCGGTGCAGGGCTTTTCACGTGCCTCGTTTTTATAACTTTTGAGCACCCCTCTTTTTCAGGGCTTCCAGGGTGGGCTCGATGACGGGCGCCTCCCCGGCGGCCTGCATGGCTGCGTGCACGTCTTTCAACCCGCTGCCCGTGTTGAGCACCAGGACCGGATCCTCCGGCTGTACCAGACCCTCCCCAACCGCTTTAACCAGGCCCGCATAGGAGGCCGCGCCGGCCGGCTCTGCAAAGATGCCCACACGGCCGAGTTCTGCCAGTGCAGCCAGGATCTCCTGGTCGCTGACGACCAGATAAGAGCCGCCGGTCTCGCGGGCGGCGCGCAGCCCGCGCACCCCGTCACGCGGCAGATCCACCGAAATGCTGTCTGCCAGCGTTTTGGCCGAGACCGGATGAATTTCCTCAGTGCCCGCGTGAAAAGCATGGGCGATGGCGGCCGAACCTTCCGCCTGCACGCCAAAAATTCTCGGCATATGACCGCCGGGCAGCCATTCCAGCCAGCCGAGCTGCTCCAGATCCTTGAAACCCTTGTGCAGGCCGGAGATGATATTCCCGTCGCCAACAGAGACGAAGACAGTGAGCGGGCGCGGCTCTGTTTCGATAGGCAGGTTTGCCGGGCGGTACTGTGGCAGGCGGGCGAAATATTCCCAGATCTCATAGGCGGCGGTCTTTTTCCCCTCCACCGTGAAGGGATTATAGCCCGTATTGCGGCAGTACCAGCCAAACTCCCGGGCAGCCTGGACGGTCAGATCGAAAGCGTCGTCGTAGGTGCCGTCCACCAGCAAGACTTGAGCGCCGAAGATGAGCAGTTGGGCGATTTTTGCCGGCGGGGCTGTGCGCGGGGCCAAGATAACGGCCTTCTGGCCCATGGCTGCCGCCATTCCCGCCAGGGCTGCCCCGGCATTCCCGGTGGAGGCTGTGACTACCACCTCCGCGCCGATCTCCTGAGCACGGGCCACGACCACCGCGCTTGCCCGGTCTTTGAAAGACGCGGTCGGGTTGCGGCTTTCATCCTTCACCCACAGGTTCTGGAGGCCCAGCTTGCCGCTTAGAGCGGACGGTGAAAACACCGGCGTCCAGCCGGCAGCCCGCAAGGTGCTGCCCTCTCCGCCGGGGTCCAGCACCGGCAGCAGGGGGCGGTAGCGCCAGAGCGAGGTTTCCTGGCGAGCCAGGATATCCTCCACAGCCCAGTTTTGCCGCAGGGTGGGATAGTCCAGGACCACGTCCAGGTTACCGCCGTCTCTCGGGCAGGTATAGATCGATTCTCCCGGCCCGTACTGCGTGGCGCAGAGAGAACATTGATATCCCAGGAATTTTTGAAAACTTGCCATTCTCAATCTTCAGGCCACGATCAGGCCCGCTCTCCTTTATCAAATCCTGACTGGAAACCCCTGTTTCCGCCGCCGCTGCTCATACTTCGATCACCGCGCTGACCCCAAAATGATCGGACGGGTAGAGGTGCGGGTTGTGGGCTGCCGGCTGGTTGAGCACCACTTTGCTGTCTACCACCCGCAGCGCAGGGGAGGTAAAGATATAGTCGAAAGTCCTTTTCCGGCTGAAACCCAGATCAGTCAGGCGAATATTCCCCAAAAACCGTATGGCAGTGCTGAGTGTATGAAGGCGTGAGGTGGGCAGTGGGGTTGGATAAGTATACTCTGGCTCGCGCCCGTGCAGCCCGGCATAGGCGGATTTGAACTGCTCGCGCAGGATCTGGATTGACCGCGTGTCCGGCCCGGCGTTAAAGTCACCGCAGATTACCGCCGGCAGCCCGCCCCAGTCCTGCTGCAGCCACTCGAGCAGGCGCTGCACCTGCCTGTCCCGTTCGACGGACTCTCCCGTGTGCCAGAAATAATGCCCGTTCGCCAGCACGATCCGGCTGCCCCCCCGGTCTGCTCCGGCGCGCACCCGCACTGCCTGCGCAACCCGGTTCTGGCTCTTCAAGTCCAGCCAGCCGCTCTCCTCCACCGGAAGCCGGCTGAGGATCGCCAGCGCCTCCTGCCGGCCCGGCTTACCGGTCAGCGGGGTGAGATAAAGGCGGTAAGGAGAGGCCTGGCGCGGGCGTTCGTTGAGACGGTTTGCCAGCCAGGCGGCCGTGTTCTCAGGAAGCTTCACCTCCTGCAGCGCGATCAAGTCCGCATCCAGCTCCCACACCTGGCGGGCGAGCAAATCTCGCCGGACGGGCCAGCGAGATAAGTCGGACAGAAGATTGAGAGTCAGGATCTTGATCTGCCGGCCCATCACTCCTGCTCAAAAGGCACCCCCAATGCAGCGGGGGGCGAGGCGCGCAGCGACCTGAGAACGCGAGCCACCAGCCGGCGGGTCGATTCAGGCAGGGCTGCCATGGCCCGGTTCACCCATTCTGTGTTCCCGATGTTAACCAGCAGCAGGGTCAAGATCATCAGCGGGAAGGGCGCAACCTGGAGCACCTGGGAGGGGATTCCGGGCAAGCTGGGCTGCAGCACCAGCCCCAGCCACTGCAGCAGGGCAAATAGATACGCGCCGAAGGCTGCCCGCAGCGGGTTCCAGCCGCCGAAGATGGTGATGGCGAGGGCGATCCAGCCGATGCCGTCCAACCCGGAGATGGTGCCTTTCCAACCTGCCTTGACACTGAGGGAATACGCCGGACCTGCCAGGCCAATCAACGCACCGCCTACCAGCGTATAAATGTAGCGCAGGCGATTGACATTCGCCCCGCGCACGAAAGCCGCAGCCGGGCGCTCGCCCACACCCTGCAGGACCAGTCCCGGGCGGGTCTTGTAGACCCAGATCCAGGCAACCAGGATCACCAGAAAGCTCAGATAGGTGAGCAGATCCTGGCGGAAAAGGAGCGGGCCCAGGATCGGGATCTGGCTGAGGGCCGGGAGGGTCAGCGAAGGCACGCGCGGGCCGGACAGACCCATAAAAGGATTGCCCAGAAAGTAAGCCAGGTCCCGGCACATCAGGGCCAAGACGAAACCCACCGCCACCTGAGACTGCTTCAGGGTGATGCTCGAAAAAGCGACCACCAGGCTCACCAGCGCGCCCACTGCCATTCCCGCCAGGCAGCCCAGAAAAATGCTGCCGGTACGCACGGCCACCGCAAAGCCCGTCATAGCGGTGAGCAGGATCAGGCCGTTGACCGATAAGTTAATCACCCCGGCCCGTTCGTTCAGGGTTTCGCCGATGGTGGCAAACACAATCGGAGCCGCCGAAAACAGCACTCCAGCCAGACCAATCAGAATCATCTCAGATGTCATCAGCGCCTCTAAACCTTTGCCTGCGGCGACCGGGAGGAAATGCGCTGCCGGACACCGCCCATCATCAATACGAACAGAACCAGAGCGCCTTGAAGGACGCCGGAGAGCGAAGAGTCGAGCTTAAGCACAATCGGAAGCTGGATGCTGCCGATATTGAGGGCTGCGAAAAAGAGGGTCACCGGCAGGACCCACAGGGCCTGGTAATTGACCAGCATAGCGACCAGCAGCCCCAGAAAACCATAACCGCTGGAGATGGAGGGGATCAGCCGGTGATAGACCGCCGTCACCTGGATGGCTCCGGCCAGCCCGGCCAGAGCGCCGCACAGGAGGAAGGCCGTCATCAAATAGTTTGAGGTGGGAATACCCAGGAGGAAGGCCGAACGGAGGTTGCGCCCCACGGCTTTCAGCTTCAGGCCCAGGTAAGTGCCCTGCAGCAGGGTGTAAATCAGCGCCAGACCGGCCACTGCCAGCAGCAGGGCCCAGGGGCTCAGGCGCAGGCCTGTGAACTGGGGCAGCCAGAGCTCCGCCGGAAACGGTTCGGTACCGCTCATCGAGCCGATCCCCGGACGCTTCCACGGGCCGAAAATGAGCCAGAGCGTGAGGGCAGTGGCCACAAAATTCAAACCCAGCCCGCCGAAAATCTCGTTCACGCCTCCAAAGGTTTTCAGCGCGCCAGCCAGAGCCGCCCACAGCGCGCCGCCCACAGCGCCTGCCGCGATGCCGAGGATGATGACCAGCGCCGGAGAAAGACCAGTATCCTGCAGCATGCGCAGGACGCCGGTAGTGAAGATCGCGCCGAGCGTAATCTGGCCTTCGATGCCGATATTCCACAGTCCGGCCGCAAAGGTTACCAGTAAGCCCGAGGTCACCAGCAGCAGGGGCACCCAGGCGACCAGGACGTCCGAGAGTTTAGTCACAGAGCCCAGCGAACCGACGAGAATATTCTGGTAAGCCTGCAGCGGAGGCGCTCCGGCTAAGACCAGCACCAGGGTGGTGAAAAGGAGAGCCAGGAGGATGGCTGCGGTTTGAAAGGCCAGGTTGGTCCAGCTTTTTTTGCTGATTTGCATACTTGCTCCTGTACTTCTACCAGCCTTTGCCGCCGATCAGCTGTCCGAGCTGATCGACACTGGTGGTGGAGGCGTCCAGAGGAGGAGAGATCTTACCGGCAAAGAAGACGTGAATCCGGTCGGAGTAATGCAGGATCTCCTCCAGGTCGGAAGAGATAAACAGGATGGAAGTCCCGCTGCGGCAGCGCTCTTTGAGCTTATGCCAGATCCAGATTGCCGATTCAATATCCAGACCGCGCGTGGGGTGCTCCATCAAGATCAGGGAAAGCTCTTCCTTCAGCAGGGCCAGCAAGGCACGCTGCTGGTTGCCACCCGAGAGCGACTCCACGGTGGAGACCGGGGTTCCCTTGACTCGAAATTCGTTGATGCGGTCCTGGGCAATATCCTGGCAGTGGTCCCAGTCGATAAACATCCCTTTTTGCTCGCCCGCCAGGGCGAAATGTTCGGTCAGGGAGAGGCCGGGGATGAGGCCCTCCTCCATGCGTGAGGCCGGCAGGTAAGCCACGCCCTCTCTGCGGAAGCAGTGAAAGTTCTTGCCGGTCAGGTCCTGCCCGCTCACCCGGATGCGCCCGCCTACCGGACGGACCAGGCCGGCACAGGCGCGCAGGAGCATGAGCTGACCGCTGCCCTCCATCCCTGCCAGGCCGATCACCTCCCCGCGGCAGATCTTCAAATCAACGTCCTGAATCCGCAGGCGGTAATCCTCCAGGCTGAGGTCCTGCAGCTCCAGGAGCGGTTCGCCCGGGACGGCATCCTGCCGGCTTTCCAGGGCAATCGCTTTACCGAACATCAAATTGACCAGGTTGTTCACATCGAAAGGTGTTGAAGCCTCGCCAACCAGCTTGCCTTTACGCAGTACGGCGACCCGGCTGCACAGGGCTTCCACATCTTCCAGCTTATGGGACACAAAAATGATGGTCTTCCCCTGCTCAGCCAGCTTACGCAGCGTTACAAATAATTTCGCCTTCTGTAAGGCGCTGATGCCGGTAGTGGGTTCATCCAGGATCAGGACACTGGCCCCCAACCAGAGCAGGCGCAGGATCTCGATCTGCTGCCGCTCTCCAACCGTGAGCGAGTCGACATAGGCTTCGGGATCAATCGAGAAATCGAACTGCTCCTGGAGCGCGCCGATCTCTTTTTTTACGGAGGAGCGGTCAGGGAAAAAACCGCGCCTGCCGGAACGCACCTCGCTGCCCACCAGGAAATTATCAATGACTTTCATCGGTGGGAAGTCCAGCGGGTCCTGGTGCAGCATCCCGATTCCATGGCGGATCGCATCGGAGGGCGATTGAATGCGCGCCGCTTTCCCGTCCAGCAAGATCTCTCCCCTGTCTGCCTGAATGAAGCCGGAAAGGATCTTCATCAACGTGCTCTTCCCGGCCCCATTTTCACCCAGGATACCCTGGATCGTACCGGCCGGAATCAGCAGGTGGATATCGTCATTGGCGTGGACGGCCCCAAATGTTTTGTGTATGCCAGTAAGTTCAACTTTCATTGAGCAAGTTTCGCGGATCTGGTTCTAGGGGCGGTTAAGTAGTACCGGAGGTCGTCTCCCGGTGATCAGGTGTTCCCTGGAGTCCGCCCGGAAATAAAC
>JAEWYL010000012.1 GCA_023395675.1 Chloroflexota bacterium | reverse complement strand
CTTTCTCGTACCGAAGTACGTTGAGTTTCTCGGATTTCCCTGGAATTGTTCAGGCTGTCTCAAACCGCTGCTTCCGCAGCAGCCTGAGGCTTCATTTTCTGTCACTCTTCAGTTGTTAAGGTTCCGGTCCCCTGCCCTGTCTTAGAGACAAAAAAACGTGCCGGGAAGCGGATTGCTGCGCTGGCTCGGCACGTCAGACCGACAGGCCGCACGGGCCCTGGTCTCTGACGGGGGAACGTCGTATTTCAATGTCTGGATCGCCTTTGGGGGCGGATCTGTCCGACAGGCAGATATTCTAACACAATGCTTCTTGCCTGTCAAGGGTACTTCATCAACTTCTTTCGCAGATCATCTCTTTGCCTGACGGCTGCGGTGCTCTCTGCGGTCGAAGCGGCTGCCCAATCTCAGGCAGCGAAGCAGGATTATACAACCTTTTTTTACTTTGTCAAGGGTTGTCAGACATTAATATCTGGCTTTCTCAAAGTCAAAAGCCAGCGACAAGAAAGTCTGTCAACTTTCAGGATGAATTCTGCTTGTGGGGATTCCGGGGCCTGGATCAGGCTGCCGGGTCATCCGCGCCGGTCTGGCCGGCGGACGTATATTTTACAGACCGCCAGGGGTTTGTCAAGGGTCCAATCCGGCCCGTAATTTACCCCTCGCCCCGCTCGTTCATGCGGCAGTCTTCATCTTCGTACTCCACCTCGACGGTGGTGTGGGCGATGTCCAGCGCCTCGGTCAGCGTGTTGATCTGGCTCTTGAGCTGCAGCACCTCTTCGCGCGTGGCGCATTCGGGCACCACCACGTGGGTGGTCAGCACGTGGTGCTCGCCGTCCAGCGACCAGACGTGGGTGTGGTGCACCGACTCCACCCCCTCCAGCGCCTGGAAGCGGCTCTCGATCTCGTCCAGGTCGAAGTCCTCCGGCACGGCCTGCAGGAAGAGCGAGAGCGTGCGGCGCAGGTTGCGGATCACGTTCCACAGCACGTAGAGGGTGATCAGGATGGACAGGATGGGGTCCAGGATATGGATATCCCAGAAGAGCAGCACCACGCTCACCACCAGAATGGCCGCCCAGCCAAGCACGTCCTCCAGCAGGTGCCAGGCCGCCACCTGTGAGTTCATCGAGCGCCCGCCTCGCAGCCGCAGCGCGGCCAGCCCGTTGATCAGGATGCCCGCCACCGCGAACAGGACCATGCCCTGGGCGTTTGTGTGCTGCGGCTCGATCAGGCGCGGGATGGTCTCGGACAGGATCAGCAGCGAGCCGCCGATCAGCACCAGCACGTTCAGCAGGGCCGAGAGCAGCGAGAAGCGCCGGTAGCCGTAGGAGTAGCGCCGGTCTTTGCCCCGCTTCGAGTAATTCTCCAGGTACCAGGACATGCCCAGCGACAGGCTATCGCCCAGGTCGTGCAGGGCGTCCGACAGGATCGCCATCGAGTTGGTCCACAGCCCGCCCACGATCTCCAGCAGGGCGAAGCCCAGGTTCATGAAAAAAGCCAGCCGGATATTATCCGCAGAGCCGTGATGGTGGTGATTGTGGGAGTGGTCGTGTGCGTGTGAGTGCTGCATAAGCTTTCAAACCGGGTCTGATAACCCCAAATATTTTCCGCTGCCCCGATTCTAACATAAGTCCGTTATGCCCAACACTTGTGGATGCAGGCAATGGCTCCAACCCCCAAACCGTCTGAAGCAGGTTCCCTTTTCCCGCGGCCCGGCCTAGAAACGCGCCAACCTCCTGGGCAGGCGCCAGGCACTTTCACGGCAGATGGCTGCCGAAACAGGCGAAGAACCCTCGCCCGCACAGGCTCGATACGGGCGAAAAAGCGCCCGGCGCCTGTGAAAAAAATAGTCGAGAGGCTGGCCCTCCCGGCCAGGCCCCGCCAGGGGGTTCCACCCACCGGCTGCCTATGCAAAGCTCTTCGGGCTGCGGATTACAGGCCGAAGGGCTTCGCAAGATTAGCCCGGTGGTTCGCCGCCGGGCGACCCGGCCCGGAAACGCGTCGGATAGAGACCTGGATATCTCGGCCAACAAATTCACCAGCGCCTGGCGCCTCACGGCCTGAGGTCTTTGTGGAAACACCCTCCCCCGCGCGCCGCGCCATTTTCAAAAAGCAACTATGCTATAATTCTTCTCGCAGGCGGCTTCTCCCTGCCCGATTCTGGGGGCGCAGGTAAAGACCCGCCCCGGCGCTCTCACTCCTTGCAATTGTGCAGCTTCGCATGGCTTCCCGCGTAAACCGGTAGGGCAAAGCAAAATGGAAATTATTGAGCAACTTCGGGAGATCGCTGCCCGCTCGAATCAGATCAGGCTGTTAAACGTCTACCAGGGGGTCCCGATCTCTTACCCGGCTGCCATTACCGCCGTCACGGATAACACCCTGCGCGTCCAGACCGGGCGCTACCAGCTCGCCTGCCTGTACCTGGAGCGCGAGACCTTTATCCAGAGCAGCCATCTGCCCGAGATCCTGAAGGCGAAGGTGCTGGAGCTGGACCTGCCCGCCCAGGAAGCCAGCCTGGGCAGTTTCGAGCTGGAGCAGGAGCAGGTGGGCGACCGCATGGTGGTGCGCGTGCAGCCGAAGAACCCGATCGAGAGCAAGATCAAGACCGCCGACCCGCAGGCCCTGGTGCGCGGCGAGCTGGCGGATATCTCCGGGGATGGGATGGGAATTTTCATAGACCGGCGCGCTTTCCTGGCCCGCCGCTACCGGCCCGGCGACCTGATCGAAATCTTGCTGACTTTGCCGGTCAGCCCGGCCTACGGCGGGCAGAGCGCCCTGGACCAGAGCCCGCACAAGGACCCCATCAGCCGCTTCGACCGCGACAACCTGCGCCTGTACCACGTGCCCGGGCAGGGGCGGCAGAGCGCCGGCCCCAGTTCGCCCTCCCCGCGGCCTGCCGGTCCGGTGGACCTGGTGGTGCGCGGCCAGGTGGTCAATGTGAGAGAAGAAGCGGCCCACAACCGCTTTCGTCTGGGGGTTCGTTTCCGCCCCGAAGAGCCCCCGCCCCCGGCGATCTCCCAGTTCATCGCGCTGCGCCAGGCTGAGATCCTGCGCGAGCTGCGCGAGCTTTCCGATATGCTGGTGCGAGGGGAATAATTTTTCCTGATGGCTTTTGTACCCGAAAACCCGCTGGTTATCCAATCCGATAAATCCGTCCTGCTGGAAGTCCAAAACGACCGCTACGCCGAGGCGCGCGACGCCCTGGCGCGCTTTGCCGAGCTGGAGAAGAGCCCGGAATATCTGCACACTTACCGCATCACCCCGCTCTCGCTCTGGAACGCGGCCGCGACCGGGTTGAGCGCGGAGGAAATCCTCGCCTCGCTGGAGCGCTACTCCAAATACGATATCCCGCCCAACGTGCGCGTGGATATCTTCGATATCGTCTCCCGCTACGGGCGGCTGAAGCTGGAGCGCCACGCGGAGGGCCTCGCCCTGCGCTCGGACGACCGGGCGCTGCTGGTGGAGATCACCCGCCACAAGACCCTGGCGCCCCTGATCCAGCGCGAGCTCGGCGCGGACTCCCTTCTGGTGGGGGCCGGGGACCGCGGGCGCCTGAAGCAGGCCCTGCTGAACTTCGGCTACCCGGCCGAAGACCTGGCGGGCTACCTGGAGGGCAGCCGCCTGGAGTTCCGCCTGCGCGAGCGCAGTCTCTCCGGGCAGCCCTTCGGCCTGCGCCCCTACCAGCAGGCCGCGGTGGACGTCTTCCACTCCGGCGGCGGCCTGCGCGGCGGCAGCGGCGTGATCGTGCTGCCCTGCGGCGCCGGCAAAACCATCGTGGGCATGGGGGCGATGGCGGCCCTGCAGTCCGCCACCCTCATCCTGACCCCCTCCACCGTCGCCGCCCGCCAGTGGATTGACGAGCTGCTGGATAAAACCACCCTGACCGAGGACCAGATCGGCGAATACACCGGGATGGAGAAGCAGATCCGCCCGGTGACCATCGCCACCTACCAGATTCTGACCTACCGCAAGCGCCGCAGCGCCGATTTCCCCCATTTCGCCCTCTTCGACAGCGAGAACTGGGGCCTGATCATCTACGACGAGGTTCACCTGCTGCCCGCCCCGGTCTTTCGCATCACCGCCGAGCTGCAGGCGCGCCGCCGCCTGGGCCTGACCGCCACCCTGGTGCGCGAGGACAGACGCGAGGCCGACGTCTTCACCCTCATCGGGCCCAAGAAGCACGACGTGCCCTGGAAAGAGCTGGAGCGCCAGGGCTGGATCGCCGAGGCCGAATGCTACGAAGTGCGCATCAACCTGAACCCCGACGACCGCATGGCCTACGCCCTCACCCCCGAGGAGGAGAAGTACCGCTTCGCCGCCGAGAACCGGGAGAAGTACCGCATCCTGGACCAGCTCCTGGCCAAGCACCCGCACGACAATATCCTCATTATCGGCATGTATATCCAGCAGCTCGAGCAGGTGGCCGCCCGCTACGACCTGCCCCTCATCACCGGCAAGACCCCCATCCGCGAGCGGGAGAAGCTGCTCGACCGCTTCCGCTCGGGGGAGATCACCCGCATGGTGATCTCGAAAGTGGGGAATTTTTCAATTGACCTGCCCGAGGCCAACGTCGCCATCCAGATCTCGGGCACTTTCGGCTCCCGGCAGGAGGAGGCCCAGCGCCTGGGGCGCATCCTGCGTCCGAAAGGGAACGGGCTGCTGGCGCATTTCTATTCCATCGTCACCCGCGACACCCGCGACCAGGATTTCGCCGCCAACCGGCAGCTCTTCCTCACCGAACAGGGCTACCGCTACAATATCCTCTACGAGCACGAACTGTCCGAATTTAAGCCGGTCACCTACGGCGCCCAACTGGTCGAGGCCGCTCCTCGCCGCATCCCTGCCGGGGACTCGCCGGGGAATGGGAGAGCCGGCGCTGCAGACGATTCCCGGTAACGCGCTCAATGAGAACTCTTTTAGAAATCATCGACCCGGAAGACCTGCTCGCTCTTATCGCCAAGAAAAATGTGCAGCAGGGGAGGCAGCTTCAGAAATCAGGCGCGGTGCAGACGATCACCTATGACCCGGGTGAGAAGGTCCTGTCGGCCCTGGTGGTGGAGGGCGACGATTCTTACTCGGCGAAGCTTCTGGCGGATGGCGACGAACTCCTGTTCAGGTGTACCTGCCCGGAAAGCAGGAAACGGCCGTGCCAGCACGTGGTTGCCCTGATGCTGGAGCGGGTTGCCCAGCAAGAGCAAGTGTCCCTCCAAACGGCCGGGGAGACGGAGGCGGACGATGAGCTGGATGAGGAATTCTTCACCACCGAACCCGCCGCGCCCTCCCTGGAAGAGCGCAGTGCCCAGTTATCCGCCCGTCTGGTAGAGGATTACAGAGAATACCTGAACGCGTTCACCCTGCCGGCGCTGCGCAGCCTGGCAGAGCGGCGCGGGGTGGCGGTTTCGGGGGCCCGGCGCGACCCCATTCTGGACACCCTGGCGGAAGCGCTGTCGCAGGCGGAGAATACCGAGCGCGCCGTGGAGAGCCTCAGCCCAGAGGACCGCCTGGCCCTGGACGTGCTATTCATCGTTTTCTCCGTGGACCTGACCAACCACCCGCGCGAGCTGGAGCGCATGGTGGAGCGCCTGTTCAGGCAGCGGGGGGTGAAGCGCACGGCCGCCGACAGCCTGAAAGCCCTGGCAGAGGCGGGCCTGATGGCCTACGAAAGCACCGAGGCGCGCCTGCCTCTCAGCCTGTTTTATTACCTGCCCGCAGACCCTGCGCTGGTGGGCTCCAGCGAAACCCTCGAGCAGGCCGCGCCGGGCCAGCAGTTGGAGCTTCAGAACGCGCCGCCCGTCCAGAGCCTGGCCCGGCTGGCCGTGCACCTGCTGCTGCTGGCCCAGGCGCGCGTGCTGAAAGCCGGGCCTGCCTACACCAGCTCGATCTGGGGCGGCTGGCCGGAAGGGCCGGAGGAGAAAAGCCGCCTGGACCGCTTCTCCAACGCCCGGGATAAGACCCCCCTCTACCCCCAACCGTCCTTCCTGGCCCAGGAGACGCTCCTGCGCCTGAAAGAGGAGCTGGAGCAGCCGGAGGAGAAGCTGGATTATCTCGGGCGCCTGCTGGCGGCGGCCGGCCTGCTGCGCATCACCCAGGAACGCCTGCTGGAGGTCCAGCAGGAGCCTTTTGCCCAATTTTTGGCTTTACCGCCCCATCTTCAGGTGCGGCTGCTTTTCTACGAGGCCGCCAGGCTGGCGGACTGGAGCGAGCTGGACCTTCTTTTTCGGAAAAAGGAGCTGGCGCTCTACCGCCGCGCTTTTGGTGGGGGCTATTATCTGCAGCTGCTGAAAGAGCGGGCCGCGCTGAGACAGTTCCTGCTGCACTGCCTGCGCCTCCTGCCCGAGGGCAGCTGGACTCCGGTGGACAACATCCTCAGGCTGTTCCACTCCCTGGCCCTGGATTACAGCTTTCCGTTTTCCAACCCGGCCACCTGGGCCGAAATCAACGGGAAAAAGGTGGACACGCGCGATTACGCCGCCTGGAAGGACACCTACGGTCGTTTTTACACCGCCGTGCTGCTCGGCCCGGCCTGCTGGCTGGGGCTGTGCGACCTGGCGCTGGAAAAGGGGCAGCCGGCAGCGCTACGCCTGACCCCCTTCGGGGCCTTTGCGACCGGGCAGCGTAGGCAGTTCGAGTCCCCCGCCTCCGGCGAGCGCCCCAGCCGGCTGGCGCTGCTCCCCGACCTGGTGGTGGAGATGGACCCCGGCCTGGCGAGCCCCCGTATTCTGAGCCTGGCGCCCATCCTGGGCGAGCTCCAGCCGCCCGCCCCGGGCGGGAAGCTGCGCTACCGGCTCTCGCCCCGGGGCGCCCGGCGCGCTTTCTCGCTGGGCTGGACCCTGGAGCGCATGCTCGAAACCCTGCAGGAGGCCGCCGGGCTCGACGGCCTGCCCGAGGAGTACAGCCGCCGCCTGAGCCTATGGTGGAAGAATTTTGGGCGCCTGCAGCTCTACGAAAACCTGGCCCTGGTGGAACTGGCCGACGACTACGCCCTCGACGAGCTGCTGGTGAGTACCCGGCTGAGCGCGCACCTGCTCTATATCTTCAACCGCCGCCTGGTCGCCGTGCGCCCGGAAGGGGTGCCCGACCTGATCGCCAGCTTCGAGGCCGGCGGATATACCCCTATGGTCGTGACGCAGGAGCATGAAGACGCCCGGGGGGCAGACCCGCAGGGCGGCTGAAGCAAGCCCGCGCGCAGTCTCTCGATAATCAGGAAAGGGACCGGTGAGCACAGGCCTGAGCGAGATCCTGAATACCTATAGCGCCCCCACCTTGGCCGAATTTGCGCGCTACAACGAGATTACTTTCAATAATCCGCGCCTCAAGGTCAATATGGTCCGGGCTCTCGAAGGGCATTTCAGCAACCTGAACCGCCTGAAACCGGTCCTGGAGAGCCTGAGCCCGGCCGAAAAGGCCGTGATCCACCTGCTGCAGCGCCAGGGGGGCAGGGCCCGGCTGTTGGAGATCCAGAGCGAGCTGTTCGCGCGCAAGCTGGCCGATCCCCAGTCGATCACCGCCGCGCATTATGATAAATTCAAGCCCAGACTGGATGCGCCGGCCGGCAGGAGCCTGCCCGATATCCTGGCCCGCCTGCAGGCCCTGGGGCTGGTCTTTGCAGAGTACCAGCCGGACGAAAGCGTCCGGACCCCGCCCCTGCTCAGCTTTAAGCTGGAGGAGGACTATTTCATCCCGGAGATGTTTCTGGAGCGCCTGCCTCCGCCCCCGCCTCCCCCGCCCCCGCCCGAGCTGCCATCATTAGCCGTCGAACGCGTGCTGGAGAGCTCGGCGCGCACCTTCCAGCGCGATCTCTTCCTGTACTGGAGCTACCTGCACGAACAGCCCGCCCCGGTCACTGCCAAAGGCCTGCTGCAGAAGCGGGCGCTGAGCGGCTTGAATGCCGCCCTGCAGCAGAAGGAGGAGATCGGCGTCGGCAAAAAGGAGAGCGATTTCCCCCGCCTGCTGCTCCTGCGGGCCCTGGCGGAGCGCCTGCTCCTGGTGGAGTGGCGCGGCGCCAAGCTGGTAGCGCTGGACAACCCCGCCTTCTTCTCCCTGGCCCCCGACCAGCGCTTAAGGCGCACCTTTACCCTGTACCTCAACGGCGGGATCGCCAACGAGCTGGCCTGGTATCCCAACTTGAAACTCACGGCCAACAGCAGCCCGCCCCTGCCCACCCCCGAGCCGGTGGCCGGCGCCCGCCGGGCGCTGCTCGTGCATCTGAAACAGGCCCGGGACTGGGTGAGCATGGAGGGCCTGATCCAGTTCATAGGCGAGGTCAACCGAGACTTTTTGTTCCGCCGCGGCTACCTGCACCCGGCCTTCCGCTATTATTACAGCGCTTACCACACGCACCCCTACCAGCCGCTGGGCAATCCCCTGGGGTGGGAATTTACCGACGTCCAGGACGCGGAGGCGGGTTGGAGTAAGGTGGAGGCCGGTTTCATCCGGGATGTGATCACAAAGTCCCTGTTCTGGATGGGCCTGGTGGACCTGGGCTTCCGCGGGCAGGAGAGCGCTTTCCGCCTCACCCCGGTCGGGGCCTGGCTGCTGGGCGTGGGGCCGCAGCCGGAGATCCCGGTGGAGGGCGGGCAGGTGATCGTCCAGCCCAACTTCCACATCATGGCTTTCGACCCCGTGAGCGACGCGGTGCTGGTGGATTTGAGCCGCTTCGCCGAGCGTGTGGCCTCCGAGCGCGTGTCCGAGTTCCGCCTGACGCGCGCCTCCGTCTATGCCGCCCAGCGGGTTGGCTGGGGGGTGGACCGCATCCGCGCCCACCTGGAAGCCCTCACCGGCTCGCCCCTGCCCGCGAACGTGCGCCGCACCCTGGAGGAGTGGCAGGCCCTGCACGAGCGCATCCGGGTTTACCCCGGCCTTAAGCTGGTGCACGCCGCGGATCCGCAGGAGCTGGACTCCCTGCTGGAAAGCCCCGACCTGGAAGCAGCCCTCGGGCGGCGCTTCGAGCCGCGCCTGGCGCAGGTGCGCAGCCCCAGGCTGGGCGAAGTTGTGCGCAAGCTCTACCAGCACGACCAGCTTCCCCTGGTGCACCGGGGTGAAAGCCGGCCCCGCCCGCGCTCGATCACCCTGCTGGAGGAGCCCCAGGCCCTGCGCCTGCGTTTTGCCGTCCCCCTGCCGGACCTGTACCTGCACGGCTACCTGGCGCCCTTCGCCGATCCGGAGGAGGGTGGCTACCGGGTGACGGCGCAGAGCCTGCGCCGCGCCGCCGCCGGGGGGTTGGAGGCCGGGCAGGTGATCGAGACCCTGGAGGAGATCAGCGGCGAGCCCCTCTCCGAGAAGGCCGCCCGGCGCATCCGGGCCTGGGCGGGCTATTATGGCAACGCCTCGCTGGAGCAGACTTTCCTGCTCGAGCTGGAGAGCGAGAACATTCTCCAGGAACTGCTGGCGGACGAGGAAGTTGGCCCCCTGCTGCGCAAGTTCAAACCCGGCGAGACGCTCCGGCTGGTGCGCGTGCGCCCGAAAGACCTGGAAAAGCTGCAGGCGCTCCTGGAGGAGCGCGGCCTGCCCCTGCGCAGAACGTGAGCTTTCCTTATTGCCGAAATCCTCTATAATAAAGCCAGCAGGGGATAAGCAGTCGTTTGGAGTTCGCCCTTATCCCGTACGCACGTATAATAGAAGAACCAGATCTGAAAACTTACAGGAAGAAGAGGGCGCCGGAGCGACGATGATCACCTGTTCATTCTGCAACCAGCCAGTTCAAGAAGGGGCGGATATCTGCCCTCATTGTGGGGGCGTGCTGGCGGCCTCTGCCCCGCCCTCCTCCCCGGCGGAGACCCTGCCGGGGAGCGCCTCTACCGGCCCGGGACGCCTGGTGCTGGTCGAATGCGATCTCAGCCTCCCCCTCCAGGCCGGAGCCGGGGAACTGCTCATCGGGCGGGCCGATCCGGTCGGCGGGGTTTACCCGGAGATTGACCTGAGCACGCATGGGGGCGGCGCCGGGGGCGTTTCGCGCCGCCACGCCCGCCTGGTGCTGAAGGCAGAGGGCGTCTTTCTCGAAGACCTCAACAGCACCAATTTTACCTTTTTGAACCGGCAGCGGCTCCAGCCCGGGCGGCTCTATCCGCTGCGGGATGGGGATGAAATCCGCCTGGGTAACCTGGCCCTGGTCTATTACAAATAAGACGGTTCGCAGCAGGGAGGGGTTGCAAATGTATTGTGCGCCTTACGCTCGCAAAATACACGCACAGCCTTCCCTGAACTGCGCATAGATATTACTCCACCGCAGGTGCGGCATTTTTTGGAGGCGGGCTTATGATCCGGTTGGCAGCGGCAGCCGTGACCGATCCCGGTCTGGAACGGGAATCGAACGAGGACAGCGCATACGCGCAGGTGGTGTCGGTCTCCGGCCAGGAGCCGGGCGGGCTGTTTATCGTCTGCGATGGGATGGGCGGGCACCTGGGCGGGGAGTGCGCCAGCTTTTGGGCTGTGGAGACCCTCAAGCAGGAGCTGGCGGATGTGCTCGAACCCCCGGACCCGCGCAGCACCGCCGTCCTCTCCTCGAAAACGCCGGACCCGGCCCCCGACGGCGAGGCGCTGACCGTGGCCTCCCCCTCGCACGAGCTGGAGACCCGCATCTGGAAAGCCGTGCAGCGCGCCAACCGCGTGGTTTACGAATACGCCCTGCGCCATCCGGAAGAGGCAGCCGGCGCGGGGACCACCCTGAGCATGGCGCTGGTGCGGGGCGGGCGGGCGGTAATCGCCAACGTGGGCGACAGCCGCACCTATCTGCTGCGCGCCCGCAGCCTGAGGCAGATCACCCACGACCATTCCCTGGTGGCGACCCTGGCCGCGGCCGGGCAGATCCGCCCTGAAGACATCTTCGTGCACCCCCAGCGCAATATCATCTACCGTTCCCTGGGCCAGAAGGAAGAGGTGCCGGTGGATATCTTTGTCGAGACCCTGCAGGCGGGGGACGCCCTGCTGCTCTGTTCCGACGGGCTGTGGGAGATGGTGCGCGAGGGGCGCATCCTCGCCCGCCTGATCGAGAAAGCCGAGGAGCCCCACCAGGCCTGCGAGGCCCTGGTCCAGGCGGCCAAGCTCGCCGGCGGCGAGGACAATATCGGCGTGGTGGTGGTGAAGGTCTCAGACTGAGATGGAAAAACGGGCCGCTACCGCCTTCGCCAGGGGCATTGGCTTGCTCCTGCTGCTCCTGTGCCTGAGCGCCTGCGCGCCGGACCCCGACCCGGCGCCCCTGGAGACCGCCGCGCCCGCAACCGCCGCCGGCCTGAACGCCGCGACCGGGCTCGCCCCCTCCCCCAGCGCCGGCCCGGCAGCCTCGCCCACCGCAGCCCTGCCGGCTTCACCTACCCCCACCCCTACCCCCGCCCGCCTGCCGGCCCACACGCCCACCCCCACGCCAACGCCTGCCCCCGAGGAGCCCGACCTGGCCCGCCTTGGCGACCCGCTGCCGGAGACCGGCGGGCTCATCAACCCCGGCAGCGCCGGGGTGCTCACCCAACTGGCCTGGCTGCAGGAAGTGGGGGCGCGCCAGGTGGCCTGGTCTCCGGACGGGACGCGCCTGGCTGCGGCGGTGGAAGACGGGCTGGCCCTCTTCGCAGTGGAGAACCTGACCCGCACCCACCTGCTGGAGGCCGCTTCGCCCCAGCTCAGCGCGGCCTTTTCTGTCCGCGGCGGTCTGGTCGCCTCGGGTGGGGAAGATGGGGTGGTGAGCGTGTGGCGGGTGGCGGACGGCTCCCTGCTTTACCGCCTGGAGGGGCACGGCGGGGAGGTGACCGGCGTGGCCTTCTCGCCCAACGGCCGCCTGATCGCCGCCGCCTCCCAGGACGGCGGCCTGCGGCTGTGGAGCCAGGATAACGGCGCGCTGCTGCACGAGCTGCGCGGGCACCTGGCCGGCCTGCGGGCCGTCCAGTTCGCCCCCAGCGGCCTGTACCTGGCCTCCGGGGCGGACGACGGCAGCGTGCGCCTGTGGTGGGCGGCGGACGGCAGGCTTATGCGGGTGCTGGAGGGGCACGGGAACTGGGTGAGCGACCTGGCCTTCATGCCCGGCGGGGGCACGCTGGCGACCGGCTCCTGGGACGGGCGGGTGGTGCTCTGGAAGGCCAACACGCGCCGCATCCGCCGCATCCTGTCGGGGCACGAGTGGGGCGTGACCGGCATCGCGGCCGCGCCCTCGGGCGGGCTGCTGGCCTCCGCCTCCGCCGACGGAACCATCCGCCTGTGGCGCGTCTACGACGGGGTCAACCTGGCGATCCTGAACGGCCACCGCGGGCCGGTCAGCGGGGTGTCCTTCTCGCCCGGCGGCTCCCTGCTGGCCTCCTGGGGCCTGGAGGGGGATATCCGCCTGTGGGGCCTGCCGCCGGCCGGGGAATAGCGCCCGCTGGGGCGGGCTGCCCCGGTTTTACAGTCCCTCGACTTTGATAATGCTGATATAGGGCTGGCCCTGCTTGCGGAAAGCCAGGATTTCGGGGTGCTCCTGCGAGTAGCGCTCCATCCCGCGCGTATCCCAGCTCACCCGGCCCCGGTTCCACACCGCTTTCAAGAACGACCCCTTTACCGAGGCGCCGTGGCGCAGGGCTTCATCCCGGACCTCGGCTTCGAGCCGGGTGATATTCTCCTCCACGCTCTCCAGGCGTCCGGCGAACTCGGTCTCGATCTCCTCCAGGCGGGCTTTAATCTCGGGGGTCAGGATCTGGTCGATGAGCTCCTGCTTCTGCAGCGCCAGGACGTCGCGCTGGGCGTAGAAATTCGCGAGCTGGTCGAGCATGGCGGAAATATCGGCAGACATGAGGCCTCCTGTGAAAGCTTGAATGTAGAACAGGATCGGAGTTAGCAGTTCGGGGAAGCATGGGTTGGGTGCGGGCTGCAAGAAACCCTCGACTCCCTTCCAGCTGCCTGAGTCCCGTTCGAGTAAACCGCTCCGGAGGATTAATTGTAGTTCAAAACGGGGAATTTGTGCCGCCCGGCAGCCGCGGGGGTGAGGGGGGCGGCAGGCCGTGCCGTCTAATCGGGACGCCTGACTTTGTCCAGATACATCCGCCGGTCGGCCTCGCGGAAGGCCTCCGAGAGCGGCACGCCCTTCTCCACCGTGGAAGCGCCGATCGAGAGGCTGAGCTCCAGCTCGGGGTGTTCGGCGTTGTGCTTGCGCACCGCCGCCCGGATGCGGTTGACCGCCAGGATGGCCGCCTGCGCCTCCACCCGCGGCAGCACCACCGCAAACTCATCCCCGCCGATGCGCGCCACCCCATCCTCCGAGCGGAAGGCGCTGCGCAGCACCTGGGCTGTGCGGCGCAGCAGGTCGTCCCCTGCCGGGTGCCCGAGCTGGTCGTTCACCCGCTTCAACCCGTTCAGGTCCACCATGATCAGGCTGACCGGGAACTGGCGGCTCCCCTCCAGGCGGTTCATCTCGTCCTCAAAATAGGCCCGGTTATACAGCCCCGTCAGGGCGTCGTGGATGCTCAGGTACTTCAGCTTCTCCTCCGCCTGCTTGCGTTCGATCGCCATGGCGACCTGTTCGGAGACGAAAATGAGGAAATTCAACTCCTCCTCCGAGAAACGCACCTGCTTGCTGTAGCTTTGCAGCACCATCACGCCGGTGGGCTGCCCGCCGGTGTAGAGCGGCACCCCCACCCAGTCCACGCAGGGCGACCCGGCCGGCTCGACCAGCCCCTTCTTCTGCAGCTCTTCCATCCTCTCCGGCGGGGCGAGCAGGGGCCGGCCGGTGCGCAGCACGTACTCCGTCAGCCCTCTCCCGAGCTGCTTCGCCTCCGGAGGCGGGTCCACTTCGTCCTGGAAATAGGGGAAGGTCAGCTCTCCCCGGGCCATATCGTAGAGGGCGATATAAAAATTATCCGCCCTCAGCACTTCGCACAGGGCGGCGTGGATGGATTGGAAGAGCTCGTCCAGGTTTGGCGCGCTCTGCGCCGCGGCGGAGATGCGGTAGATGGTGCGGTATTTGGCCTCGGAGCGCTTCAGGCTCTGCTGTTCCTGCCGGCTGCCCACCAGCATATCCCGCAGCCAGCCGGTCACCGCCCCGGAGAAAGCCAGGAAGATAAACCCCAGGATGCCCCCGGTGTTGATCAGGAACTGGAAAGCCTGTTCCGGCAGCGGGTCAATCAGGTTGAAGCACAGGAGGGCGGAGATGAGGCTGGATAGGATACCGCCCCAGAAGCCGTAGAGCCACACTCCCAAAAACACCGGGAGCAGGGCGGGCAGCAGCGAGGCGAACCGGTAGGCCTGGTAAAGATAGGGCAGCGCCGCCGCGTACAGGAGCAGGGAGGCCGCCATGGCAGACAATTTGCCCCACCAGGGCAGCCGGTTTGCGGAGAAGAGAAATTGGACGTGTCTTTTCGACTGGTCGAGTTGCTTCATAGTCCGGGGCGGTGTGCTGCTGAGCGAAGGTATCCTTGCGATAGATATCGACCAATTTTAGCATTACTTAAGTACTATTAGATGAGAAAAAAACAAGATTTGCCTCTCCATTTGCATTTTTGTAATGAAAAAATGAAAAATAGAGGGCGGGACCCTCAAGCGGGAGCTGCGGAGCACGCGCTCGCCGCGCAGCACGCGCTCGCCGCGCAGCACGCGCTCGCCGCGCAGCACGCGCGCTCCCGTACCGGGGGATAAAGAAAAATGCGGGTAGGTGGGGTGGGCGCAGCC
>JAEWYL010000354.1 GCA_023395675.1 Chloroflexota bacterium | reverse complement strand
CCCCGGCGGGCGGCGCCCCGCTGCTGCGCGCCTCCGCCGCCGGGGGCCTGCTCCTGGCCCTGCTGCTCATCACCCTGGGCTACAACCATCTCTCCATCTCGCAGGGCGGTGAATCCACCCTGAGCCTGCTCTGGAACTCGCTCACCCGCCTGGACGGCGGGGCGACCGTCTCCCTGGGCCTGCTCTTCCTGATGCTGGCGGCCTGGCTCCTGGGGGCGCTGCTGATCGCCTCCGAGGCGGTGCGCTCCGACGAGCGCCTGGACTGGCTCAGGCTGCTGGGCGGCGTCCTGGGCGTCTCTTTTGTGGCCGCCCTGCTCTTCTTCTTCGTGCACGCCGGCGGCCTGCGCGCCGCCATGACCCTCAGCTCGCAGACCCTGGAGGGGGTGCTCTCCCTGGTCCGCAGCTACGAAGGCAACCTCTCCCGCTACTACACCTTCCTCATCCCGGGCCTCCTGGGCCTGGGCTTCTTCCTGCCCCCGCTGCAGCCGGCCGGCAAACCGCGCCCCTCGCGCTCCTACAGCCTGCTGGCCGCGCCGGTGCTGCTCGCCCTGGCCCTGGTCCTGGCCGCGGTCACCAACCTGCGCCTCATCCAGGCCGATATCGCCTTCAAGCTGGCGGAGCCCTTCGCCCGCGGCGCCACCTGGCCCGTCTCGGTCGCCATCTACCAGCGCGCCATCCAGCTCGCCCCCTCCGAAGATTATTACTACCTCTTCCTGGGGCGCGCCTATTTCGAGCAGGCCAAGACGATCAGCGATCCCGAGCAGCGCGAGACGGTGATCGAGCGGGCCGAGCGCGACCTGAAGCGCGCCCAGGAGATCAACCCGCTGAACACCGACCACACCGCCAATCTGGCGCGTCTTTACAGCCTGTGGGCCGCTTACGCCCCGGACGAGGAGGCGCGCCAGGAGAAGTCCGAGCTCTCCAGCCGCTACTTCGAACAGGCGGTCGCCCTCAGCCCCAACCACGCCAAACTGTGGGACGAGTGGGCCCTGCTTTACCTTAACAATTTCGACCGGCCCGAGAAGGCCCTCGAATTGATCAACCATGCCGAGCAGATTGACCCCTACTACGACTACACCATGCTGCTCAAGGCCGAATACTACGCCCGGCAGATGAAAACCCTCTCCGAGCCGCTGGCGGCCGCCGGAGCCTACGATCAGGCAGCCTTCTATTACGAGGAATCCTACCGCCTGGCGCCGGATGCGGCCACCAAAGCCAACAGCCGGCTGGCGCTGTCGCAGCTCAACATTGATGCCGGGAAGCTGGAAGAGGCCATCCAGGCCCTCGAAGAGGCCGTTCAACTGGTCCCGAATTCGCCCTCCGTCTGGCAGTACGAGCAGTCGCTGGCGCAGCTTTACTGGCAGACCGGAAGCCTGGAGCAGGCCCTGGAGCACGCCCGGCGCTCGCTGGCGGCCGCCCCCGAAGCGCAGCGGGATGAGATCCAGACTCTGATCGCCCAGATCGAAGGCGTGCAGTAAGCGGCGCGCCGTAAGCCACGGGCCGGGAGCCGGTGAGGGTGACTCGGGGAGGCCTCCGGGCCTGCCCCCGCAACCGACGAGTTTTTAGCCATGCTACTGCAGACCCTCAGCTTCCCGATCGCCCTGGCGCTCAGCCTGGCTCTGGCGCCGCTGGTCATGCGTCTCAGCTTCCGGCTGGGGAAGATCGCCTACCCGCGCAAAGACCGCTGGCATTCTCGCCCCACGCCCACCCTGGGCGGGGTGGGCATCTTCGCCGCCTTCCTGTCCGCCCTGCTGGTGGTTGCCCTGCTCGACGGCGAGGAGGCCGGCCCCGATTGGGGCCTGCTGGCGGGCCTGGGGGTGATGTTCCTGCTCGGTCTGCTGGATGATTTCGTCGAGATCAGCCCGCCCGCCAAGCTGGTGGGCCAGTTCCTGGCCGCCGCCCTGGTCATCGCCCAGGGCTACACCACCGACTTCTTCACCCCGCGCATCGAGAACAGCCTGGCGGCCGAAATCCCCAATATCCTGCTGACCTTCCTCTGGCTGGTGGGCATCACCAACGCCATCAACCTGCTGGACAATATGGACGGGCTGGCGGGGGGGATCGCCCTCATCACCGCGGCCGGGCTGAGCTTCTTCTTCTGGCGCAGCGGCAGCGAGGCCCTGTTCGCCCTCTCCATGGCGCTGGCGGGTAGCGTGCTCGGCTTCCTGGTCTTCAACTTCCCGCCCGCCCGCGTTTTCATGGGCGACGGCGGCAGCCTGTTTCTGGGCTTCACCCTGGCGGTGCTGGCCATCGCCCGCCAGCCGCAGGCCTCCAACGTCTTCGCCGTGCTCGGCGTGCCCACCCTGCTCTTCCTGCTGCCCATCCTGGATACGGCCCTGGTGACCTTCACCCGCCTGCTGCGCGGCCAGTCGCCGGCCCAGGGCGGGGCCGACCACACCTCGCACCGCCTGATCGCCTTCGGGCTGACCGAGCGGCAGACCGTGCTGACCCTCTACGCCGCCGCGCTGGCCTCGGGGGTGCTGGCCGCGCTGCTGGAATCGTTGGATTACGACCTGAGCCTGCTGCTTTTCCCCCTGCTGATCATGGCGGTGGCCCTGCTGGCGGCCTATCTGGGGCGCCTGAAGGTGGTGGCCCCCGCGGCGGGGGAGCGGGCGGGAGCTGCCGCCCCGCGCGCCGGGGCCATCACCCGCCTGATGGTCGAGCTGACCTACCGGCGGCGCATCCTGGAGGTCCTCTTCGACCTGCTCCTGATCGGGGTGTCTTACTACCTGGCTTTCTGGAGCCGCTTCGGGCTCTCCATGAGCGAGACGGCCCTGGCCTCTTTCCTCGGCACCCTGCCCCTGGCGGTGGCCGCCGCCTACCTGGCCTTTTTCATCCTCGGGGTCTACCGCGGCGTCTGGCGCTACGTGGGCCTGGACGAGCTGGTGCGCTTCGCCGGGGCCGCCCTGGGCGCGGCCGTCCTCGCCGGGCTGTTCACCGCCCTGCTCTACGTGCAGGTGAGCCCTTCACCCGGCCTCACCCCGCTCACCTTCGGGCTGTTCGCGGTCTACCTCTTCCTCGGGCTGGCGGGCACGCGCGCCTCTTTCCGCCTGCTGGACCGGGCCGCGGGGCGCGGGGCGGCCCCTGCCGGCGAGCGGGTGCTGATCTGCGGCGCCGGGGACGCGGGCGAGATGGCCCTGCGCTGGATCCAGATGAACCCCCAGCTCGGCTACCTGCCGGTGGGTTTTCTGGACGGCGATCCTTACAAGACCGGGCGGCGCATCCACGGGGTGGAGATCCTGGGCGACTACCGCGCCCTGGGCGATCTGCTGGAGGCCCGGCAGGTGGACGGCCTGCTGCTCGCCGCCGGCCTTCCCGGCGACGGCCTACCCCAGGAGGAACTGCTGCAGGCCGCCCGCGCCCGCGGCCTGTGGGTGCGCTCGCTGCGCCTGGAGTTTGAGCTGGTTGAATGAGAGATAAAGGAGTTATTATTGATGAATCGCAATGCATCCCAAAAACCTGAACACAGCCTGCCCCGGTCCAGCCCGCCGCCGCTGATCAAAGTGTCGGGCACGCACCTGGAGATCGGGCGCCAGATCGGCGAGGCCTGCAAAGAGGCCGTGCGGCACAGCATCGAGAGCGCCCGCGACCTGCTGGACAGCACCTACGAAGAGCTGGAGCTGACCTGGGACGGGGCCCGCATCCACGCCCGCAAATACATGCCCTTCGCCCAGGAGCGCTACCCGCGCTACGTGGACGAGCTGACCGGTATCTCGCAGGGCGCCGGGGTGGATTTTGACGATCTGGCGGTCCTGAACGCCCTGGAAGCCGTGACCATGGACGCCCTGCACCTGACCAAATGCACCAGCATGGCGGTGAACGAGGAGCGCACCGCCGACGGGCACGTCCTGGTGGCGCACAACGAGGACTGGCTCCCGGAGGACGAGCAGGACGTCTTCGTGGTGCAGGCCGCCCCGGTGGACGAGCCGCCCTTCCTGGCCATGACCTACGGCGGCCTGCTCCCCAATATCGGTTTCAACGCCGACGGCCTGGCCCAGTGCTGCGATTCGGTCCACCCCTCCGACAGCCGCATCGGCATCCCGCGCGTGATCGCCTCCCGGGCGGTGCTCGGGGCGCGCACCATCGCCGACGCCATCCGCCAGATGCTGGTGCCGCACCGGGCCGCGGGCTACAACCACCTGCTGGCGCACGAGAGCGGCGAGCTCTACAACGTGGAGGTCTCCGCCCGGCGCTTCGCCATCCTCTACGGCGAGGACGGCTACGTGGTGCACACCAACCACTACCTGAATTACGCCATGCAGGCCATCGAGCACGAACCGGACGAACTGGTGGATACCCGGGTGCGCTACTTCCGGGCCCTGCGCCTGCTGAAGTCCACCCCCCTGCACACCATCAAGACCCTGCAGGCCATCCAGCGCGACCATATCAACTTCCCGAACTCGATCTGCAACCATACCGACGAGCAGGCCGACCCGCTGGACCGCCAGAAAACCATCAACGCCATCGTCTTGGACCTCTCCGCCCGGGTGATGCACCTGGCCTGGGGCAACCCCTGCCAGACCAACTACTTCACCTATCACCTGGACTGCTGAACGAATAATAAACAGGTTGTTGTGGGGGGGGGGGGGGGGGGGGGGGGGGGGGGGGGGGGGGGGGGGGGGGGGGGGGGGGGGGGGGGGG
>JAEWYL010000353.1 GCA_023395675.1 Chloroflexota bacterium | reverse complement strand
CCGTGCTCCTCCGCCAGGTAGCTGCCCAGGGGCTCGCTGTCGGCCCAGCCGCGCGCTTTCAGCCACTCTCCCACGTGGATGAAGGCGTAGTAGCCCTTGCCGAGGATGTGGGTGAAGCCGCGCTGCTCGAGGTAGCTCTGCAGCACCTTGCGGCTGGCGTTCGTCGGCTCCACGATGGAGCGGGAAGCGGCCGCGTAGCCCTGCTCGTAAGCCGCGATCGCCACCGCCAGGGAGAAGAAGGAGGGGATGACCGCGTGAGAGGCGCGGGAGATGATGAAGCGGGAGACCTCCTCCGGGGCGATCAGGTGGCAGCAGCGGATATTCGAGGCCCCCAGGCTCTTGGTGAGCCCATCCAGGAAGATGAGGCGCCGCCGCTGCTCGGGCTCGAAGAGCTGCACGAAGCGGTTCAGGTCAACCGGCGCCTCGTCGGTGACGTAGTGGTACATCCAGTCGAAGAGCACGTAAGCCACCCCCGCTTCCAGGGCGAAACGGGCCAGGGCCGCCTGCCGCTCCGGGGAGAGGGAGAGGCCGGTCGGGTTATCCGGAGAGGTGATCACCAGCGCGGCGATTTTCCGCCCGCAGCGGGCGGCGAACTCGACACAGGCGCGCAGCCCCTCCTCCGAGTAAGCCCAGCCCTCCTCCGGGCGGCCGGGGGCCCAGAGCACGTTCGCGCCGATCTCGTAGGGCCCCCAGTTGTAGGAGATCCAGGGCACGCGCGAGACGATCACCGCGTCCCCCAGGCGCCCGTGCCCCAGCGCCAGCACGGCGGCGTAAGCCTTCACCAGCGCATCCCGCCCCCCGGCGGCGCCGATCACGTTGGCAGGTCCCAGACCGGAGGCGGGGTCCAGCTTCCAGTAGTGCTCGACCACGGCTTTGCGGAAGCGGTCGGTGCCGTAAGGCATGTCGTAGGCGGTGCCGTGCTCGAGCTGCAGGCGGGCGGCGCGCTCCAGGATCTCCGGCGGCACGCCCGGCAGGCTGGCCCCCCCGTCGCCCTGGGAGGCATCGTACACGGGCCTATCGGGCCATTTCTCCCGGAAAACTTTCAGCGATTTGTTGATCAGGAACATGCGTGAAGGCGGGATTGGCGCCAGGCGCGCCAGGTGATCGCTCACCGGCGCCAGGTTCGGCTCCGGCACGGCGAAGGTGGGGAGATCCAGGGGTGCGAGCGGCTGCATCATTTCCTCCTCTGTCCACTCGAGCGGGTGCGATGGTCCCGGCCGGGAACCGGCGGTTCCCGGATAATAAAACGCCCCGTCGTGACGGGGCGTTGGTGTTTTTGACCTTTCCAGACCGGCTTTACCGGCGCTCGAAATGCCGCGTGCCAACGCCCGCCGCAAACGCGGTGGTGGTAGTAGTGGCGCTGGTATTGGCGGTAAATACGGTGCCGGTCTGCATCATAGGCGCTTTTATATCATTGCAGACTGATCGTGTCAAGATATTGGCTCCCGCCTGCAGGGCAGGCGCGTCCTGCCTTTGTTCTCCCACCCGAGAGGAGAGCGCAGGGTGGATTGTGGGGCTGCGCCCCGGCACCTGGTGATCGCGTTTTGTGGGCTCTCTGGAGGCTCCGTGAGAAATGAACCGGAATTTGGGCGCGGTCAGATGCGCCGGCTGACGATGTACAGGGCGAGGTCCGCCAGGGCCTGCCTCTCGGTGGAGGCGGGAAAATGGTCGAGAATCTCCAGCGCGCAGTCCACGAACTCCTGCGCTTCGGCCAGGGCGGCCTCGATCGCGCCGCTCTCCCGGATGGCGAGCACCAGGCGGTCCATGCGCTCGTCGCTCAGCAGCCTCCCCTCGAGGATGTGCTTCATCTCGGGGTCGTCCGGGTGCAGGTTCAGGTACTTGAGCGCCGGCAGGGTGACCAGGCCCTGGCGCAGGTCCCCTGCGACGGGTTTGCCCAGGGTATCCTGCTCGGCGGTGAAGTCCAGCACGTCGTCCACCACCTGGAACGCCATGCCGATCTGGTAGCCGAACTTGCCCACCAGGGCCACCGTCTCCGAGTCCACCGGGCTGAGCAGGGCGGCGGCGGTGGAGGCGAGCTCGAACATGGAGGCGGTCTTGGCGTAGATGCGCTGCAGGTAGTTCTCGCGGCTGGCGAGGCGCTTGCTCATGAACATCTGGGTGACCTCGCCGTTGACGATGATCCCCAGGGTGTCCGCAAAAATGCGCATCACTTCCACGGAGTCCGTCTCCGCGGCCAGCTTCGCGGCCCGGGCAAAGATGAAATCTCCGGTAAGCACGGTGGCGGCCGGCGACCAGCTCGAATTGAGGGTGGCGATGCCGCGGCGCAGCAGCGCTCCGTCAATCAGGTCGTCGTGCACCAGGGTCGCCGTATGGAGCAGCTCGATGGCGGCCCCTAAGGTGATCAGCCGCTCCTGATCCCCGCCGAGCATCCCGCCTGTCAGAAGGGCGACAGCCGGGCGAACGCGCTTCCCCCCTGAAGAAATCAGATGTTTCAAAGCTGCGCCGAGGTCCGGATGAGAACCATCCGATTGAGCCCGGATCCTCTCTTCCACATAAAAGAGAGTCTGTTCAATGGGTGTTAGGAAATTTACCGTAGTCAAGCCTTCTCTCGCCATCTAAACAACCTGCTTGCGTTTGCGGTTGTGGCTGCAGCGACATCGGCGGCCGGCAGGCCGCGTACCTCGGCGATTTTTTCAGCCACAAAACGAACATAAGCCGGCTCATTGCGCTCGCCCCGGTGAGGGTGAGGGGTGAGGAACGGGGCGTCCGTCTCGAGCAGCAGGCGCTCGAGCGGAAGCCCGCCAGCCACATCACGCAGCGCCTCTGCCTTTTTAAAGGTGATGGGGCCGGTGATACCGATATAAAAATTCGCCTGCGCCGCCTGGAGGGCCGTATCCAGGCGATCGGAGTAGGAGTGCAGGACGCCCGGGCTTTCCGCCAGGGGAGAGCCGGCGGAGGCCAGCCCTGCCTGCCATTCTAACAGGATCGCGAGCATATCCAGGACGGCCTGGCGGTCTTCGGCGCTCTTGCTGCGGGTATGCAGGATCACGGGCAGGGCCAGTTCGGCGGCAAGCTCCAACTGCTGGCGGAATATCCGCTGTTGAAGCTCGCGCGGCGCCCGGTCCCAATAATAATCCAACCCGATCTCCCCGATCGCGGCGACCTGGGGATGGCGGGCGAGCTCCCGCAGCTCATCCAGGGTCCCCTCTCCCCAGGTTTCGGCGTCGTTCGGGTGCACGCCCAGCGCCGCAAAGATGCGCGGCTCGCGTTCTGCCAGGTTCAAGATCCGGCGGGAGGAGGCCAGGTCAATGCTCGGGTTGACGATCCGGACGACTCCCGCCCCCCAGGCCCGCTCCAGGACCTGATCCCGGTCTTCATCAAAAGAGTCAAAGTCCAGGTGGCAGTGGGAGTCGACCAGCGGCAGCACTATTTGATTCCCGCCACGCGCAGCCCGTCCTGCAGGATGGCCTGGACCCGGTCCTGGTGGGTGGTCTCGGTATAGACCCGGATGATGGGCTCGGTGCCGGAGAAGCGGATGAGCAGCCAGCCGCCGTCCTCCAGGATGAACTTGAACCCATCGGTGGTGTCCAGCCCTTCGACCTTCAAACCTCCCAGGGTTTCGGGGTTCGCCGCCAGGATGGTCTTCTCCCGGGACTGCCGGTCGCCCTGGAACTGGGTATCAATGCGGTCGTAATAGTGCGCGCCGACCTTATCGAACAGCACCTGGATCAGCTCGGAGGGCTTTTTGTTCAGGCGCACCATCATATCCAGGATATAAAGGCCCGCCAGGATCCCATCTCGCTCGGGCACGTGCCCGTGGAAGGCATAGCCGCCCGATTCTTCGCCGCCGATCATGGCGTGGGTCTCCAGCATCTTCGGCGCCACGTACTTGAAGCCGACCCCAGTGTCGAACACCGGCACGTCGTAGAGCTTCCCCAGCTTGTTGAGCATGGTGGTGGTGGAGAGCGTCTTGACGATCGGGCCGCGCATCCCCAGCACTTCCAGCAGGTAGTAGGCCAGCAGGCCGTAGACCCGGAGCTGGTCAATAAAGCGGCCCTGCTCGTCGCCCACGCCCAGCCGGTCGGCGTCTCCATCGGTGATGATGAGCACGTCCGCCCCCTGCCGGGTGGTCTCCTGCAGGGCCACGTTCACGTTCGGGGGGATCGGTTCGGGGCGGCTCATCTCCGGGAAGATTGGGTTGCGCACGTTGTGGATCTCGGAGACCTGGGTGCTCCCGCCCTGCAGCAGGCGCTGGAACCAGCCGATGCCGTTGCCCCACATTGGCTCCACCAGCACCTTCAGCCCCGCCTGCTTGATGCGCTCGACGTCAACCAGGCTGTGGATCTGCTCGATGTAAGCCGGGGCCGGGTCGAAGCGCACCACCCGCCCGGAAGCCTCGGCCTCCGCCAGGGCGAGGCGTTTTGCGCCGCTCTCATCCCCGGGGATGCGGCTCTCGATCTCTTTCAGGCCCTCCGGGTCAATCGCCCCGCCAAACTCGTTGCGTACCTTGAACCCATTGTCGGTCGGGGGGTTGTGGGAGGCGGTGATGTTGATCCCGGCGCAGGCGCCCCGGTTGACGATGGAATAGGCGATCACCGGCGTGGGGGCGGAGCCGCCGGTCAGGTGCACGCGCAGCCCGTTGCCCGCCAGCACTTCGGCCACCGCGGCGGCGAAATTCTCCGAATGGAAGCGTTTATCGTGCCCGACAACCACCCATTCGTCCTGGAAACCCTTCTGAATCAGGTATTCTGCAAAGCCCTGCGTGCAGCGGCGCACAGCAGCAAAGGTGTAATCTTCGGCGATTTTCCCCCGCCAGCCGTCGGTACCGAATTTGATTGCCTGGCCCATTAATCCTCCCATTTATGTGAGAATAAACACAAGTTATTATAACAGGGGAGACATAGATGGGGAAAGTTAATTCCCGGCGCGGGGGCGCGAAATGTCTGGTTGGGGTGTCGTGCGCGCCTTCACCGCGCGCCGCTCGCCCAATTGCAAACTTTTTGCAATTGCCATTTACTCCGATTCGGCGTATAAATACCTGCATGTCCGGACCGCAACCCTCCACCCACCAGGATCTACACCGGCCCTGCGCCGCTTTCCAGGGCGAACCCGGGGCGTACAGCGAGGCGGCCGCCCTCCAGTTTTTCGGGGAGCAGGCCGCCACCCTCCCCTGCGCCTCCTTCGAGGAGGCCTTCGCCGCCGTGGCCGGCGGCGCCTGCACCCACGGCCTCCTGCCCATCGAAAATTCGCTGGCGGGCAGCATCCACCGCAACTACGACCTGCTGCTGCGGCACGACCTGCACATCGTCGGGGAATACCAGCTGCGGGTCAGCCACTGCCTGCTGGGGTTGCCCGGCGCCCGCCTGGACCAGGTACGGCGCGTCCACTCGCACCCGCAGGCCCTGGCGCAGTGCGAGGGCAGCCTGGAACGGCTGCAGTTGGAGCGCGTGGCGCAGGCCGACACGGCCGGCAGCGCCCGCCTGGTGAAGGAGCGCGGGGACCCGCAGGAGGCCGCCCTGGCCTCGCGCCGGGCGGCGGAGGTGTACGGGCTGCAGGTCTTGAAAGAGGCCATGGAGGACAACCCGGCCAATTTCACCCGCTTCCTGGTCCTGGCGCGCGATCCCCTGGAGGGCGACCCGCAGGGCGGCGCGGATTTCAAGACCTCGATCGTGTTCACCCTGAACAACCACCCCGGGGTGATGTTCAAGGCGCTGAGCGTTTTCGCGCTGCGGGAGATCGACCTGACCAAGATCGAGTCCCGCCCCGACCCGGGAAAACTGTGGGAATACCTGTTTTACATTGATTTCGCCGGGCACCGCTCCGAGCCTGCCTGCCGCCGGGCGCTCGACCACCTGAGCGAGATGGCGCCCTTTTTGCGGGTGCTGGGCTCCTACCCGCGCCACCGGGCGTAAAGGGAGTCCTTTATCTGTGTTCATCTATGTTTATCTGTGGTTTATACAAAAACCACAGATGGACGCCGGTAGACACAGATGGGAGAACGGCGGCCGGCGATAGAGACGATCACGATGTGGTAAGATAACTTGATTCAATCGGAAAATTGGCAAAACGGCTCAGAATCTGCAGGGAACACCTTGAACGGACGCAAGCGCATTTACCTTGATTATGCAGCCACCACACCCGTGGACCCCCGTGTGCTGGAGGCCATGCTGCCCTATTTCTCGGAGAATTTCGGCAACCCTTCCTCGGTGCACTTCTTCGGGCAGGCTGCGGAAGCCGCCCTGGAGAGCGCGCGGGAGAGCCTGGCGCGCAGCCTGAACTGCCGCCCCCAGGAGGTGCTCTTCACCTCCTGCGGCTCCGAAAGCGACAACCTGGCCCTGAGGGGCGCAGCCCTGGCCGCGCGCCGCCGGAGCGGCGCCAACCACCTGCTGGTCAGCCCGGTGGAGCACCACGCGGTCTCGCGCACCGCCGAACAGCTTGCCCGGCTGTTTGGGTTCGAGCTGGAATGGCTGCCGGTGGACGGGACGGGGCGGGTCGATCCGCAGGCTGTGGCGCAGCGGCTGCGGCCGGATACGGCCCTGGTCTCGGTTATCTATGCGAATAACGAGATCGGCACGGTGAACCCCATCGCCGAGATCGGCGCCCTGTGCCGGGCGCGCGGCGTGGCTTTCCACAGCGACGCCGTCCAGGCGGCCGCCTACCTGCCGGTGGACGTGCAGGCCCTCAACGTGGACCTGCTGGCCCTCGGCGCCCACAAATTCTACGGTCCCAAGGGGGTCGGGGCGCTGTACGTGCGCCAGGGGACGGAGCTGGTCCCGAGCCAGACGGGCGGCGGGCAGGAATTCGGGCTGCGGGCCGGCACCTCCAATCTCCCCTATATTGCCGGGATGGCGGAGGCCCTGCGGCTGGCGCAGGAGGAGCGCGAGGCGCGCGCCGCCCGGCTCACCCCCCTGCGCGACGGCCTGATCGGCCGCATCCTGGAGGAGATCCCGGACAGCCGCCTGACCGGGCACCCGGACGCGCGGCTGCCGAACCATGCCAGCTTCGTGTTCGCCGGGGTGGACGGCAACGCCCTGCTCCAGGTGCTGGACGTGGAGGGCTACGCCTGCTCCTCCGGCTCGGCCTGCAAGACGGGCAGCCCGGAGCCCTCCGAGGTGCTGACTGCGCTGGGGCTGGACCGCGAGTGGGCCCTGGGCTCGCTGCGGGTCACCATGGGTGCGGCCACCACCGCGGACGAGATCCAGGCCTTCCTGATCACCCTGCCGCAGGTGGTGGCCCGCATGCGGCGCCTGGCCCTGGGCGAGGCGGCAGGGTAAATGAGCGCGGCCGGGACTGCGGGCCGGACCCGCGTGGTGGTCGCCATGAGCGGCGGGGTGGACAGTTCGGTCGCCGCCGCCCTGCTGGTGGAGCAGGGCTACGAGGTGATCGGCATGATGATGCGCCTGTGGAGCGAGGCGGGCAGCGAGGAGGCGAACCGCTGCTGCACGCCCGAGGCCATGTCCCTGGCGCGCCGGGTGGCCGCTCATCTGGGAATCCCGTTCTACGCCGTGGACGCGCGCCAGGTGTTCCGCGACGTGGTGGTGAACGCCTTCCTGGAGGGCTACCTGAGCGGCGGCACCCCCAACCCCTGCCTGTCCTGCAACCGGCAGGTGCGCTGGGAGTTCCTGCTGCAGCAGGCCCTCAACCTGGGCGCCACCCACATGGCGACCGGGCATTACGTGCGCCTGCGCCGGGCGGAGAACCGCTTCGAGCTGCTGCGGGCGGTGGATGGGCATAAGGACCAGTCCTATGTGCTGCACGTGCTCACCCAGGAGCGGCTGGCCCACGCCCTCTTCCCGCTGGGCGAGTACACCAAGCCCCAGGTGCGCGAGCTGGCGCGGCGCTTCAACCTGCCCGTGGCCGAACGCTCCGACAGCCAGGACCTGTGCTTCCTGGGCCGCGGCGATTACCGCAGCTTCCTGGCGCGCCACGCCCCCCAGGCCTCTCGCCCGGGGCCGATCCTCTCGCCCGAGGGGGAGCGGCTGGGGGAGCACCAGGGCCTGCCCTTCTACACCATCGGGCAGCGCAAGGGGCTGGGGCTCGCCGCCCCGCAGCCGCTCTACGTGCTCGAGAAAGACCTGGAGCGCAACGCCCTGATCGTGGGCGGGGCGGAGCGCATGGGCCGCAGCGAGCTGACCGCCGCCGAGGTGAACTGGCAGCCGGGCGCCCCGCCGGACGGCCCCCGGCGCCTGCAGGTTAAGATCCGCTACAAGGCGCAGCCTGCCTGGGGGCTGGTCACCCCCCTGCCCGGTGGGCGCGCCCACGTCCGTTTTGATGAACCGCTGCGCGATATCACCCCCGGACAGGCAGCTGTGTTTTACGACCAGGAGCTGCTCCTGGGTGGGGGCATCATCCAGAGGGAACCTTCATGAGCATGCCGTCGCTCCTCTTCGGACTGGTCATCTCCACCCTGTACGGGGCCGCCTTCCACCTGTGGAAGAACGGCGGCCTCGGAAAACTGTTTCTCTACCTGATCCTGGGCTGGGCCGGGTTCTGGCTGGGCCAGTTCCTGGCGGCCCGCCTGGGCTGGACCTTCGGCAGCCTCGGGGCGCTGCACCTGGGCCTGGCGACGGT
>JAEWYL010000345.1 GCA_023395675.1 Chloroflexota bacterium | reverse complement strand
GAAAAAACCCAACGCCGCACACCCCATTTTTCCCCCTTGAGAACCGGGACCAGAAAGGAGGCCCCAGAGAGCGAAGCGGTCCAAACAGCCGCTCAGGCCCCAAGCACACCCGCCTCCAGGTGCGAAGTGCAGTTCGGGCAGCGGGTGGCGGCAGCCGGGATGGTCTCTGCGCAGAAGGGGCAGGTTTTGGTGGCGGGATCGTCCTCATCGCCGGTCTGCTTCTGCTGGTAAAGCCTGTTCATCAGCCTTACCAGCAGGAAGGTGGCGAAAGCCACCAGCAGGAAGGTGATGATGGCGTTGATGAACTGCCCGTAATTAATGGTTGTGGCCCCGGCAGCCTGGGCCGCTTCGAGGCTGGGATAGGGACCGGCCGGGTTCCCCTCCCGCAGCAGCCAGAACTGGTCCTGGAACTGGATGCCCCCGGTGAGCAAACCAATGGGCGGCATGATAATGTCATTAACCAGGGAATTTACAATGGCGGTAAAAGCCGCCCCGATGATAATACCAATGGCGAGATCAACCACGTTGCCCCGCAGGGCAAAATCTCTGAATTCTTTAAGCATGAACAGCCTCCTGTAATCAAAACCCTGGGAGGCAGCGCGGGACTGCCTCCCAGGTCAAGCAAGAACTTATTCTATAGTACTCAGCAGCCCTGCCCGGCTCCACCTCACGCCTTCTCCGGCTTCGTGGGCTTGCCAAGAAGCCTGCCGGGAGACACCCGGAGCCGGGATATGCCAGGGAGACCCGGATCAGCGTTTCGTGATCAGGTCGTCTCTGGAAACACTCAGATGGATCCTGTCATCGGAGACCGTCTGAACCTGGTCCGGCAGGACATACATATCCTTCGCCAGCAGGCCTGCCCCATCCACTTCGATATACCCCTCCCGCAGAAGCCGGCTGCGGATCAGCTCGCGCGCTTCGTCCTCATCCCCTGCGGAGGACACTGCCCCGCTAAAAGCAAAATCGAACAGGACGGGGGTGTTGTCCCGCATCTCGTCGGCCTCGCTGACGCCGGCCGGGCCCTGTCCCCGGTCTGCATCGGCAGGGGACACCGAGCCAAAGAACACGCTCTCCACCGTGCCGATCTCATTATCCTGCCGGTCGTACACTTTCATGCCTTCGTGGATCTGCTCCAGCTTCCGGTTGGGGCGATCGCTGCGAAAATTCGTATCACTATTCATATTTGCCATCCTTATTTGAAAAATCCAGGGCCGGCAGGCAGCGCCTCGTGTGAAAATATCTGCCGGGTGATGCTCATCCGCGCTTCCGTTTTAGACTTGAGCTGCTCGCCGCCTGTGAATCTACCTGTTCCATTCCATCAACATATCAGGAAAATAACCACCCTGTTTTTAGTGTATAGCACGATGGTTAAGCGCTCAATAAGGGATATCCCTAAAGCCGGATAGGAATCTCCCTACTGAAAGCAGCGGAAAATCCCCCATTGAAGGGCATTGGGCAGGATGCTATAGTAATCTCCGGGCTGCGGGCTGCCCGGGGTCGCTGGGACCATCCCGGCCTGCGCAAAGGGAGAAATGAGCATGGTTCGTTTATTAAAGAAGCTGGTTGGCTTTTCCGTTCAGAGTGAGGGCGGCGAGATTGGCGGGGTCGAGGATTTCTTGATTGACCCGTTCGAATGGCGGGTGCGCTATCTGGTGGTGAATACAGCAGACTGGCTGGACGGGCGGTTCGTGTTGTTATCCAGCACTGCGGCAGGCGCGCCGGACGAGCCTGCGAGAATCATCCCGGTTTCGGTTTCCAGGGAGATGGTGCGCAGCAGCCCCGAGGTTGGTCCCGGTAAAATCCTGACTCGCTCGCTGGAGAGCGAGCTGCACAATTATTTCAAATGGCCGTATTACTGGAAGCTCTGGGATGAAGGGGGCCTGGGGCCGGGGAACCTGACCGCAATCCCGCTGGTTGAACTGGCCTCGGACGTGGAAAAACAGCAGCGCGAGGCCGGAGGAGAGGAAGAGAGCGGGGAAGGCGGGATGCGCCTGTTCAGCCTGAAAGAGCTCAGCGGCTTCTCCCTGCAGGCGCGCGATGGCAGGGCCGGCGCGCTCTCCGGCCTGGTGGTGAACGACGAAGACTGGAACGTCCTGTACCTGGCTGCAGAGCCGGAGGGCCTGGATAGCGCAGGGCAGGTGCTGCTCTCTCCGCACTGGGTGCAGGCGGTCAGCCGGCTGGAATCCAGCCTCAGCCTGGACCTGGACCGGGAGACGGTCCGGAACAGCCCGGCTTTTAACCCGGACCTGCCGTTGGACCAGGACCTGAAGCCGCAGCACCGCCGGTAAGGGGCGTGCACCTAACCGCCGCGGCCCCGCAGCGGCAATATCGCCGACCGGCGTCTATCCCACACGCAGGACCAGCACCATGTGCATGCCCGCCCGGCGGTTCACCGCCGGGCTCATTTTACAAAGGCCTGCGGCCTGGACGTTTTAGACCGCAGAGCGGCCTGCAGGCAAGCGCCATCTCCCTGCGGGGCGTTCATGCCTGCCGCCCACTGGCGGCGGCTCGCTCGGAGCCCCGGGGGCTGTAGACCGCCAGCAGATCCGCCAGGCGCACGCTCTCCAGGCTCGGGAAATGGGCGCAGGCCCCGCCGTCCCGGGCGGAGTCCCCCAGCCCCACGACAAACATCCCCGCAGACAGAGCAGCCTGGATCCCGTCCGGGCTGTCCTCCACGGCAATGCAGGCGGAGGGCAGCACAGCCAGGCTGGCGGCGGCCTGCAGGAAGGCGGCGGGGTCCGGTTTGGAGCGCTGGACCTGGTTCCCGTCCACCACGGCTGTGAAATAGGCTTCGATCCCCAGGCGCTGCAGGGCCGGGCGGGCATTCCGGCTGGAGGAGGCCACCGCAAGCTTGAGGCCGGCCGCGTGCAGCTCCTGCAGGAGCGGCCCGGCGCCCGGGGCCAGGTCGGCCGGCGACATCTCTTTCAGGTATTCCAGGTAGTGCCGGTTTTTCTCCTCCAGAATAGCCTGCATGCGCGCTTCGGGCAGGCGGGCGCCGTTCAGAATGCGCTCCAGGGATTTTCGGCGGGTGAGGCCGCGCAGCCTCTCATTGTCGGCCCGGGTGAAGGGGATATCGTAGCGCTGCAGGGTTTTCTTCCAGGCCCGGTAGTGATAGCCAATCGAAGAACACAGGACGCCGTCCAGATCGAAGACCACCGCGCGCAGGCTCATTTTCCAGCCTCGTACACCGGCCGGTCCTGTTGAAAGAGCTCCAGCGCCGGCTCCAGGACCTCTTCAACCGGGATATCGGCCACAAACGAAACGTGGTGACTGCAGCTAGCGGTGATGCAGTTTGCCCCGCAGAGCGGGCAGTCCAGGCGCCAGGAGATCCGGGCGCGGTGGCGGGCGGTGGTGACCGGCCCGGCATTGATCAGGTTTCCGCACCAGTACACCCCCACCGTGGCGGCGCCCACCGCGGCGGCCACGTGCAGGGGGCCGGAGTCGTTCGAAACCACCACCCGGCAGCGCGAGAGCAGCCCTGCCAACCCGCCGAGGGACAGCCTGCCGCACAGGTTGTCGAACGGCTCGCGCATGCAGCCCGCCAGCTCCTGCACCGCCTCCCGGTCGCGGCCGGCGCCGACCACCGCCACCCGGGCGCCGGCCCGGGCCAGGCTGCCCGCAACCGAGGCAAACTTTTCGGGAGGCCAGCGCCTGCGCCCATCGCCCGCGCCTGCGTGCACCGCCACCAAAGGGTGCCCGTCGGGGGGGAGAACGGAGGCAGCCTCTTCCAGGTCGGAGGGGAGCAGCTGCAGACGCGGCTCCAGGACCACCGGCCCTGCGCCGACCAGGGCGGCGATCTCCAGATAACGCAGCACCTCCAGGTGGAAATAATTGTAGGGAATCCAGCGGTCCAGCGCAGGGGCATCGGGGGTTCGGGTCCCGGCCGTCAGGCGCGCCCCCAGGCCCCCGACCAGACGGTTGGAATAGCGCCCCCCGCCGTGCATCTGCAGGGCCAGGTCGAAGCCCTCCGCCCGCATGCGCTCGAAGAAGCGCGCTGCCTGCTGCGGGTCCTCCTTCACGCCTTCGGGGGGCAAACCCTCCAGCGGCGGAATGGCCACCACCCGGTCCACCGGCCCCGGGCGGCCTTTCAGAAAGGCGGCGTGCCAGTCCAGGCCCAGCAGGACGATCTCGGCCTGGGGGTAGGCGTGGCGCAGGGCTTCCAGGGCGGGGAGCGTGAAGATAAAATCTCCGATCGCGTTGGCGCGCAGGACGGCAATTTTATGTACGTGATCTACCAGCATGGGGAAAATGGCCTCAGTTTTCGTTGTTCATTCCCACCGCGCGGTCCGACAGGTGGGTGAGGAAAGAAGGTGAAATGCGGCTCTGGCTGTCCCACCCCTGCCTGCGCCCGTCTCCATCCTGAGAGGCGGCAGGCCCGGGGAGAAAGCGGTTGAACAGGCGCATCGCCACGGAATAGAGGCCCGGGGTGAGGCTGTTCGCCAGGATCAGCAGGCGCGCCTGGGGGGTGATCACCAGGCTGGGACGCCCGTAGCGGCAGGCCTCCAGGATCTGCCGGGCGGCGCTCTCGGCCGAGGTGGAGACCAGCGGGTTGGCCCCCAGGATCGAAAACCAGGCGTATTCTTTGCGGTGATCGCCCTTGAAATAGGCGTTCACGTGCGAACCGGTGCGCATCAGCCCGGGGTTCACGGTGGTGACCCGGATATTATCCTTCGCCAGCTCGATGCGGAAGACGTCCGACAGCCCGGTCAGGGCGAACTTGCTGGAGACGTAGGGCGCCAGGTGGGGGATGGCGGCGCCCCCGCCGATCGAGGAGATATTGAGAATACGCCCGCCCCCCTGCTGGCGCATATACGGCGCGGCGGCCAGCATGGCGTAGAGCGGACCCCAGTGATGCACCGCCATCGCCTCTTCGAAGTCCTCCAGGCTCATATGCTCCAGCGGGCCGACCTGGATCACCCCGGCGTTGTTCACCAGCACATCCAGGCGCCCGTAGGCGGAGATGACCTGGTGCACGGCGCTGCGCACCTGCTCCTGATCGGCGACGTCGCACACGAGCGCCAGGACCTCGGCCCCGCGCTCTGCCAGGTCGAGGCGGGCGCGCTCCAGCTCCGCCCGGTCGCGGGCCAGGATGGCCACCCTGGCGCCCTCCCGGGCAAAGCAGCGGGCCAGCACCAGCCCCAGCCCGCGCGAGCCGCCCGAGATCAGCACCGAGCGGCCCCAGAAGTTCATCCGGTTCTTGCGGCGCAGCGCCGCCCACAGGAGCAGGGCAAACCCGATGGCCAGGCCGGTGTATGCGGACAGTTGTGAAGGGATTTTCCTCATCTCGCTACCATCTCTACCGTTTTCTCAGCAGGACAGCCAGCCAGGCCAGCAGCAGGCCCGCCTCGGCTGCCGCGTCCAGCAGGTACACCGGGGAGATGCGGCGCTTCGCCACGTAGGTCACGTCCACCCCGCCCAGCCCGGCGGCGCTGCCCGCCGCCAGGAAAGCCAGGGGCGCCTCCACCCGCCGGCGCAGCCCGGCCCAGCTCAGGGTCCAGCCGACGAGGGCGATCAGCAGCCCCACCGTTTTTACCAGCCAGAAATCCACCTTCGGCCCGGTCACTTTCTGAAAACTGGCCTCGCTGACCAGGGGCCAGAGGCCGGTCGCCAGGTAGAAAACACCCTGGGCCAGGGCCAGAAAAGAGGCCGGCGCGCCGTTTTCGCGCTTCATCCCCGGCCCTTGAAGGCGCGCAGGGAGAACAACCCGGCGGCCGCCAGAAGCGAGAGCGCCCCCTGGCGCGCGGCCGGATGCAGGCGCAGCCAGGTCCACAGGCTGGTACTTCGCGCCCCCTGGCTGTAGGGACCGTGCACCCGGTCGTGCCCCTCCAGGTGCTCGAACAGGTTGTGCGGGGAGTCCTCCGGTTTGGGCGTCTCGCTGCGCTGCCCCTTGAAGGCGATGGCCTCCAGGATCCGGTCGGCCGCGCGGGGGGAAAGCCGGTTCGCCAGGGCGAGCGATTTCCCCGCGCCCCCCACCACGATGTCCCGCATGGGGTGTTCGGCGGCATACAAGACGGCTTCCGCCGCCAGCTCGGGCTGGTAGATCGGCGGGACGGGCATGGGCCGCACGCCCAGGCGGGTGAGAGCCTTCTCGAACAGCGGGGTGTTGATGGAGGAAGGCGCGATATTGGTCACGCTGATCTCCAGCTTCTCATTCTCCAGTTCCATGCGCAGGGCGTCCAGCAGCCCGGTGAGCGCGTGTTTGGAGGCGGCGTAGGCGCTCTGCAGCGGGATGGAACGCTTCCCCTCGACCGAGGTAAAAAAGATCAGGGCGCCGCGCCCCTGGCGCACCAGGTGCGGCAGAGCGGCGCGCAGCGCGTAGGCCGCCCCCAGCAGGTTCACTTCCACCATGCGGTGGAACTCCTCCGGGCGGGTCTCCTCCAGGGAGGCATACATCATCACCGCCGCGGTGTGCACCCAGGTATCCAGCCGCCCGTAGCGCTCCACCGCCCGGGCAGCCACCTGCTCCAACTGGGCCGGGTCGCTCACCTCCGCCGCCGCGGCGGTCGCCTGGCCTCCGGCGACCTGGATCTCCTCCGCCAGCGCCTGCAGCGGCTCCAGGGCGCGCGCGGCCACCACCACCCGGGCGCCGCGCTGCGCCAGCTTCAGGGCGCTGATGCGCCCGATCCCGCTGGTGGCGCCCATCACGACCACCACCTGCTCTTCCAGGGGTTTCAAACGGTTATTCATGGCTGCATAATCACCTTCACGCACTCGTCCTGCTTGTCCTTGAAGATTTCGTAGGCGTGAGGGGCATCGTCCAGGCTGAGCTTGTGCGAGATGATAAAAGTCGGGTCAATCTCCCCGTTCTGGATGCGCTCCAGCAGGGGCCCCAGGTACTTATGCACGTTGGTCTGGCCCATGTGGAAAGTCAGGCCCTTGTTAAAGGCCGCCCCCATGGGGATGGAATCGACGAAGCCGCCGTAGACACCTGCCAGCGAGACCGTACCGCCCTTGCGGCAGGCGAGGATGGTCTCGCGCAGGACGTGAGGGCGGTCGGATTCGATGCGCACCGCCTGCTTGACCCCGTCTACCACGCCCATCAGGCCCTGCCCGTGCGCCTCCAGGCCGACGGCGTCTATGCAGACGTCGGGACCGCGCCCGCCGGTGAGCTGCTTGAGAGCCTCGACCACATCCAACCCGGCGAAGTTGAGCACCTCCACCCCGCCGTTCTCCTGGGCCAGGCTCAGGCGCTCCGGCACTTTGTCAATCACGATCACCCGTTCGGCGCCCAGCAGCAGGGCGCTCTTGATCACGAACTGGCCGACCGGGCCGGCGCCCCATACCGCCACGACGTCCCCCGGCTGGATATTGCCGTTCTCCGCAGCCATGTAGCCGGTGGGCAGGATATCGCTCAAGAACAGCACCTGCTCGTCGCTCATGCCCTCCGGCACCTTGATCGGGCCGAAATCGGCAAAGGGCACGCGCGCGTATTCGGCCTGTCCGCCGGCGTAGCCGCCCAGCAAATGAGAGTAACCGTAGATCCCGGCGGGAGAGAAGCCCCACATGGCCTCCGCCATGGCGGCCTTCGGGTTCGAGTTGTCGCAGAGCGAGGTGAGGCCCTGCTGGCAGTAGGCGCAGCGCCCGCAGGCGATCGGGAAAGGCACCACCACCCGGTCGCCGATGCGAAGGTTTTTCACCTCCCTGCCCAACTGCACCACCTCGCCCATAAACTCGTGCCCCAGAATGTCGCCCGGCAGCATCGCGGGCACATAGCCGTCGTACAGGTGCAGGTCCGACCCGCAGATGGCGGTCGAGGTCACCTTGATGATGGCGTCCCTGGGGTTCAGCAAGATCGGGTCGGGCACATCCTCAACCCGCACATTTTTAATCCCTTGCCAGCAAACTGCTCGCATTCTTTTTCCCTCCTGAATCTATTGCGCCCCAAGTAATGGGCCCCCATATCATGGGCCCCCATATAATGGGCACCATCCCCCCTCCTGGCGGGAAGCGCCTTCTCCCCGAGAAGGGGGAAATGAGGGGGCAGGATGAACAACCACGGTTTCCGAAAAAATCGGGCCGGCGGGGGCTCTGGCTACGAGCCCGCCGTCCAACCGGGCGGGTCGCTGGCAGGGAAGGACTCTTCCGAGGCCTCCTGCACCACGTCTACTCGCCGCTGGCGCTGAAGCTGCGCGCGCTCCTCCTCCACCTGCCCGGCGCGCCCGGAGGTCTGTCCGGTGACGTTCGCCACCTCGCCGGACTCCACCACCTCCTTGAAGCGGCGCAGGTCGTCCAGCACCTGGATGCTCGGCTCCTCCCCAAACAGCCGGGCGACCACCGCCGAGGCCGAGCCCCCGGGCGGGTGATATTTGAGGCGGATATGCACCTCGGTCCCGCGCCCGCCGGGAGCGTCCTTAAAGCGCACCGTGCCGCTGTTCTCCACCTGCGAGCCGGGTAGAGAGCGCCAGGAGATCAGCTCATTCTCCCGCTCTTCGTAAATCTCGGCGTCCCATGCCACCTTCATGTCCAGCGGGGCGCGCGCAGTCCAGCGAGAGCGCGTCTCGTCGAATGGCTCCACTTTCTCCAGGTGCTTCATGAAGAGGGGCAGGTGCTCCAGGCTGCGCCAGTAGCGAAAAACTTCTTCGCGCGGCCGGTTAACGGTCATCGAGCGTTCCACTTCGATGCCGCCGCCGCCCTTCTTCCCGGCGCGCTCCACCCCCAGGGTCTCGTACAGGAAATCTTTCCCGGTCATCCCCCGGTAGATCAGGTACCCCCCTGTGGCGGCCAGGGGAAGGCTGAGCAGTGAAAGGCGCTTCAGCGCCGCCAGGAGCAGCGCGCCTCCCGCTGCCATTGATAGGATGCGCTCCTTCTCACCCACGTTAATTTTCTCTCGCGGATATAAGCCGGTCTGCATGCTCATCTCTCCTCTACCAAATCACCAGACGAAATACGGCTGAAAAGCAGGGCGGTAAACAGGCCCCAGGCCAGGTTGGCGAACAGCATGACCGCGTTGCGGGCGGTTGAACGCATGCTGATCGGGCGCAGGATCCCGAGCGCCGGAAGGAAGCCCCCATAGCTGAGGGTCCACAGCCCCAGGCCTGCCGCCAGCCCCTTGACCAGCGGGGGGGCCTGCCAGCGGGAGGCAGTGAGGGCATAGGCAGCCCCAGAAGCGGCGCCGTAGCCAAAATGGGTGAAAACGGTGGTCACCGTCACCTTGCGGTTGTCTGCCAGCTCCTCCTCGTCCAGCGCCTCCGCCGCCTCCAGCAGGAGCTTTTTCGTGCCCTGCCAGGGCGGCAGCGGGTAGCGGTCGGAGCGCGGCAGCATTTCAAACAGGATGCCCATCAGGCCGGTCATCGGCAGAGTCGCCAGAAAGCCCGCCAGGGCTCCCTGGACCGCCTCGCTGACCGTTGACGGCGCGCGGGCAAGTGCAGGTTTTTGGAGCATAAATTTCCCCTCACACCGGGCGAGAATCGCACCGGCGGTCATTCCGGGCGGATCACCGGCTGCGCCGGTTCGAACGGGCAGCGCGGGCCTCCAGCAGCGTTTTAATCCCGGTTGACGAATTTGCTGAAGCGGCTCTCCTCCCCGGCGCTGGTCTCATCCTGGTAGAGGAATGCCAGCTTCTTCGAGTCGAACTTTTCGAAGAACTCGTCCCAGGAGAGGCGCTCCAGGGAGGAATCATCGTAGCCCGGGAAATCTATACGCAAGATCCCGGCGTCATCCTTGCCTCCCGTACCTTTCACCATCGCCGGAAAGCCGCCGCGCTTCTCCACCCATTCACGGATCGTCTTATGATCAGTCGTTTTCTTACTCTCGCCAGCCATCCATCTTACTCCCCATCTCCCCGATGCCATCCGTCCGGGTGGAGGCCGCCGGGAAGTTTTGCGGCTTTTTGAACCTGTGTCATTCCCCCAGCCGGTGTTTAGAACCGGTCCGAAAGTACCTGTTCCATGCTGCGGGTATGGGGCGCACCAGCCTGTGCCGGGCCGGCGCCCCACACCCGCAGCATGATCATTTTTCGGACAGGTAGTTAGTGTATCCGAAAAGGCAGAGCGCCGCGGGCCCCATGGGGGAACGCCAGCCTCAGGCCGCTCCGATCGGCGCCAGGAGCGTGCAGGAGGTCTCGCTCATATAGCGCCCTTCCGCCAGGGCTTCGGTGGACTCGGCCCGGCGCCTGCCGGTCAGGCGGGCGTACAGCGACAGCGCCTGAGCGGTTACCTGGTCCATGTTGTAATACTTGTACGTTGCCAGGCGCCCCACGAAGTGCACGTTTTGCGCGGCGGCTGCCAGGGCTTTGTATTTCTTATAAAGCTCCGCATTCTCCGCCCGCGGGATCGGGTAGTAGGGGTCTCCCTCGGCGCAGGGGTATTCGTACACCAGGCTGGTCTTCGAGTGCTCCTGCCCGGTCAGGTGTTTGAACTCCGTGCAGCGGGTGTAGGGGTGCTCGTTCGGGTAGTTGACCACCGCCACCGGCTGGTGCAGGCGCTCGTCCCGCGTCTCGAACCGGAACTTCAACGAGCGATAGGGCAGTCTGCCGTAGCAGTAATCGAAATACTCGTCCACCGGGCCGGAATAGATGAGCTCCCGGTAGGGGATCAGCCCGGCGATCTCCCGGTAATCGGTGTTCAGCAGGACCTTGATATTGGGATGGTCCAGCAGGTTCTCGAACATACGCGTGTAGCCGTGCAGAGGCATGGCCTGGTAGGTGTCGGCGAAGTAGCGGTCGTCCCGGTTCAGGCGGATCGGGACGCGGGCGGTGACGGCGGCGTCCAGCTCCGAGGGGTCCAGGTCCCACTGCTTGCGGGTGTAGTTGCGGAAAAACTTCTCGTAAAGCTGGCGGCCCACCTTGCTGATGACCACATCTTCCGAGGTGAGCACCGGGTCTCGCGGTTCGGCCAGGGTCTCAAAGAACTGCTCCAGCTCGAACGCGCTCAGGTTCAGGCCGTACATACGGTTCACCGTATCCAGATTGATGGGGATCGGCAAAAGCTGCCCGTCTACGCTCGCCAGGACCCGGTGCTCGTAAGGCCGCCACTGGGTGAAGCGCGACAGGTAAGCAAAGACCTCGCGCGAGTTGGTGTGGAAGATATGCGGGCCGTACTTGTGGATCAGCAGCCCGTTCTCGTCGTAGCAGTCGTAGGCGTTGCCGCCGATGTGCGGGCGGCGGTCCACGATCAGCACCCGCTTACCCGAACCGCGCGCCAGGCGCTCCGCCAGCACCGAGCCGGCGAACCCCGCGCCGACGATCAGATAGTCGAAAACCCCCGGGCGGCGCCCGTTCCTCGGGCTGTAAGCCGCCGCCTCGCTTCCCGGGAGGCCGCCGGCGTGCTTCCGACCATTGGCATGCTGGCCGTTTGTACGCCCCTCGTCCCCCGATCCGCCCCCGTTCCTGCCCTCCGGCGAGGCGGGCCCGGCCCCACCGGGCGGGCCTCCCTGCGGAGGTGGGAGAGGCTCGCCGCCAACCGGCCCCTCCGCGCTGCCGCCGGGGCCATCGCCCGCTTTCTCCTCCAGGGCGGCCTCGATGCGCCTCGCCATTCTCTCCCAGGTCTGGTCCCAGGAATTCTGGGACAGGAACTCGTCCACTCGCTTGAGCCAGTAGGGCTGAGGGCCGCCCTGGTCCAGGATGGTCTCCAGGGCGCGCACGAACTTGGCCGCCCCCTCCGCGATCCACACCAGCCCATCCTCACCATACGGGCGAACGACGTCGCGAATGGGCGTCGCCACCACCGGCCTGCCGCCAGCCAGGTATTCGGGCGTCTTGGTGGGGCTGATGTACTGGGTCGAACGGTCGCGCACGAAAGGCAGCAGGGCCGCGTCCCATCCGCACAGGTAGGCGGGCAGGTCGGCATAGGGTTTCTGCCCCAGGTAGTGCAGGTTCGGGCGGCGCGGGATCTGCTCCTGCTCCAGCTTGGCGAAAGGCCCCACCAGCACCAGCTGCCAGTGCGGGCGGGCATCGGCGATGGACACCAGCAGGTCGAAATCCATGCGCTCGTCAATCACCCCGAAATACCCCAGGCGCGGGCGCGGGATGCGCGCCTGGTCCTCGGGCTCCGGCAGCGCCTGGCGCGCCCGGGCGAAGTGCTCCCGGTCGATGCTGCTGGGAAAAGCATAGACGCAGCGGTGGCTGTCCTTCCTGGCCTCGTAGAGACTGGCGCCCCCGGTGAAGACCAGGTCCGCCCGGCCCAGGAGCTCGGCTTCGTACTCCGCGTACTTTTCCGGCGCGTTGCGGAAGGCGCTCAGGTCGTCCATGCAGTCGTAGACGGTGAGCCGCGGCGCCAGGTCGCGGGTCACCCGCATGAGCATGGGCGTAAAGAACCAGGCAATATACTGCTCGATATTGTGCTCCGCCAGGAGCTGGAGGATCTGGACCCTGTGTTCGGCCCGCTCCGCCCCGGCCTCCCCGGATTTGTGAATATGGGGGACGGCCACCCACACCCCCTCCGGGCTGCGCTGCACCTGCAGGCCCCCGGGCGCCTCGCCCATTACCGGTTCCTGCACAAAAAACACGCGCTGGCGGCGGGCAAAGCGGCTCATCAGGTGCTGGGGACGCTGGTAGACGTGGTCCCAGGACAGGTGCGAAAAACACACCAGGTCCAGCCCCTCCAGCCTGCTCTGGCCCGGCGCAAACGCGGCAAATTCCTGCGCCGCAGGCCCGCCAGGCGCCAGTTCATCACTCACCGGCCTGTCCGCCAAAAACGCGGGTTCACCCTCTGGACTTCGAGGTTCCATGTCTCTCACCCTCACTGTTTCTCCCCCTGCAGTCCCTCCCAGAATACCGCTCCCGCCTTACCGGCGGAGACCGGCGCCAAACCATCAACCGCGGGCGGCTGCCTGCGCAGAGGCCGCCCGTGCTCCTCCCTTCCTCCCGGCAGGCCCCACAGCCCGGCGGCCTGCGATCACCTCCCGGAAATACTGCACCAGCGCGTCCGCGTGGTAATCGAAAGTGAATTTCTCCCGCTGGCGCCAGACCGCCAGGCGCAGGGCCTCCATGCGGGTTTCGTCCTCCAGCCGGCTGCGCAGCTCTTCCATGGAGGTGAAGAACAGCCCGATATCCAGCTCGCGCGCCAGGCTCTGCGTGGCGACGATCGAGCCGCGGTTGTCCCGCTGCAGGACGGGCAGCCCGGCGGAAACCAGGGTCGAGAGGCGGGCGGGATAGTTCAGATCGTCCCAGTTGGCGCGCCTCAGTTCTCCCCGGTTCTCGCTCTCGAAATAATGCAGCCAGCCCGCGTCGTACTGCGAAAACTCGCTCACCCAGCGCTCCTGGTCCACCTGGGGGTGCAGGTGGATATGCCGCGGGGCCAGCCTGCGGGTCTTCTCGATCCACTCGCGCCACTGCCCGTGGGTGAAATCGCCGTAGAAATGCAGGTGAATGCCGTTTTCCCCCAACGCGGCCACGTCGGGCGGGTGCAGCCCGATCGGCCTGCCGGGGACGACGGTGTGGATCTCTCCGTCCTGCGCGGAGAGACGCGGGGAGGGCGCGGCCTCGAACCAGTCCATCTTCGGCAGGTCCCCGTCCAGGACGTAGGGCCGGCCCCCGCTGACCACCCCCGGCGCGGCCGTCTCGAACCAGTCGCGCATTTCCGGGCTGGTGTAAATCTGCCCATCGCTTAACCTATACAGGTCCACCAGCAGGTCCCAGTGCCCTTTCTCCAGGGAAATAAAGGGCCCCTCTTTGAAATGCCAGACGAAGGGCAGGCCCGGGTTCCGGCTGAGCACGTGGTGGACGAAGGGCACCGCCTGCCAGTTGAGCAGCGCGTAGATCAGGTCGGGCTGGATGCGCCTCAGCTCCTCCTCCCAGTGCTGGGGCGAGAGGTCCTGGACGTGCCCGAAGGGCAGCGGGCCGACGGTGTTGTACCAGTAGGGGTCGGGCGTCCACAGCCCGTAAAGGGTGTGGCCGCGCTCCTCCAGGGCCAGCACCCGCTCGGGGTTGTAGGCCAGCTCGCCCAGCAGGAGGATCTTTAACCCGTCTGCGGCGGGCGGGGCAGCCGGGCGCTCGCGGAAGCGCCGGTAATGCTCCACCTCGTCAATAAAGTTCCCGACCGTGGTGTGGAAGCGCAGCGGCTCCTGCACGCCGGTGTACAGGCGGTAGGGGTTGATCCCGCCGAGCGGCTCCTGCAGCAGCTTGTGGCGCTGGCGGGGGTGATCCACCCACTCGCAGGTGACCCTCCGGGTGGGGACCTGCGCCCCGTAGGCCCCCAGCTTCGACCAGAACATGCGCTCCAGGTCGTCGGTCACCAGTTCATCCCGTTCCATCCAGCGTTCCGGCACGCGGCGGTGCATGGCCTGCACCAGCTGCAAAGGATGGCCGCTCACCCGCTCCTCTGCGCAGCGGTTGTAATGGTGGCGCAGCCCCGCGTAAGCCAGCACGGCCCCCGGTTCTTCAGCCAGGCAGCCCGCCAGGGAAGCGAGATGGTCCGTGTAGTAAAGGTCGTCGGAGGGCAGGTAGGCGATAAACCGGCCCTGGGCCAGGTCCAGCCCGTCGTTCAGCGCCGCCCCCAGACCCCGGTTGCGCTCCAGGCGGCGGTAGCGCAGGCGCGGGTCATCCAGGTAGGAGGCCACCTGGGCGGCGGTGTCGTCGGGCGAGCCGTCGTCAATCACCAGCAGCTCCCAATCCTGCAGGCTCTGGGCGAACAGGCTGTCCAGCGCCCTGCGGATAAAGCGGGCCTGCTTAAAAGTGGGCATTAACACCGAGACCAGAGACATTTTTCCCCGCCAGGCCAAACTTATCGACCATCTCCGGTAAGAGGTCCAGAGCATGACCGTCCACCGTCCCCCGGGCGTTGAGCACGGTCGAGGGGACCTGAGAATAAAAAGCGCCTGAGGGCAGGATGGCGCAGCCCCCCCAGCGGCGCATGAGCAGGTTCTGCACCAGCACTTCCTCGCCGGAGTGATAGCGCGGCAGGCGCGGCCAGAAAGAGAACCCGCCCACTTCCAGCAGTTTTTCCCGGTCGTAAAGAATACAGGAGGCTACCCAGGCTACTTTGTAGGTCCGGATTTGCTCATCCCCCAGCCTCCGGGTAACATGAAACAGGTTGGCGGCACGGTGCAGGTTCCAGCGCTCCCACTGCGGGGAACCGGGCTCCACCACCTCGGGACGCACCGGCCCGTCCCAGAACTCGATTTCCTGCTGCTCGGGGCGCTCGTCCTCCAGGAAAGACAGCCCGGCGGGAAAAGCGCCCACGAAAGCGCAGCCCTCCTGCCGCAGAGTATCCAGCAGCGCGCCCAGCACCCAGGGCTCCAGCCACACGTCGTCGTCCAGGTAAAGCACGGCGGGGGCGCTCGCGCGCCGGAGCAGGAAATCACGCTGCTCGGCAATGCCTCTGGAGGGCCTGCGCTCGTGCCACTCCACCGTCGCTCCCCGGGCCTCGATCACCCGCAGCAGGGACTGGACCACCGGGTCGCCCGCGGCGGGCGTCTCGCTCTGGTCCGCCACGATCAGGTGAAAGCGGTCCCATTCCTGGCCCGCCAGGCCGGAAAGTGTCATAATGAGCGAAGCCAGGCGGTTGCAAGTAGTCAAGAGTATATCAACGAACTGCATCTCTGTCTCCTCAGGGAAATCCCTAAAAGCGATGGGGAGAATCCCGCTTGGTGCGTTTGGCTATCTGAGTGCTGGTAGGGCGCTGCCCCACCATCACTCAGATAACGGTCCTTCCGAACTCTACGAGCAGGTCATGTAGAACCTGCCTTATAAATAAATATTTGTTCTGATGGGGGCTGCGCGCCCCATCACAACAGGATCATGCTTCGGACAGGTGCTTAGAAAGTGCCGTGATAAATCGAGCAGGCGGCGCAGATATCCGGCGGATCGTCGGAGGACAGCCGGCTGCGGAAACCCTCGTACTGCGCGCTGTTCCAGACCTGCGGTACGCCCTGCTCCCCCATGCGGCCAAAATTCGCCCGGTCGGGGGTGGAGACCATGCAGCAGGGCATGGCGGAGCCGTCGTAGCTGATATAAGCCCCGGTCCAGGGCCAGCTGCAGCGCTGCGGGCCGGGCGTGCCCGGGGGATGGATCTTCGGGCGGGTGCGCGGCAGGCGCAGCCCGACTCCCAGGCGCTCTGCCTCCCGGCGGGCGGCGTTGAAGCAGCGCTCCACCCGCTCCGGGTCCTCCTCCAGCAGGGTCTGCTCCTGGACGAAGGCGCGCATCGGGCGGTACTGTTCGGGCAGGCTCTCCTCGGTAAAATCGTGCGAGAGGTGCTGGACGAAGACCTCCTCCATCGAAAGACGGCGGGCCAGCGCCACCAGCTCGGGCAGCTCGTCCAGGTTCTGGCGCATGATCACCACCACCATCGTCAGGCGCGGGCTCGAGGCGCCCAGGCGGCTGCGGGCCTCCAGCAGCAGCTCCACGTTGCGGATCACCTTCTGAAAGCGCCCGCGCAGGCGGATGCGCTCGTAGGTCTCCGGGCGCGCCCCGTCAATCGAGACCATCAGGTGGTCCAGGCCGGAAGTGACGCACAGCTCGGCCCGCTTCGGGTTCAGCAGGGTCAGGTTGGAGTTGGTGGTCACACGCACCCCCCTGGATTTCGCGAAAGACACCATCTCGAAATAGCGAGGGTGCATCATCGGCTCGCCCAGGCCCTGCAGGTGCAGGGTCTCCAGCTCGGGAAAGCCGTCCACCAGGCGGGTGAAGAGCTCAAACTCCATAAAAGCCGGGGGCCCGTAGGGAGGGCCGTCCTGCCGGAAGGGGATAGCGCACATCTGGCAGCGCAGGTTGCACTGCCCGACCGGCTCGATCTGGACATATTTCGGAAGTGGTGTGCTCGTCATGGGAAAAGCCGCCTCAGAAAAACAAAACCCGAAACTTGATCCCGCCCCGGATGCGCCAGTAGACCGAGAGCGGGGGGATGAGAGCCGAAGTGACCAGCATCTCCAGCGCGTGGCGCAGGGTGCGGGAGGCCTCCCGCTGGCGCAGAGAGGCGAAGCGCAGGGTGAGGGCCAGCCAGGCGCCCGCGGCGGCAAGCGCCAGGAGCTCCCGGCTCGCCAGGAGGGCCGCCGGCGCCGCCAACAGGGAAAGCAGGGTGGCGTAATATGCCCAGGGAGGGCCGGGCTGCAGCCAGCGGCGGTAGCTCTCGGGGTGCTTCTTGAAAAGCAGGGCGTTGTACATGCTGCGCCGCTGCTGCTTCAGGCTGATGCCCCAGGGGGCGGGGCGGACGGGGTGCACCACCACCGCGCCCGGGGCGCGGGCCAGCCGGGCGCGCTGCTCCAGCAGGCTGAAGAACAGGTCGCTGTCCTCCCGCCAGGCCAGCGGGAAACGCTCGTCGAAGCCCCCGACGGAGGCCAGCGCGGAGCGGCGGTAAAAGCAGTTGGCGGTGATAAAGAGCGAGCGCTCCAGCCCGGCCACGTCCCGTTCGTAGTCGCTGGGGCGAGGCGGCAGGGGCACGATGGTGCGCCCGCACACGCCGGACAGGCCCTCCTGCAGGGCCTGCATCCCCTGCTCCAGCCAGGCCGGGGCGGGGATGCAGTCGTCGTCGGTAAAGGCGATCACCTCGCCCCGGGCTGCCCGCCAGCCAAGATTGCGCGCCGCAGCCGGGCCGAGGCCGCCGCCGGTGCTCAGATACCGCAGCGGGGGCAGGCCTTTCACGCCGACCAGCGCGCCCTGGGCCTGGCCGGAGGCCTGCACCCAACTGGCGACCGCGCCCGGCGCAGGCCCCCGCCCGGTCGCCTGCGCCCGCTCTGCAGCCCCTTCCCGGGCCCCCTCCCGGGCCCCCTCGCGGGCCCCTTCCCGCTCCGGCTCGATCACGTAGCAGTAAGCCAGACGCAGGTCCGACCAGTCTTCGACCAGTCGGCGGGTCTGCTCGCAGCCGGCGTCGTCCACGACGATGATCTCATAGGCGGAAGGGTCGTAACTCTGGTTCACCAGGGCCGACAGGCAGCGCGCCAGGAGCTCGGGCCGGCGGCAGGTCGGCACGACGACGGATACCCGCAGGCGGGAGAGGCGCTCGCCGCTCATTCAGGCCGCTCCTGCGCCCGGGCGGCCGGTTTCTCCAGCAGGAAGGAGCCGATCACCAGAGCGTCCAGGGGGGAGGTCCAGAAACACTCCACCGCATCGCGCGGGGTGCACACAATCGGCTCGCCGCGGGTGTTGAACGAGGTATTGACCAGCACCGGGACGCCCGTGCGCCGCTTGAAGGCCTGCAGCAGGTCGTAATAGGGGCGGTTCTGCTCGGGGTTGATGGTCTGGATGCGGGCGGTGCCGTCCACGTGGCGCACGGCCGGGATCAGCCCGGCTTTATCGGGCTGGACGTCGTAAATAAAGAGCATGTATGGAGATGCCTCGCCGCCGACGAACCACTGCGCGGCCTCCTCCTCCAGCACCACCGGGGCCACCGGGCGGAAGTCCTCCCGGTCTTTGATCTCGTTCAGGCGCTCCTGCATCTGCGGGTGCACGGGGGAGGCCAGGATCGAGCGCGCCCCGAGCGCCCGCGGGCCGAACTCCAGCCTGCCCTGGAACCAGCCGATGATCTTATCCTGGGCCAGGAGTTCAGCGGCGGCCGCGGCCGGGACTGCGACCCGGCGGTAGGGCAGCTTCGACCACTTGAGGAAAGCCTCGATCTCCTCGTCGCTGTAGCCGGGGCCCAGGAAGGCGTGGTCCATGCGGTAGGTGCGCGCCGGGCTGCCGCGCTGCCGGGCGTCTACCCAGAGCGCCGCGCCCAGGGCCGTGCCGGCGTCGCCGGCCGCCGGCTGGACCCAGAGGCGCCGGAAAGGCCCGCGCTCGCGCAGGCGGCTGTTCATGACCACGTTGAGGGCCACCCCACCGGAGAGGCAGAGGTTCTCCTCCTCCGTGACGGAATGCAGCCAGCCGGCAAGCTGCAGGACGGTCTCCTCCAGGGCTGCCTGCAGCGAGCGGGCCAGGTCGAAATGGCGCTGCTCGAGCGGGCCGCCCTTCTCCCGCGGAGGACCGAAGAGAGCCGGCAGGTCGAGCGGGCGCAGGGTGAAGCTCCCCGCCGCACCCACCTGCACCGCCTCCAGAAAATAGTCCAGGTAGCGCGGCTCGCCAAACGAGGCCAGGGCCATCACCTTGTACTCGTCGGAGGAATGCAGGAAACCCAGGTACTCCGTCACCCGCTCGTAGAGGATTCCCAGGGAGTGGGGCATCTCCACCTGCCCCAGCTTCTCCAGGTCGTTCCCCCGCCCGTGGTGGTAGGTGGTGGTGGCCTTCTCGCCGCGCCCGTCCAGCGTGAGCACGGCGGCGCGCTCGAAGGGCGAGGCCAGGAAAGCGCTGGCGGCGTGCGCCAGGTGGTGCTCGATGAAATGCCACGCGTAGCAGTAATGGCCGTTCACGCGCACGTTCTCGAAGCGTTTTTTCAGGTGGAACGGGGCGCCGTCGGCAAGCTGGCGGGGGGCGTTGACGATATATGCCAGGAAAAGCGGGTCCCAGGGGCCCTCGAACCCGTCCACCGGGGGCCGGGCGCTGGGCTCCAGGGGCAGGGACAGGCGCTCCACGCCCCCCCGCTCGCCCAGCAAGAGGTAGGGGTCGTAAGAATAGGCCACATGGTCCACCTGGCTCAACGTGATGCCGGCCTCCTGCAGGCAGTAATCCACGGCATGGTGCGGCAGAAGATAGGCTGAGAAAGGCACCGGACGCTTGCCGTGCTTGACGTGGGTAAAGCGCTCCTCCTCCGCCGCCGCGACCACACGCCCGTCGTGAACCAGGCAGGCAGCCGGGTCGTGGTAGGCCGCGTTAATCCCTAAAGTGTACATGCTTCTCTGCCTCCGTTCATTCACTGATTGCCCAGTTTTTCTTCATCCGCAGATGCATGCGGCTAGACGCAAATTGAAAATCAACCGCTCGTATCTGCGCTCATCTGTGGATCCTCTTCTTCTACTGCCTGCGCCACCGGCGCAGGTTTTTTACGGCGCCTGCCGGGTGGACCGCCAGCACCTTCGGGGCGTCCACCTGCCGGTCAGGGAGGGTAGTGGGCAGCTCCTGGTGGTAGACCCCGGAGGGGATCAGCCCGCAGCCCCCGTATTTCGCCATCACCCGCAGCTGGGCCAGCACATCCTCCCCGGCGTGGGTCTCGGGCAGCTCTTTCCAGAAGGTAAAACCGCCCGCACAGCGCAGCCGGTGGCTGTTGTACAGCACGCAGCCGCCCACCCAGGCCACCTTGTACTTGCGCTGATCTTCGGGCCCCAGGCCCAGGCGCTGCTGCACGTGATAGAGATTGGCCGCGTTGTGCAGGCGGTGGCGCTCCCAGCCGGGGGCGGAGGGCCGCAGGACCTCGGGGCGCACCGGACCCTCCCAGAACTCGATCGCCTGCTGGTGGGGGCGCACGTCCTCGATGAAGCTCAGGCCGATCACCGCGCTGCCCACGAACCCGCAGCCCTCCTCGCGAATGGCCCGCAGCATATTGCCCAGCACATAGGGCTCCAGGATCAGGTCATCGTCCAGAAACAGGCAGTAAGGCGCGCTCACCCGGTCCAGCAGGTACTGGCGCTGCTGCGCCATGCCGCGCCGGGGCAGATTGCGCAGCAGCCGCACCTCCCGCCCGTGGGCGCGCAGCACGCGCGCCGCCGCCTGCACCTCCCCGGCCTCCCAGGCGGCGCGCCCGGAGCTCTGGTCCGAGACGATCACGCGAAAATCCTGGCAGCGCTGGTACACCAGGCTGGCGAGGGTGACCGCCAGGGCAGCCGGGCGGCGGTAGGTGGGGATGAGCACTTCCACAGAAACGCTCATGCCGGCTCCCTTCCTCGGCTGACCAGGGTCAGGCGGGCTGCGCCCTGCTCGCCCAGCAGCTCCAGGGCGGCCTGCGCCACCTGCTCCGGGGCGACCCGGCGCAGGCAGTCGTGGTGGCCCAGCGGGCAGACGCTGCGGTAGCAGTTCTTGCAGGGCACGTCGTAGCTCAACACGCGCTGCGGCACGCGCCAGGGGGTGTGCTGGGGGTTGGTCAGGGCGTACAGGTCCACCACCGGCGTTCCCACCGCGGCGGCGATATGGGCCGGGCCGCTGTTGTTGGCGACGAGCACCGGCGCCAGGGAGACCAGGGCCGCGAACTCCGCCAGCTCGAGCGCTCCCGCCAGCGAGAAGGAGGGGTAGCCGCCGGCGGCGCGGATGGCCTCGACCAGCTCGCGTTCGGAGGCCCCGCCCGAGAAGACCAGCTGCACCCCCTCCTGTGCCAGGCAGGCGGCGGCGCGGGCGAAGCTCTCCGGCGGGTAGCGCCGGGAGGGGGCGGTCGCGCCCGGGTGGATGAGGGCCCAGGGACGCTCGCAGTCCAGCCCCAACTCCAGCAGGCGCGCCCGCGCCCGGCGCAGGGCCCCGGCGGGCAGGCGCAGGGAAAGGCGGTCGTCCACCGTCCGGGCGCCGATGGTCCCCACCAGGTCCAATTGGCGCTGCACCTCGTGCCGGATCTCCCCCTCCCGGTCCGGCTCCGGCGCCCAGTGGGTCAGGAGCTGGTAGGGGTTTTCGCGGCAGTAAGCCAGGCGCAGCGGGATGCCCGCCAGATAGGTGAGAAAAGCGGCGGGCAGCGGGTTCTGGCTGAAAACGGTGAAGATCACGGCTGCATCGAAGCCGGCCTGCTGCAGTTGGGCCGCCATGCCGAATTCGGGGCGGCTGTCGCGGCGCGGGGGGGTGGCCTTGACCCAGGGCGCCTCGTACTCGATCAGGCCGTCAATATCCGGGAGCAGCGGGCCCAGCGCGGCGCCCGAGGGCGAGGTGAGCAGGGTAAGCTGCACCCCCGGGATGGATTCTTTCAGCGCCCGGATGGCCGGCGTGGTCATCAGGACATCCCCCAGGTTATCCAGGCGGAGGCAGAGGAGCCTGCGCGCGCCGGTCCAGGCAGGGTCCAGGGGCATCTTATTTCTTCTCCACGCGCCGCAGCCTCTCCTCGGAGGGCCAGGTATAGACGTGGCGGATGCGCTCGATGATGCTGGTGGTCGAGCGGTCCTCCAGGTAGGGGAGGATCACCACCTCGCCGCCGAGCTGCTCCACCAGGGGGGCCTCCGGAAGGGTCTCCCGGCGGTAATCACCGCCCTTGACAAAGACATCCGGCTGCACCAGGCGGATCAGGTCGTGCGGGGTGTCGGCCTCGAAGGCGATGATATGGTCAATACAGCTCAGGGCAGCCAGCACCTGCACGCGGTCCTCCAGGGAGTTGATCGGGCGCCCGGAGCCCTTCAGGCGGCGCACGCTGGCGTCGGCGTTGATCCCGACCACCAGGATATCCCCCAGGGATTTGGCCTTGTTCAGGTAGGTGATATGGCCCCGGTGCAGGATATCAAAACAGCCGTTGGTGAAGACCACGCGCAGCCCTTTCTGGCGGTAAGCGGAAAAGCGTGCCGCCAGGCCGAAAGCGTCGCTGATATATTTCTCATCGGTAAAGAAGTGGGCCCGCAGCTCGTCCACGTAGCAGGCGGCGGTGTTGTCCTTGCCGACCACGATGGAGGCGGCGGCGGAGGCCAGTTCGGAGGCGGTGTGGGTGTAGGCCCCGGACGCCAGGGACAGGGCCAGGGCGGCCACAAAGGTATCCCCCGCCCCGGCCGCCTGCGAGTGCGGCGCAGGTCGGGCATAGGTGCGGTAGGGGCTGCAGTCCCGCTCGAAGACCAGCGCGCCCTCGGTATCCAGCGTGACCGCGGCCACCTGCGCGCCGGTCAGGCGCAGGATCTCCTGCCCGTGGGCGGCGATCAGCCCGGCGCGCTCCTCCCCCTCTCGCGCCGGGTCCAGGCCCAGCATATGCACCGCCTCCGAGAAGTTGGGCTTCACCGCCGTGACCTGCAGCGGGCGAAAGAGCTTCAGGTTTTTCGAGTCGGCGACAAAGATCTTCTCATCCGCAACCTGGAAGCGGGCCAGCACCTCCAGCAAACGCGGGGTGAAGATCCCGTAGCCGTAATCGGAGAGGATCACCGCGTCGCATTCGGGATACAGCTCGACCAGATTTTCGATCAGGGTCTCTTCCATCCCGGCGTCCAGCGGCTCCACGCTGCCCTGGTCGAAGCGCAGCAGCATCTGCGAGGCGGCCAGCACCCGGCTTTTCACCAGGGTGCGGCGGGACGCGGCGGGCAGCACCCGTCCCGTGCTCACCCCCCGTTCCTCCAGCGCCCGGCGCAGGATGGTCCCCTCCAGGTCGTCTCCCACCACAGACAGAAAAACCGCCTCAGCCCCCAGGCTGGCTACGTTTACCGCGCAGTTGGCGGCCCCGCCCGGCACGTACAGGCTCTCGTTCAGGGCCACCACCGGCACCGGGGCCTCGCGGCACAGGCGCTCGGTCTTGCCTTTGTGATAAACATCGAGCATGGCTTCGCCGATCACCAGCACCCTTAAGCCGGCAAAGCGGTCGATGATATGAAACAGATTCGTTTGATCCAAGCTAGCTCTCCTACCTGTAAGAACCTACCTATAAAAACCGGCAACCGGCTGTGCGAGCCCCCCAGCATCGTGCCGGCATCTACTCGCCTAATCCGCAGGCCGCCGCCCGGCTGCCTCGCCGGCCAGGATCGCCCGGGCTGCAGCGTGCAGGGTATCCACCGTCAGGTGAGGGCAGCGCAGCGGCGACATGCGCCACTCGGTCTCCCCCCCGTTATCCACCAGAACCGTACGGCAGCCCGCCCGCCGCCCGGCTTCGATATCGTCCAAAATGTCCCCCACCATCCAGGAAGCGGTCAGGTCCAGCCCGTGCTCGCGCCCCGCCTGCAGGATCATCCCCGGGCGGGGCTTGCGGCAGGCGCAGTCGAGGGCGTAGGACGCGACCACCCCCTCGGGATGGTGCGGGCAGTAATAGAAGCCGGCCAGGGGCAGGCCGGCCTCGCCCAGCAGGCCGCGCAGGCGCGCCTCCACCGCGCCCAGGGACCGTTCCGGGAAGAGGCCGCGCGCCACCCCGGACTGGTTGGAGACCACGAACAGCCTGTAACCGGCCGCGTGGAGCAGCTGCAGCCCCTCCAGCGCCCCGGCAGCCAGCCGGATCTGCTCCGGGTCCACGTTATAAGGCACGTTCTCGACCAGGGTGCCGTCTTTATCCAGAAAGAGCGCTCGCTCGGGCATATTAACCAGTACCTGTCCTGAAATCCTCCAGCCTGCGCTGAAACTGCCTCCATCCCCTCACACTCAAGTCTCAGCCGGGCATTAAGGCCAGGAGGTCTCCCGCATGGGGATGACCATCACCTCGGGGATGACGCAGTCCGCCGGCTGGGTGAGCAGGAAGGCGATCGTCTCCGCCACGTTGCGCGGGTCCTGCAGGTTCTCCAGGGGGATATCCGGGAAGCGGTCCAGCAGGAAGGGGGTGCGCATCCCGCCGGCGATGAGGGCGGTCACCTTGATATTGTGCGGGCGGCCCTCCACGTGCAGGGCGTGGCTCAGGCCCATCAGGCCCCATTTGCTGGCATGGTACGCCGAGGCGTTGGCCCAGGCGCGCCGGGCCGCGGTGGAAGCGATATTGACGATATGCCCGCCGCCCTGCGCCTTCATGACCGGGAAGGCGAACTTCGACATCAGAAAGGGCCCGCTCAGGTTCACGTCCAGCACCCGGTTCCAGTCCTCCACCGAGAGCTCCTCCACCGGCAGGGTTTTATCGGTCCCGGCGTTGTTGATCAGCACGTCCAGCCGCCCGTAGCGCTCCACCACCTGGGCGATGACCGCTTCGGCCTGCCCCGGGTCGGTCACGTCCAGGCAGACCGGAAGGACGCGCCCGTTCCCGTTCAATTTGCTGGCGCACTGCAGCGCCAGGTCCTCGCGCAGGTCCGCCGGGACCACAACCGCCCCGCGCTCGTACAGGACGGTGCAGACGGCCTCCCCCAGGCCGCGCCCCCCGCCGGTCACCAGTACCACTTTTCCTTCTACCGTTTCCATTCCGCTTTCCCTCCAAAGATGCGATTATTCTTACCCATAAGCTGCGTCCGGAACGCCAACCCTCACAGGCCCCGGTAGGGCCGGTCGGGGAACTGCGAGTCATCATCCAGGGCCACCCGCACCGGCTCCAGGTCCCAATGGGACTGGGAGGCTGCTGAAGCCTGGAGCGGTTCTCGCTGCATAAAGGTCTCGGAAAGCGAGCCCTCCGGCAGGAAATGCTCTTCCACCAGGTCGCACAGCAGGTGCAGCGCCAGGATCTGCACTTCCTGAATACGGGCCGTGTTAGAGACCGGGATGACGATCGAAAGATCGCTCAGCGAGAGCAGCTCACCCCCGTCGCCGCCCAGCAGCGCCAGGCAGGTGAGGCCGCGCTGCCGGGCGGCAGCGAAGGCCTCCACCAGGTTGCGGGAACGCCCGCTGGTGCTGATGGCGAGCAGCAGGTCGCCCGGCTGCCCGAATGCCTCCACCTGGCGGGCGAAGACCTTGTCGTAGCTCACGTCGTTGGCCCAGGCGGTCAGAAAGGCGCTGTCGGCGTTGAGCGCCAGCACCGGCAGCGCCTTGCGCTCGGCGTACTTGAAACGTCCCACGAACTCCGCCGCGAAATGCTGGGCGTCGGCTGCGCTGCCGCCGTTCCCGCAGACCAGCACCTTGCCCCCCTCGGAGAGGCACGCGACCATGGCCTGAGCTGCGGCCAGGATGGGCTCGCTGAGCACCCGGCGCGATTTTTTCAGCGCCTGCAGGGCCTGATCGAAGCCGCGCAGCACCGTTTCAGCCGGGTCCGCCTGCTTCAAGCCCTGGGGCCGGGCCTTTTCGACGCGGGCCACCCGGCCGTACAGCTCCGCGATCAGCGCGCCCACTTTACCCCAGGTGTAGTGCCTGTTCGCCCGGCAGACGGCCTGCTCGCCGAGCTCCCGCAGCTTCTCAGGGTGGTGGTAGAGATAGGCCAGCTTCTCCGCCAGGCGCCCGGGGTCTTTCGGCGGGATCAGGAAGCCCGTCTCGCCGTCCACCACGGTGGACTTAATCCCGCCCACATTCGAGCCGATGACCGGCGTGCCGCAGGCCATGGCCTCCACCGGGGTGATCCCGAAAGGCTCGTACCAGGGCACCGAGACGAACACGTCCACCGCGCTGTAATAATGCTTGAGCGCTTCCCGCCCGCGCCGGCCCACGAACAGCACCCGGTCGTCTATCCCCTCCTCCCGGGCGACAGCCTGCAGGCGCTCGATCTCGGGCGTGTAGCGGGGGTCGGGGTTCTCCGAGGACCCGCCCACCACCAGCAGGCGGGCCGGGACCTGGTGTTCCTTCACCAGGCGGGCCAGGCCGCGCACCACCGTCTCCACCCCTTTGCGGGGGACCATGCGCCCGAGCTGCAGGATCAGGAACTCCTCGCGGGGCAGGTGCAGGGCCTGGCGGGAGAGGGTCTTGTCCAGGGGCCAGAGCTCGTCCGGGTCAAAGCCGCAGGGGATGATGGTGATCCGCTCGGGGCCGGCGTGATAGAGCCGGATCAGGTCTTCCTGGTCCTGGGGGCACTCGGCAATGATGGCGTCCGCCTCCGCTACGATGCGCTCCTCCAGCTGAAAACGCTCTTCCGGGAAGCCGTCCGCCTTGCCCTGGTGCTGGCGGCGCACGCGCCCGAGGGCGTGAAAGGTGATCACAAAGGGGATGCCCAGGGCGCGCTTGACATCCACCGCCACCATGCCCGAGAGCCAGAAATTGGCGTGCACCAGGTCGTAGGGCACCGACTGGCGCGAGCAGAACTGGATGGTATAGTCCGTAAAAGCCTGCATATGGGCCAGCAGCTCTTCCTTGGGCACGAACTCGGCCGGGCCGGCCGGAACGTGGATGATGCGCACGCCGTCCAGCCACTCGAGGATCTCCGGCAGGGCGTTGTGGTCCCGGCGGGTGAAAATATCCACCCGGTACCCCGCGGCCGCCAGCTGCCTGGCTACCTGAGCGACGTAGACGTTCTGCCCGCCGCTGTCTACACTGCCAAGATCGGCCAGGGGTGAGGCATGGTCGCTAATGAGAGCAATCTTCTTCGGCATGAAACAAAAACCTCCTAACGCGCCGCAGCAGCCAGCGTGGGGGCAGCCTTTGTGGGCGGGTGCGCGGCGACCTGGGTAAAGGCAGCCTCCCAATCCTGGATGAAGCGCTCGATATTGAAACGCTCGAGCGCGCGCCGGCGGGCGCCTGCGCCCAACCGCCGGGCCTCGGCGGGGTCTTTTAACAGGGCCTGCATAACCTCCACCAGCCGCCCGGGGTCGGTGTCCACGTACCCGGAGACGCCGTTCTCCACCACCGTCGCCATTTCCGTGGTCGCCAGCCCGATAATGGGCATCCCGATCATCATGGCCTCGCAGACCGCCAGCCCCAGGCTGGTATAGCGGATGGGGTTGAAGAAGAAGCGGTAGCGGGCCTCGAAGGCGGCAAGCTCCGTGTTGGGGACCTCCCCCAGGCCGCCCAGCTCATGCGAGCCCATCCCCACCAGGTCGAGGGGGACCTGCTCGCGCAGGCGCTCAAACAGGTCCAGCCCCAGGCGCCGGCCGCGCCAGCGCATGCCGTTGACCACCACGAGGCCGCGCTCGAGCTCGCCGCTGTAGCGCGCCCCGGTGGGGACTACCACCCCATGCTCGATGACCCGGGTGGGGGTGCGCCCGCTGTCCCACATCAAGCGGTTGAAATGGGTGACATGCACCAGCAGCAGATTCGGGTCGTCCACCGGGTGGCGGGTGTCGGTCGGGTGCTCGCGCGGCGGGTCGTGCTCCAGGTAGATGCGCGGCAGCGAGCGCTGCTGCTCGCTCAGGATCTCAAACTGGTCCTCCAGGTAGTTTTTACGAGACTGGAACAGGATGAGGTCCAGCTCCAGGTTTTTCACCTCCTCAGCCGGCACGTCCTGGACATTGGAGGGCCAGGGGAAACTTCCTGCCCGTCCCCCGTACCCCTCCGGGCGCCCCTCCTTGACCGGCAGGAAGAAGCTGTGCGGGGACTGGACCAGGTAATACAGGTAAGAGCCGTGCACGTGCCAGGTGAGGATGCGCAGGGGGCGCTTGCGGTGCAACTGGGTGCCAAAGCTGGTTTTTTCCATGATCTCCATCCTATCCAGAGGCTGCCGGCCCCCCGGCCGGCGTCGCTGGGGTGTTAAGCGCCGCGGCGGAGGCCTCGGCCAGCAGGCCGGCGGCGCTCGCCGCCACCTCCTCGGGCGCGATATCCAGACATTCCAGCCCGTAAGGGCAGGTGAAGCGGTGGCAGGGCGAGCATGCCACCGGCCGGTAGAGCAGCCGGGCCGGGGCAAAGCGCGGCTCCCACTGCGTGAGCTGCTCGGCGCCGGAATAGAGGATCACCATCGGGCGCCCGAGGGCGTCGGCGATATGCAGCGAGGCCGAATTGTTTGCCAGCACCAGGGCCGCACGCTCGAGGATGGCGCAGGACTCGGCCAGGCCGGTCTGCCCGACCAGCGAGGCGGCCCCGGTCTCCGGCGCCAGAAAGGGCGCGGCCAGCTCCGCCTCGCGCGGGCTGCCCAGCACCACGACGGGCAGGCCCGTGCGACCGGAGAGCAGCCGGGCCGCCCCGGCAAAGCGGGCGGCAGGATAGCGCCGGGCGGCGGCGCTGGCCCCGGGAGCCAGGGCGATGAACGGCGCGCCCGGCTCGATCCCCGCGGCCTGCAGCAGGCGCTCCGCCCTCTCCCGGGCGGCGGCGGGCAGGCGCAGCTCCATCCGGCGGCCCGCCGGGGGGAAACCCAGCCGTTCCAGAAGGGCGAGATTGCGGTCCACCTGGTGCCCTCCATCCGGGGGAGGTTTCCACCAGTGAGTGAGCAGGCCGCCCCCAAATTCCTGCGACTGCCCGGCCCGCAGCGGGATGCCGGCCAGGTAGCAGGCATAAGCCGGCGGGTAGGGCGACTGTGTGAAGCTGGTAAAGATCAGCGCCGCGTCGTAGCGTCCCCGGCGCAGGGTTTCCACCAGTTCCAACTCCCGGCGGGGATCCAGGGCCAGGGCCCCGGAGATATCCTGCCAGACGGCCCGCCAGACCAGGGTATCGTCTACCCAGGGAAGCAGCTCTGCGGCCTGCGCCCCCGCAGGAGAGCACATCAATGTCAGGCGCGCCTGAGGCAGGGCGCATTTGAGCGCCCGCAGCGCCGGCCCGAGCATGAAGATATCGCCGATATTATCCAGGCGCACGGCCAGGATACGGCGCGCCTCCTGCCAGGGCTTCTCGATCCGCTCAGGCGGCATAGAGCAGCTCCCTGGGAGAAGGGGCGGGCGGGACCTGGTCCAGCAGGGCCAGCGCCCGCGCGCCCACCTCGGCGGCGGAGACCTGCAGCGCATTCAAGACCGGGCGGTGCCGGTCCTGGTCGAGGGGCGCCCAGCGCTTCGGATCGGAGGCGCAGAACAGCACCAGGCTGGGGATGCGCAGCGCGGCCGCCAGGTGAGAGAGGCCGGTGTCGTTGGAGACCAGCAGCCGGGCCTCGCCGAGCAGGGCCGCCAGGGCGCCCAGATCGGTGCGCCCGGCCAGGTTCAGGGCTGGCGCCTGCATGCGGGCGGCCAGCTCCGCGGCCAGGGCGGCTTCGGCTGCGGACCCGGTGACCACCACCTGCAGTCCCTGGCGGGCCAGGCCGTCCCCCACGGCGGCGAAACGCTCGACCGGCCAGCGGCGCTCCGGGGAGCGCGCCCCCGGATGCAGCACGGCGTAACCCCCGGCCGGCAGCCGCCTGCCTGCCTCGTCCAGCGCGGCGTTCAGCGAATGCCAGTCCTCCCTGTGCAGGGGGAACTCCAGCGCCTCTCCCTGGGACGGGAAGCCCAGGAATTCCACCAGGCGCAGGAGGCGGCGGATCTCCGGCTCGCCCTCGGGGTACTGCAGGTAGCGGTCGGGGTCCGGGCAGTGTCCGCCCGGGTAAAAACCCGCCGGGAAGAAACCCGCACTTTCACGCGCCCCGAACAGCGAGACCAGCGTGTTGCTCACCAGCCCCGAGCCCTGCATCTGCAGGGCCAGGTCGTACTCCCACTGCTGGACCTCCGCCAGAAAAGCCGGGAAGAGGTGCAGGCGTGCGGGCTGCTCGGGGAAGGCGGGCACGCCCGGGAACTCGATAAAACTGTCCAGGTAGGCGTTGAAGCGCTCCACAAAGCCCGCCGCCCAGGGCAGCCCCACCAGGGTGATATGGGCCTGGGGCAGGGCCCGGCGCAGGGCGCGCCAGGCGGGCAGTGCGCAGAGCAGGTCGCCGAGTTGAAGCGCCCTGAGGATCACAACCCGGCCGGGTGATGAGTTATCCAGTTTTGCCATGCTCTCATCCAGTCTGAGAGGCCCGGGCGGGCCTCTCTATTCCCCCTGGTTTAGAAACGCAGTCGTTCATCCGCACCCATCCTGAAAATAAATGTTGATGTGGTTGTGATGGAGGGCTGAGCTCCCCATCACAACCACACAGTCATTCATCGGACAGGCGCTAAGGTTGATAACCGGCTGCGCAGTGGATAGCTTGCAAAATACGGAGGAGGTTTTTACAGGCGACTGCGGGCTGCACCCCGTAATCCCCTATAAAACCGGACAGCGATTCAGAACAAACGTGCTCCTCCAAATTCGGTTTAAAAGTGCCTTCCTCCTCAATAAATTTTGAGAAGACAGACCCCATGATTTGTTTCACCGTCTGCCTTTCTCCCCGCCGTCCGAAGCGGAGTGCTGCAATTACCTTACAATACGGGAAACAATTCTCGCGGTCAGCGTGCTTCTACTATAAGACCCAACCAAATTCGTATCAATGGGGGAAATCCCTAGAAGCAATCAGGAATTCCCCTACTTTTTCAAGTGGAATTTCCCGTACTTTATGTAAAACAAGCCCGCTTTTAAGGCCCTAAAAAGGGCCTGAAGGCTGGTATGGGGGGCCAAAACCGTGCGAGGCCCGGGCTGCTTCTGCACGCCGCGCGGCCCATTCCCGGTAAGCGATTTCCCGCGCTGGAGCCGCGCCCGGGGCCGGAGGGCGCGCCAGGAAGCGAAATACCGTCCCGGCGGCGCAAGCCCGGGCCGGGCAGGCCGCTTCCAGAAATTTCCACAATTATTATTGCAGAGCGAGCAGGCGAATGGGAGGGGAAGTTCCGCAGCCGGGCGCAGATTCTCTACGGCGGTGGCGCTATTCTTTCGCCCCCAGCGGCGCGTACCGGCGCCCGGCGGCGGCTGAGGCGGGGAGCTGCAGCAGGGGCAGGTCCACAGGCAGGGCGCCGGGGGGCGCGCCGCCGTTCACCCAGGCCCGCACGACCGGCTCCCCGGCCCCCAGCGGCTGCAGCACGGCGGCGGCGGCGCGCAGCAGCAGGCGGGTATAGCGCTCCACATCCACCCGGCGCGGGTCGTGCCCGCCGGGCGCATCCCAGGCAAGCGCCCGCTCCTCGCCCCGGGTGAACACCAGGCGCACCGATTCCCCCACGTTGACGCGCTTCCCCGCCGCCTGGAGCTGGGCGGCGGCGCGGGCGGCGGGGGATTGGGTGCGGTACTGCTCCAGCTCCCGGCTCAGCCGCTGGCGCAGCACCAGCTCACTCAGGGGGATGCGCCCCTCGCGCAGGGCGCGCACCCGGCCGCGCAGGAAGCTCACGATCCCGGGGAGCAGGGCCTGCATCTCCGCGGCTGTGGCCGCCTTCGCCAGGCGGGAGATGATCTCCAGTTGGGCCTGGGCCACGAAAGGCGGCGCGTCCCGCCGGCGGGCTTCGATACCGCGCACCTTGATCTCGCCTCCCTGGAACACGCCGAAGTAGCGGTTGGCCACCGGGACGCGGGCGTCCATGCGCGAGGGGAGGAAAGCGACCCAGTTGAACACACCGTCCAGGGCCATGGGCAGGCCGGTGCGGTCCACGATGGCGTCGAGCAGGGGCTGGAAGTCCTGGGGACGGGTGCAGCCGGGCTTGCGCACCCAGATACAGTCCACGTACATGTGCAGCACCTCGAAATCCAGCTCCTCGGCCGCCTCTTTGGCCTGCAGGAGCACCTCGCGGGCGTAGGCGGTGATGGCCTGGTGGACCTCAATGCGGCCGAACTTGGCGTGGCGGTAGCCGGTGTAGCCGAAGCACACCACCAGCAGCCATTTCAGGGCGGAGGCGCGCGCTTTCAGGGGCGGGCAGCGGCAGTCCCGGGGGTGCAGCTCCAGCAGGCGGCATTTGATGGCGATACGCTTATCCAGCAGCGGGCCCAGGACGCGCGGCAGGAAACCCTCCTGCTCGCGGTCCACCTGCAGATTGAGGCCGGGGACGTTCACGGCCTCCTGCAGTTCCTGCAGGCCGTCCAGGGTCTCGGGAGAGAGATTGAAGCGCCGGATGATGCTCGGGTACAGCGACACGGCGTCAATCTCCGCCACCGCCTCGTGCAGGCCGGCCAGAGGCGCGGCCACCAGGCCGCCGTGATCGGCCTCGATCAGGTCCCGGGCGGTCTTGAGCTGCTCGGTCTGCTGCTTGTGATAGGGCACCAGGATGCCCTCCTGCAGGGCCACGATCATCTCCATGGCGGTGATGCCCGCGCCGGGCGAATTGCGGGCCGCCACCTGCAGCGGCAGGCCGCTGACCCGGGCCATCTCCATCACCCCCTCCCAGCCGTAATCGGAGAACATCATCGAATTGCGGCGGTCCACGTGCCAGCGGCCGTGCAGCAGGACCTGCTGGCCGCGGTGGACCACCTGCCCGTAGGAATGGTAGGTGCGCTTGTCCTTCTGCAGCACGCCCTGGTTGGGGTCACGGCACAGGGGCAGCAGGTCGCGCCGGCCGTGCGAGAGCTCCAGGCAGCGCGGGAGCAGCCAGGTATCCCCCCAGTCCGTGAGGATCAGGTCGGGGTCCACCCGGCGCAGGACGGCAGCCAGGCCGGCCAGGAAGGGGCGCTCCGGCTCCAGCGGCAGGCGCCAGTCGTAGCGCCCGAAGCGGGCGACCAGCCGGGCGGGCGGGGCGTGGAAGGGCTCGCTGTCGGGGCAGAGCTCCAGGATGCGCAGCGGGGGCGGCTGGGGGTCAAGCGCCCAGCGCGATTCCAGGGGCGAGATCTCCCGCACCCAGCCGTTTTCGTCCTCCACCCAGCGGCAGCGGAGCAGGGGGAAGAGATCGAAGGCCGCAGCGTAGCGCGCCGTGAGGGGCACGTCGGCGTCGTACAGGTCCAGCTCGGGGAAGCGCCGGGCGACCCGGGCGAGCAGGCGGGGCTGGAGGGCCGGCTGCTCCACCTCCACCGCCAGCACGGTCACCGGGTGGGAGACGAGCAGGTCCCGGCGTTCCTGCCGCGCCAGGCGCACCCGGATGGGCTGGTCGCGCAGAAAGCGCCACAGGCGGCGCAGGAGTTCGGGCTCTCCGGCGGCATAAAAGGTGACCGGGAAATGCTGGCGCAGCAGGCGGCGGCGCCCCCGGCCGTCGATCACCCACAGGGTGAGCTGGCCGTCCTCCGGGTGGGTGTAGACTTCGCAGAACCACCCGCGGTATTCATACATCCCGCCTCTCCAGCTCCTCCACCACCCGGCTCAGGCGGGAAAGCTCTTGCTGCAGGCTCTCCAGCCCGATTTTCAGGCGGCGGGTTTCGGCGTGCTCGCCCAGGAGCATGGCCAGCAGGATGGCCTCAAAGGGCAGGGTGTGGGCCGCCATGGTGATGGCGGCGACATTCTGGCGCGCGTAAGCAAAGAGCTCGTCGAGCGCCTGCTGGTCCGGGCGGCGCAGCGCCCGGCGAAATTGAGCCAGTTCTTTTTGTTCGTCGAGGATAATCTGTGTGGCAGTTGCTAATGTGCGTCCCATCCAGGCTCTCCAAAGAGCAGGTAATGTTGGCGGCCAGGGGCCCGCAGAGCATAAGCACTGCGGCCCCCTGGCCTTTTCTACGAACCGTCAGTTCAGGAAACTATTTTGTGCTCAGGTTTTGAGCGGTCTCACAGCAGGCGCGGCTGCAGGGGAGGAGGCTCTTCCGGCTCCACGAACAGGGCGCCGGCGGCCTCTCTCACCTGGGCGAACATGCGGCTGAAGCCGGGCGTGGGGCGGGTGGGGGGGTGGATGCAGACGACCACCGGGGCCGCTCGGCTGAGGCGGTTCAGGAGGCTGATGCTCTCCCGCAGCAGGAAATCCCGGTCCACCTCGTCCACGCTTTCGTCCTCGAAGGTCGCCAGCAGGTCCATCACCACCTTCGGCCGCCGGTCGGGGATGGTCCGGCGCAGCAGCGCCAGCATCTGGTAGCAGGTGAAGGCCCGCGCCAGGCGCACCCGCTCCAGCACGCCGTTCACGTCCGGGTTCTCGCGCCGGATGCTGCGGGCCACCGCGTAGGCGTCGAAGCCGCTGCCGCCGTCCAGGACGACCAGCGGGCCGCGCAGGGCGAAACGGGCGATGAGGGTGCGGATCAGGGGCCGCGCCGCCCTGCGTTTCATGACCAGCAGGAACAGCCGGTCGGGGATGGGGTCTGGGATGAGGTCCATAGCCCGACTGTAGCTTAAAAACGCGGCCGGGGCTATCCTCCCCGGGCTGTATTGAGGGGTTATTTCCCCTGCTACCCCTTTCGTTTAACCACAGGTGGGAGGCGGCAGGCCGGGGGCGGAAGATGTGGGGTTAAAGTACTGGCCGGCCCGGGCGCCAAAATGCGCCCGGACCGGCCAGAAACAGGGTTAAAAAAGGGGTTAACCTATTCTCTAATCTCTACTACCACGCCTTCTTCGGCCCATTCATAGAGCCATTCGGCGTCGTCCAGGTCCAGGATGATGCAGCCGTAGGAGGCCGGGCGCCCGAGGATATTGGCCCACAGGCGCCGCCCGTTGGAGAGGGTGGGCAGGCCGTGGATGCCGTTCATAAAGCCGGGCCAGGCCTCGTAAATGCCCATGAAATTGGGCATGTTCAGGTCCCAGACCGAGGCGTAGGCGTTGCGTTCGTGGGTCTGGATCTGGAAGACGCCCGGCTGGGTGGGCGAGCGGTCAATGCCGGTGCTGATGACGAACTCCTCGATGCGCTCGCCGCCCTCAACCACCCACATGCGCTGCCGGTCTATGCTGATGATGATGCGCTTGCCCGGCACCACCGGCAGGGGCAGGAGCTCGTCTTTGGAGGGCAGGTTGATCTCCTGCCCGGCCCACAGGTTTTCGGGGTCCAGGCCGGGGTTGGCCTCCAGGATCATCCAGAAAGGGATGCCGGTGTTCCAGCCGATCTTGAGCAGGGTGTCGCCGGAGCGGACGGTGTATTTGGAAGGGGCGTGGCGCAGGGTCACGGTCAGGGGGCGGCCCTCGCCGATGGCGCGGGCCAGCTCCGAGGCGTGCTGGTCGGGGCTGATGTAGCGCGAGGCGCCCAGGCTCCCATCCAGGCTGCGCAGATATTCAGCCGCCTGGGCCGGGTCCACCTCCAGGCGCGGCCCCGCCTCCAGGTTTTCCACCCGCAGCCAGCCTGCCAGGGTCTCTTTGGGGACCTGCAGTTCCAGGCGCTCGTCGCTGAGGGGATCGTAGGCGTACAGGAGCACGGGCGTATCGAGCAGGCGCTGCGCCCCGGCCATGGCCGCGGAGACGTCGGTGACCTGGGGCGAGACGGGCTGCAGCTTGAGAGAGAGGTAGCCGCCCTGCAGCACGGCGCTCGGGTCGGCCGCCAGCAGGGCCTGGGTCTCTTCGATATTGATGGTGTAGCCCAGCTCGCCCGGGATCTCGACCAGGCGCGTGCCCTCCAGGCGGAACGAGGCGTCCACCGGGAGGCGGCTGACGCGGGCCGAAAGGGCTTCCAGCCCCAGGCGGGCGGCGGCAGGGTCATAGCCGATCACCGGCTGGACCGGCTGCGGCTCCCGGTAGCCGCGCAGCATCTGGCTTACCCCGGCCAGCAGGCCCTGACCGCGCCCCAGGCTGTAAGCGGCCTCGGCGGTGCGGGCCGGGTCCAGGCTCACCCCCAGCTCGGCAGGCGAGACTTCGTAATACTGGAAGCCGTCGTGGACGAGCACTTTCTTCCCCAGGTTCCAGGAGGCGTGCAGCTCGGCCGCGGCCTGCTCGAGGGTCAGGCCTTGCACCTCGACCGGCCCGACGTGGACGCCGGGCAGGATGCGTGCGGAGGTCTGGAAATAGGCGAAGAGCCCCAGCACAGCCAGGACCGGCAGGAGCGCCAGCCCCAGCAGGCTGAGCGCGCCCCCGGCGGCCAGGGCGGCCCAGGCGCGCCGGTCGCGCCCGGCCGGGGAGGCGGGGTATTCGGGACGGCGGTAGGAGGGTTGTGGTTGTGGTTGTACCTGTCTGTACTGCATAGTGTTTACAATAAAATGATGAATACTCGAAGAACTTGAGTTTATGACGTTATTATAAGGGATTCTGTTCCCCTGCCGGTGAAAAGGAGGCGCGAGAAGTTTTTGAAGTAAAGAGCGCGAAATTAAAAAATCGGCGCTTCCGGCCGAATTTTGTGGAGCTTGCGCAGTGTGCGCCCATTCCTCGGGGAAAGGGACGGCGGGATGTGGTTTACGGCCCCCAGTCGGGGTCGAAGTCGAAGCGCGGGTCGATGGTCAGGCGGGTGCGGTTGGCCCCGTTGGCGGTGACGATATAGATATCGTGGTTGCTGCCCTCGGGCCAGCTCTCCATCACCAGCCAGAGCCCGTCGGGGGAGTAGCGCGCCTCGCGGGCCGGGATGGAGCCCACGCTGATCATGTACTCGTTGTACTCCCCGCTGGCCCCGGCATACTGCACCGCCGCCAGGCGCGGGATATAGCCGCGCTGCTGGAGCTGGGTGAAGAGAATAAAGCCGCCGTCGGAGGACCAGTTGGGCAGGTAGTTGATCATCTGCGGGCTGTGGGAAAACTGGCGCTGGTCCGACCCGTCGGCGTCCATCACCCAGATCTCCGAGCGGCCCTCGTTGAGCGAGACATAGGCGATCCTCGTCCCGTCCGGGGACCAGGCGGGCTGCTGGTCGCGCGAGAAGCGCTGCGAGATCAGTTTGGCCTCGCTCGAAGCCAGGTCGAGCACGTAGATGCGCGGGCGCCCGCCCTCGCGCAGCGAGGTGAAGGCGATCTTTGTCCCATCCGGCGACCAGGCGGGGTCGAAATCTCCGCCGGGGGCTTTAG